>JANORL010001135.1:0-3998 GCA_031415295.1 Polyangiaceae bacterium | reverse complement strand
ACTTCGACGGTCGGTGTGAACCACCGCAAATCGAAACGATCTCCTTGCCGGACGAAAAATGCAGTTTCTGAAAGATTGTTTTCTGCGGCAATAGCCAAAAGGGTCTCATCCGGAAGCCACACTTCGAGGGGGCAGACCGCGGCCGGATTGCCAGCAAAAGGACGACTCGCGAACGCATCGACTTGGTAGATCGGGATTTCGGTCATGGCGACTCTCCAAGCCGACGCTTAGCATGAAGATGGCCAATGTGCGCCTGGTTGGACTAAAAAATGTCCATCAAGGTGGATCATACATGCACCAGGTCAATAGAATCTCCGCGTTGCGCCCATGAAATCACGGTGTGCCGCTTCGCCGAAATTTGGCGCGAATTTTGCTGCACTTCATGCTAATTGAGCAGCGGACCCAAATCCGCTTACACTTGCATCAGCCAGGAAAGTACCATGAACCTCGAACGTTCCTCCAACGCCCTGCGTCTCATGCTCGACGCCGAAGACGTTTTCGACATTCGCGAAGTTTCGATCGAAGATGGTTTGTCGCAAATCTTTTCGATTCGCATGGTCGCGGTTTCGGCCAATCCCGCAGTGGACTTCGAGGCGATCATTGGTCGTGGGGCCACGGTGGCCATTCAAGTGGGCGAGGCGATTCATGGGACGGAATCGCCGCCCCAATGGACGGGGCTGGTTTCCGAAATTCATCAAATTCGGTCGGAAGATACTGGGCTTTCCACGTATCGGCTCACCGTCGTGCCGCGTCTTTGGCTTCTCACGCAACGCACGAATTGCCGCGTCTTTCAACAATTGTCGGACCTCGATGTGGTCCGAGCGATTTTGGCGGAGTGGGGAATCGAGCCTGAAGTGCAGGTGACGCGACCGGGCAAGACGCGCAAATACCGAGTACAATACCAAGAATCCGATCACGCCTTTATTTCGCGACTGCTCGAAGCTGCGGGTATTACGTATTTTCATCGACGCAGCAGCGAAGGTTCGATCCTTGTGCTTTGCGATGGTCCGGAGCGAGGAAAACGTCGGGACGAACCTTTGGCGCATACGAACGAGCCGTTTGGTCGCGATCGGTTGTGGGCGACTGGGCTGTCGGCGTCACGTTCAGTGCGGTCGGGTAAACTCACGTTTGCCGATCACGATCACCGGCTATCGAATCAACCTTTGTTGGGACAATCCGACGCGTGTCCTGCGGGAATCGAAGCGAATCTCGAACAATTCATTTATACGCCGGGGGCATTTCGTTTTGGCAGCAAAGGTTCGAAGGACACTCCGCATGCCGATGATCGTGGGCGAACGCGAACGGATCCCGACGAAGCGAAACGTATTGCCGATCAAGCTGCGCACGCCATGGTTGCGCGAACGAGACATTTTTCGTTTGAATCGAATGCGCTCGAATTGGCACCTGGCGCTGTTCTACAAATTGGTGATCATCCGCTTGCCGAACGCGAAGGCGAGATGCTGTTGACCCATGTGATGATCGCGGCCTCGCATGAAAAAGAGCCGCGGGTGACATGTATGGCAGTGGGTGCAAAAGTGCCTTATGCGCCCGAATCGTTGACACCGACGCCGTCGATCCATGGCGTCGAAATGGCGTCAGTCGTAGGTCCAGCGGGGGAAACGATTCATTGCGACGAATTCGGTCGCGTTCGCGTGCAATTCCACTGGGATCGGTATGGCAAGATGGATGAATTCAGTTCTTGCTGGGTTCCAGTCAATCAGCCCTGGGCGGGAGATGGCCTGGGCGCTTTGAATTTGCCGCGTATCGGGCAAGAAGTTATCGTGAGTTTTCTCGCAGGCAATCCCGAAGAGCCGGTGATCGTCGGGCGCATTTTCACGAATCTGTTGCGTCCTCCATTTTCCTTGCCCGCGAACAAAACGCAAAATGGCTTCAAAAGTGCCTCGGTTCCAGCCACAGGTGGCTACAACGAAATCATGTTCGAGGACAAAGCGGGACAAGAGTTGTTCCGTTTGCGTGCCGAAAAAGACATGACGTCGCGAGTCAACAACGACAAACAGCTTTCAGTAGGTCGAAATCGCAAATCCACCATCGAAAAGGACGATCAAGAAGACGTCATCGGTAATCAAACAAAAAGCGTGGGTGGCGACAAAGCCCTGGCCGTTCTCGGGCAGCTCATGAATACAATTGGCAAAGACCAACTCACGAGCGTTCTTGGAACGATTCTCAACATGGCGGGCGGAGATCGTATACAGCAAACCGTAGGAGCTGCCAGTAACAACGCGCTTTCGCATCAAATCTCGAGCACCACCGGGACAACGATTACGTGTGGCCAATCGATGATTCACATCGGTCCGGATTCCATCATCATCCAATCCCCGAAAATCTTGCTCAATCCGGGCGAAGAAATCGCCGCGAGCGCCGCGCTGGGAGATGGCATTTCCGGACTATCGGGTTGAGGAGTTTTTCGTGAAAATCACACGCGCGACATTTTTGAGCATTCGTGGCGTTCCCGATGGAACGTACGATTTTGGGCATCCCGTGACGGGTGCGCCTCATTCGATGGCCCTCGTGACCGGACCCGAGGCGTCAGGTAAAACGCGTTTTTTGGAAGCCATTTTGGCCACAAAAGAAGCCATTGGGCCATATGGCCCCATGAGCACAGGTGCTACGTGGCTCCAGCCCGGCAGTCAAATCGCTAAAATCATGATCTCGTTTGCGCTCGATGAAGAAGAACGGCAATACGTAGGCACCACGGATACCGTTGTGGATGGTGAATCGACATTTCTGCGGGATCGAGTTCGTCGGGACGCCGATGAAGGACTCGTCGCATTGCTTGCGCGGTACGAACACGGACCGAGTGTAGGGAAAGTCGAATATTTTCCGTCGTCGCGTAAGTTATCGCCGCTTGGGCCTTTTCACGGGACGGGCGTAATCGAGCAACGTATGCAACGAGTTTCCAAAGAGCCGACCAAATACGGATTCGTCGTGCGGTTCTTACGTGAACTTCCGCAAGATCCGGCCGCTCAAAAAGCTTTTGCTCAACAAATGGAACGTTTGTCTCCGTCGTGTCGCTATGTTCCTAACGAAGCACAACCAGGGCTGCCACGTTGTTTTTCGAGTCGCGGGGGGCCAGAGGCATCCATTGCGGAATTGTCGGAAACCGAGCAACAAGCAGTGCTCGTGGCCGCCACTGCGGTGACGATTGGTTTGTCCCGTTCGCTCGTGCTTGTGGACCGTCCGGAACTAGGCACGAGTCCGGGTCGAGCGGGAGCGTTTGTCGAAGCGCTTTCGCTACTTGGGCAGGACAATCAAATCATCATGGCGTCTTCGTCGAACGAATTCGTCGCAACGCTGCCCAAAACCAACGTCATTCGGCTCGAGGGAGCGTAAACAGATGGCTACGTATTTTACGAACGAAGGCGCGTTCGATTTGCCACAGGTGGGATTCGTCGATCGCACGGTGCATCTTTTCGAGCTGCAACTCGAAGAAGGAGGCGACGTAGGTCTCATTGTTTGTCGCACCAAAATGCCTTCGGGCAAAACATTACGCCAGGTTGTCGAAGCGCACGTGACGCACGAAGCGAAGAAGCTGGGTGGTTTCAAGATTCTCGAAGAACGTGATGCGACATGGGGAGGCGTTCCGGCCATTGAAGTGTGTTCACGTTGGCGGAGCGATGGGAAGGTCAATTATCAGCGACAAGCGCATTTGGCTGCACCGGATACTTGGATCTTGTTTGGCTTGACGGGACCTTTTGCCGAGCGCGATGGATGCGATCGTCTGATGGTCCACGTGTTGTCGAGTTTTCGATTGCATGCAGGTGGTTGAAAATGGTGATCACGCAGCGTTTGAGCGCCATAGTCGTGTGTGGATTGTTGCTGGCAGGATTGGGTGGAGAGGAGCAAAATATGGGATTCTTGGGCAAATTATTAGGAGGAAACAAAGCCGAGGCGGCTCCTGCCAAGCCGGCGCCCAAAGCTGCGGCGCCCAAAGCCGCGGCGCCCAAAGCCGCGGCGCCCAAAGCTGCACCGCCTAAAGC
>JANORL010001134.1:0-14877 GCA_031415295.1 Polyangiaceae bacterium | reverse complement strand
CACGACCGCGTTCGCGCATCGCTTGCTTGGCAGCAAGATCGAGCTGTTTTCCGTCAGCCTCTTGCCAAGCGTCGGGACAAGCGTGGGGGTCGAGAGCGTACCGCTGTTCAACAGTTCGGATGGTTACGAAGTAGATTTCGTCGGGGAGAAAACGGCGGAGTCTTCGCATATCCATCCATCGAACGAGCGAGACGCCAGTTGCGTGATTCGAAGAAGATTTTGAAAAAGGTTACTGGTACCTCTTAGGGGAAGGTTGGAAATCCAGAAAAAGTGGCTGGCACCTTTAATGGCACCTTGCCTCGACGCAATCACGACCGCGCTCGCGCATCGCTTGCTTGGCAGCAAGATCGAGCTGTTTTCCGTCAGCCTCTTGCCAGGCGCCCGGACAAGCGTAGGGGTCGAGAGCGTACCGTTGTTCAACAGTTCGGATGGTTACGAAGTAGATTTCGTCGGGGAGAAAACAGCGGAGTCTTCGCATATCCATCCATCGAACGAGCGAGACGCCAGTTGCGTGATTCGATGAAGATTTTGAAAAAAGTTGCTGGTACCTCTTAGGGGAAGGTTGGAAACCCAGAAAAAGTGGCTGGCACCTTTAATGGCACCTTTAAGGGGCACCCTTGAAGGAAGAAAAAAGTGGTTGGCACCTTTCCTTTAAAAGTGGTTGGCACCTTTCCTTTAAGGCACCTTTCCTTTAAAAGTGGTTGGCACCTTTCCTTTAAAAGTGGTTGGCACCTTTCAAAAGTGGTTGGCACCTTTCAAAAGCACCTTTCAAAAGTGGTTGGCACCTTTCCACCTTACCGCAGCACCTTTCCACCTTACCGCACCTTTCCACCTTACCTGCACCTTTCCAGCTCGGCACCTTTCCACCTTTCCAGCTCGGCACCTTTCCAGGTCAAGCGCCCACCGTCTGCGCGTCACGCACGCCCATCACCCGAATCTCCGTCTTCACCGAATTCGCAATAAAACAGAATTCGTGCGCATCGTGATGCAGCCGCCCCTCTTCCTCCGCCGTCGGACGCTTGTCGCCATATTCGATGCGTGGAAACAATTCGACCAAACTCACCCATGGAATGCGTTTTTCGTTTTTCGTCATGTGCCCAATCGCTTCGTCTCGGTACGCATTGACGTGAAAACCCGCGCGAGACGCAAGATGCAAGAATGTCAGCATGTGGCAACTCGAAATAGCCGCCACGAACGCTTCTTCCGGATCGACGTTCGCCGGATTGGAATGAGGAACCGGCACAACAGACGGGGAAGGGGACGCTGGAATGGTCAAGCCACCATCGAAGGACCACGTATGTTCACGCGAATATTTTCCGTGCACAAAATCGCCCCCGGAAAATCGCCAATCGATGATCGCTAGGTGATTCGACATGATGTGTTACCCATTCTTCATTTGGCCACCTTCCAGATGTCGCCGCTATCCGAATTGGTCCAATACACGAATTGAGTATCGACTGCCAATCCGTAAGGCTTGGCTTGGTCGAGTGCCAACACTTCAGGCTCAAGGGATGCGGCATCTTTCGGTACTCGCTGAACCAACCCTTTCCCTTCGTCAGTCCAATACAAATAGTTGCTGTCAACAGCGATGGATCGAGCGGTGGTTGCCGTACCAACGAGATCTGTCGTACCGCCGCCACCTAGTGGAGCGTTATGAAGTCCTTTGGTGGACGACCAATACACTTTGGTCGCATCCGCAACGATGTCGCCAGCTCCCGATGGCCCCATGGCAATTTGTTTCGGCGAAATCAAGATCGTGGAGGAACTCCATATGCTGCCATTCATCGTCGTCCAATACAGCATGGAGGCGCCTGCAAGCGTCACGCCATTGGCTTGGTCCAGCCCCGACCAAAAGTTCGAGCTGTTACCACCTGCGGCGGGCGCCGATCGAATCGTGGTAGTCGCGCTCCAATAAACCGTCGTCGTGCTTGCGTCGATACCTCGCGATGTCTGGCTGCCCAACGTGACCTTGTTTGTTCCGTCCAAGTTCATCCGCGTCGTACCTTGGCTCGCGGCGATGAAGATCGCGCTACCATTGATGGCGATGGCATTGGCGGACCCCGGACTCGTTCCAATGAGCGAGGGCGTGCCGCCCGTTGTCGAAACTCGTGCAACATCGCCCGTTGTGGAGCGGCTGCCTATAAATAAATCCCCTTTGAAGAGCGTCATCTTTCCTGGGGGAAAAACCGTATTGGCAACGAGAATCGGCGGGTTGCACACGCCCGCATTACAGGCGCCTCCCTTACACGATACGCCACAAGCTCCACAATGGTACGGACTTGTCATCACATCGATTTCGCAGCCGTCGGCGTTGATCGCATTGCAATCGTCGAAATTCGCATTGCAAGCAACGAATGTGCAGCTCGAATTCGTGCATTCGCTCATGGCATTCGGACTCGTGCACGCCATTCCACAGCTGCCACAATGATCCACGCTCGTCGCTGGATCCACTTCGCAGCCCGTCTTGGGATCCTTGTCGCAATCGAGTTTCCCCGCGACGCATTGGGCGAGCTGACACGCTCCCGCAACGCACGCCGTTATCGCATTGGGCGCTTCACACGAATTGCCACACGTACCGCAATGCTCGAAACTCGTCGTCGGATTCGTCTCGCATCCATTTTCGTAAAAATTGTCACAATTCCCGCGACCATTGTTGCAGCTCGTAATGGAACATGTTCCAGCAACGCAACCAATGTTGGCGTCAACCGCCGCTGCACATTTATTGTCGCATATGCCGCAATGCGCCAAACTCGTTGCCGTGTCGGTTTCACATACGGTGTTCGGATCGCCATCGCATTCAACAAACCCCGCAGGACAGCCACCTCCTTGCCCTCCCGCACCACCCGCACCGGCTCCCCCACCTGATGCAAAATTGCGATCCGTCGGCGTACAGCCACATCCGAGCAGAATTGCCGCCCCAAGCACCGCTAATGCCCCCACAGATTCCGAACGCTTACGTTTCATGGCGCACAAGCTACCACGAAATGCCGCCCATGTAGGGCATTAAATCATGCAGAAACGAGTTTCCCCGCGCCCTGTCAACTCGTGACCGTGGCCGGTTTTAGATACGTCTGCAACCACGCGTCGATATGCGGACCCGCCGGCGCCGGCCAATTCATCCGCGCAAATTTACGCAACAACTCCGGCGTGTGATCACCTGCGCCCGTCGGATCCTTGAATGCCGCACGCGCTTGAAGAACCTGCTGTGCCGCTTCCTGAAATCGCCCGTCGTAATACGCAAGCCACGCCCGCGTCAGCGCCAAATGTTGCTTTGGCTCCGCCTCGTGAAGCGGCATTCGCTCACATTCGCTCAATTCAGCACGAGCTATTTCCATACGACCACATTCGAGCGCAATCTGCGCACTGATGACCTTAATCTCCACCTGACCCCATGGATCTGCCAATCGATCATAAAGGCCACCCGCCGCCCGCGTGTGCGCCTCGGCAATCTCCAACTGCCCAGCATCAAACGCAATCATTGCCAACAATCGCTCGCAACCCGCTTCTCCTCGCGGCGTCCCCAAATCTCGGAAACTCCGCCGCGTCATCAATGCAACACGCCGCGCTTCGTCCAGCCGACCTTCACGATGGTCCGAATGCGCCAAAGAAATGTCGCATTGCGCCATCCCCAGCCGATAACCAATTGCGTCAAATTCCGCACGCGCCACCTTGAGCTGCTCGCGCGCCTTCTCTGGCGCTCCGCTCGATTGCTCAACGAAACTGTGCAGAACCAAACATTGTGCGTGCCCCAGGCGATCCCCGATGGCTTGGAATTTGCTCCCAGCACTTTCGAGAACTCGTAAGGCGTCCGGGTGATCGCCCAACAAGTAATTAATCTCTCCTATAATGACTTCGCAGAGCGCTTGACCATGGACGTGGTCGAGTGTTTGGAACATTTCAAGCGCTTGGGCAAGAAGCTTGCGACCTTCAATAGGTGCGGACAAGTCGCTCGCTACATGACCCAACAGGCGAACACAGTGGGCTTCGTTTTCGACGTCACCCGCATCGTGGAAGATGCGCCGAGCTTCTTCGGCGTCACGTCGTGATTCTTCCAAGCGCCCAGCGTGTCGGAGCGCTTCGGCTCGCCAACGCCTTTGGGTTGCCAACGGATAACCTTCGAGTCGGTTGTCGAGCAACGACAAATCGCGAAGCGTCGCTTGAGCGTCTCGCGTGCGACCCCACGAGCGAGCGATCGACTTGTGGAGCAGATCCGCGGCGATCTCGATGTCGCCCGCGCGCAGAAGGTTCGTAACACGGTGACGTACGATCCGGCGACTCGAACCGTCCGGGTGATGCGCCAACGCCGCGGCTGCCGCCCGCAAGATGAGCGGAGCATCGGTTTGCGCAAACAATTGCGACAGAAGGTGTTCTTGCAAAAGTGCGTGTGGCCAACGCAAGCGCTCTTCGCCCGACGCAAGAAGGATCTGCGCACGTTTCATCGCCGCAATCGCCCGATCGGCATCGACACCGAGCGAACCAAGTTCGATACGCAAAACGTCTTCGCGAATGTCACCACCAAGTGCTGCAGCGGCACGCGCACCACGACGCAGATCTTCGGGAATGGCATGCAAACGTTCTTCCCAGAGCTCAGCGGTCGTTGCGGCACGCATCGCGAGTTTCGCTTCGGGCACCGTGTAGCGCCCATCTCGCAGTTCGATGTGCCCGCCTGATGCCCACGAGTGCACAATCTGCAGGGCGAACAGCGGATTGCCTTTGCTGCGTTGCACGGCTTCGGTGATCGCCGACTCGTCGAGCGGCAACGTTCCACGAAGCAGCGCTTGCGTTTGCGTGGCGTCGAGAGGATCGAGCGTCACGCGATCACCGCCGAGTTCACGCAGAAGCCAATCGACCCATTCGCCTGCAACAGGATCGGTCACCAGTGCTTCGTCACGCACAGTGCCGACGAAGAACAGCGGAAGCCGTGGCGATTCGCGATGTAGCCGCGCTACACCCTCGAACGTCGTCGGCGCAGCGTGATGTAGATCGTCGAGCATCAGCAGCAACGGTCGACCTCGCGCGATCTTTTCGAACGTCCGTTGCATGACGCGCCAACGCGTCTCCGACGACAACGCGAATCGTTTACCGGTGGGTCCAAGTGGATCGCCAGGCGACGAAGGCTTGAGCCATTCCGCAGTCGCAGCGACCCACGTCTTTCCGTCTTCGTCATCGGGCCCCACTTCCCACTGGTTCATGAGGACTTTTTCGATGACGTCGCGACCTTCGCGTTCGAATCGGAAATGTTGCACGACGGCTCCGACAAACCCGTCGAGAGGTGCAGCGATTTTGCGGTAACGCGCGCGCAGAGGAACCATCAACCCACGCTCGTGCGCGTCTTCGCAGAGCCACTCCGCGAGCCGCGATTTGCCCACTCCAGCTTCACCCGCGAGCAAAATGAATCGGTGCCGTGGCTCGGGTGCTTGGGCGATCTCGGTGGCGAATTGTACGAGACGGGAACGTTCACTCGCGCGCGCCACGAAAGGACTTGGACGCAAACTGAGCAACCCCGTCGTCGTCACTTGCGATTCGGGCTGCATTCCACCCACCGACATGGGCGAGTTGCTTCGATCTGAACTGAATGGCGAATGCGTGGAAGGACGCGGCGTGGTTGTTGCGCCCTGACCTCGCGGACGGAGTGGCCAGAGTGCTTTACGCGCTTCAGCGGCAAAATCGAAGCGGTGCCATGGACGTTTGGCCATCAGGCGACGGACGAATGCAACCGCATCGTTTGGAATGCCGGCACGCAGAGGAACGTCGGGGATCGGCGAGCTCTTGTGTTGTTGCAGCAGTTCGTCGTCGGTGCCTTCGTACGGTTCGCGTCCAGCGATCATCGTGAACACAACACATCCGAGCGCGTACAAATCCGTTGCTGGTCCAACGTGTGGCGCGGCGTAACGAATCTGTTCAGGAGCCATCCATCCTGGAGTTCCCGCACCCCAACGAATCGTGGGTTTGGCGGCGGGTGATCCGTCGAGACGATGATCGACTCGATCTTGAACGAGCCACGCCAGACCCAAATCAAGCAGATGCACCGTGGCCATCGTTGCGTCGTCCGTTGGCAGATCCACGAGGACGTTCGACGGCTTCAGATCGCCATGAATGACGCCACGCGCATGCGCATGCGCCAACGCACCAAGCACTTCATCGGTGATCTTCCAGATGAGCGGCCAAGGCAGACCGCCGGTGTCTTGTGACAAATACAGCCACTCGTGCAGCGATCGTCCGGGCACCGCATCCATCACGAGAAACGGCGTTCCATCAGCCAGTGCGCCGAAGTCACGCGCTCGAACGAGGCCCGGGTGACTGAGCCCGGCAAGCGCTCGCGCCTCCTCGTAGAACCACCAAGACTCTTCTTGACGCGATCGTGTTCCGGGTCTGCTCAGGACCTTGACGGCAACGCGATCATCATCGACGAGATCACGGCACAGGTAGACAACACCCATGCCACCCCGTCCGAGTTCGCGCCGTATCTGGTAGCGCCCCGCTAGGATCTTGCCGACAGCCGCGCCGGTCTGTTCGCTCATTCAGCGGCCCACTATATCGTGCATCGGCCCGAAGCAAGACACGCTCGACTGCGTTCCTGTGGTACGGTGCTCTCGCGATCAGGCTGAAATACGACGTAACGGAAGATGTCTAATATAGTAAGAGTGCTAGCGTTTGCGGGGGCACGAGATGTCTTGGGAACATCCGAATTGCTCTTGCCGATCGAAGGCATGTGCACTGCAGCGGATTTGTTAGGGCGAGTTTGCGAGCAATTTCCGCGGCTCGAACCGTATCGCCGTTCGATTCGCGTTGCCGTCAATGGAACGTATGCGCAGTGGGACGAGGAAGTTCGTGCTGGCGATGAAGTGGCGCTTATCCCACCTGTGGCAGGAGGTTGAGAGATGGCTCTGACGCACGAAGTGGGTGAATCACGAAAGCGCTCATTGCCCCTCGTAGGTTCGCGTTTGCAAATTCCGAAACGTGCGGAGCCCGGGCCACCGCCGCGAAGCGTGCGTTTATCGGTGACGGATCGTTGCGACTTTGCGTGTACGTATTGCCGTCCTTCGCGCAGTGATGGCTACACCGACGGTCGGCTCATGACGTCGGCATGGCGCACGATGTTCGAAGCTTTGCGGCAAGCCGGAGTTTGTCGCGTACGCCTGACCGGTGGTGAACCACTCGTGCATCCAGAAATTGTTTCAATCGTGAAGCAGTTGTCCACGATTGGTTTCGAAGATGTCGCGCTCACGACCAACGCCTCGCAACTCGCGCGTTTGGCAAAACCGTTACGCGACGCTGGCTTGCATCGCCTGAATATCTCCATCGATACGCTCGACGCCGATCGTTTTCGCGCGGTCACTCGAGGTGGCGAACTTGGGCCGGTGCTCGAGGGCATCGATGCGGCAATCGCAGTGGGTTTTACGCCGATCAAACTGAACACTGTTGTCCTGCGCGGCGTGAATTACGACGAGATCGAAAAGATTCTTTTGTGGGCGTGGGAGCGACGGCTTGTTCCGCGGTTTCTCGAGATCATGCCTATCGCCGAAGGGGCGAAAATGGTGGGGGAGCATCTGGTGACAGCTTTGGAGATGCGGCGGATGCTTGCGGCGCACTTGGCCGACGAAGATGCGATCGTGGATCCGGGGCTTGGTCCAGCGAAGTATGTGCGTGCGCGGCACGATCCAGGGCTACGCGTTGGATTCATCTCGGGGACGAGCGATACGTTTTGCGAGTCGTGTGATCGGTTGCGCGTGTCGTCGACGGGGATGCTTCGACCGTGTTTGGCAACGGATGATGGAGTCGATGCTTCGCAAGCAGCGCGGAGTGGCGATACCGACGAGATTGGCCGACAGATTGGCGAAGCTTGGTTGATGAAGCCCGACGGCAAGGTTTGGAAGGGCTGCACAGAAGAAACGGCTGCAACGGTATCGATGCGGGCGATTGGGGGCTAACATTCGGCCGCCATGCACCTCGTTTTTCCTTTCGAAATGGACGAGATCGGTCCGGATTTGGATCTCGTTCCCCTCGCAGCACGTCGCGCGCTTGATCATGCAGGCGTCCATTTGCCGCTCGCAGGTTGGCGATCGTTACCACTCGATCTGCGCCAACGTATCCTGCACGCAGGGGCATTCGAAGACGTCGACGTGACGCTTGTCGCGACAATTGCGGCGCAAGCAGTTCCTTCTGCGCGTCTTGTGGAACCTGTGTTGGATCCTTCGCCGCAACATCTACCAGATGGTTTGTCCGCGGATGCTGGCGTCGATGAACAACTCTGGGCATCGCTCGGAGGACCGGGACGTTTCGCTTTGGCGCGTGTAGCACAACGCGCTGCAAAACGAGGTGATCCAGGGATTCTTGCAACGGCCATCGACGTGTTGACGTCTCGTTCGACGATGCCTTCACCCAATCTAAGACCTGCGGTTGCCGAAGCACCGCTACTGTCTACGCACATTGGTCCGACGGGCGACGTGCGGATGGTGGATGTTGCGGACAAACCCACGACGCGCCGGATTGCGGTCGCGACGGCACGCCTGCGTATGCGTGCCGAGACCATCGAGCGATTGTCGCGTGGAGACACACCCAAAGGCGAAGTGCTCGCGACGGCACGTATCGCCGGCATCATGGCCGCCAAACGCACGCCCGACATCATCCCCATGTGTCACGGCATCGCGCTCTCGCATGTCGAAGTGCAGATCGAGATCGACAAACCCGCGTCGATCGTACGCATCACCGCGCGAACCGAAGCGATGGATCGAACGGGGGTCGAAATGGAAGCGATGGTTGCCGCATCGATCGCTGCGCTCACGATGTACGACATGTTGAAGGGCATCGATCGCGAGATGGTTGTTGAAGAAGTGCTGCTCGTGGAGAAGAGTGGCGGACGTTCAGGGCATTTCCGGAGGTCGACTTGACTCTTTCTCGTATACGCCGTGAGCCGCTTTCGATGGACGAGGTCACGCAGATTGTTGCGCGTCCCGAAGCAGGTGCTGTCGCGACGTTTCTCGGCGTCGTGCGCAACATGAACGACGGCCGTGCCGTAACGCTGCTCGAATACGAAGCGTACGGAACGATGGCTGAAGCCGAGATTGTGCGGATCATCGAAGAGATCGAGCGCGAGATGCCCGACGTGCGTGTTGCCGCAACCCATCGCATAGGATCGCTCGTTGTGGGAGATGCCGCGATCGTTGGTGCTGCAAGTGCTCCGCATCGTAACGAAGCGTTTGTCGCGTGCCGCGAACTCATCGATCGCATCAAGGCGCGTTTGCCCATCTGGAAACGTGAGCATGGGCCCGATGGTCCGTACTGGGTCGGCTGGGAAGATGCGCGCTGTTCACCCGATCACGGCGATCACGATCACGCGCATTCGCACGGCGACAAACACCACGGTTGACAGAGGGTGTTCTGCAGGCGTCGCGAGCGTTGTGAAGCTAGGGAGGGCGGCGGAAGCGTACATCGTACGCTGAGCAAGCCCGACCGACGCTTTGCAACGCGCAGCAGCCTGCGGAACACCCTCTGCTCAGAATTCGTCGATCCGTATCGCGTCGAGCGTCGTGCCACTTTCCACGCGGCCAACGTCTTGCGGAACGACGACCAGCACGTCGGCACGCGCGAAACTCGTGACTGCACCCGATGCTTGGTTGGGCAGAATGCGCGCGTACGTTCCTCGAGGACCTCGTTCGAGTTTGGCGCGTACGAACTCTTCGCGACCTGGGGATCGTTCGATTGCGCCGTCGATTTCGATACGCTGGCGTTGAGGCAATGGGTTCGCGTCGCCTTGTAGTGCACGGACCAGCGGCGCTCCGAAGAGATACCAAGTGAGGGAAGCGCTGGCGGGGTTGCCGGGAAGCCCGATCACGGTGGTTTGTCCAGCACGCCCGACAGCAATAGGTTTGCCGGGCTTGATCGCCACACGCCAGAAGTCGAGCGTCACGCCTGACGCTTCGAACGCTCCTTTCATGACGTCGTGATCACCCACGCTGACCCCACCGATCGTGACGACGATATCGCTGCCACGAAGTGCGTCGGCCACAGCGCTGCGAGCGGCGGCAGGTTGGTCCGGAACGTACGCACCGACGCGCGTGAACGCACCGGCATGCCTGGCGGCAGCGGCGACGAAAATGCCGTTCGACTCAGCGATCGATCCTGGTCTTCCAGGAGATCCCGGCGAACGAAGTTCATCACCCGTACACAAAATCGTGACGACCGGCCTTCGTCCGACCATGACAAACGCATGATCGAGCGCAGCGGCAAGCGCTGCATGACCAGGATGCATGCGCGTGCCGCGTTCGAGCGCGACCGAGCCTTCGCTCAGGTCCGCTCCACGCTTTCGTATGCATGCAAAAGGTTTGGGTGCTCGTTCGATCCGGATCGAGCTACCAGAGCGCACGACGTCTTCTTGTGGAATGACGGCGTTCGTCCCGTAGGGTGTCGGTGCACCCGTGAAGATGCGGCACGCTGACCCAGGCGTGAACGCTGGAACCTCGCTACCTGCGGCACTCTCGCCCACGACGGGAAGGTCCCACGGACCTGATCCTGTGACGTCGTTCGTATCGATTGCGTAGCCATCCATCGAGCTGTGATCGAACGCGGGCATCGGCACGTGCGCGACGATGTTTTCCGCAAGCACACGGCCCGTCGACTCATCCACACCGATACGTTCAACCGCGAGTGGGCGTGTCGTAGCGAGCAACCGCGCGAGAGCTTCTTGGTAGGTGATCATCGACAATCAGGTTTGTTTTGCGGGATCGTGATGTCGATGCCCGTGCGCTGCGTGTTTACCTCCGCGACCCGATGCGAGCGCCACCGCGTGCGCGAGCGTAGGCGTGATCAACGCGTCCACGGCAAGCTCGACGGCTTGCGGGCTTCCCGGCAGTGCGATGACCACGTGCCCTCGGATGAGGCCCGCCGTAGCGCGCGACAAGATCGCTTGTGGTCCAATAGAGTCCCACGACAAACGCCGGAACGCTTCGCCAAACCCGTCGATCGTCTTCTCGAACATCGGCAACAACACTTCGATCGTACGGTCACGGGGAGCAACGCCCGTTCCGCCCGTCATCACGATTGCGTCGGCGATTGCCGCATCACACGTGTTGTGAATGGCTTCGCGAAGAGCGTCCGGTTCTTCCCGGATGATGCCGTGTAACGCGATGGCGAAACCAGCAGCTTCGAGTTTTTCGCGGAGCAACCGGCCCCCGACATCATCGACGCGGGTACGTGTGTCGCTCAGGGTGAAGGTAACGATGCGCAACGTGTCGGACATATGATTTGTACCCATACTTTATTCGCGATCACGTGGATCATCGAGCTTCAACAACGATTTCTCGGTGCGGCATTGCAAGGGCTTCTTCGAGTGGTTCGCGGGCGAAATCGAAGTGCTTTTGCCGCAAGGGTCGTTCGGGAAACATGAGTCGCAGCCGTACGCCTGGAGGCGCCACCGGAGGGGCCTCTTTGGCGAAGATGGTACGAGCGATGCGACCTTCCATAAAAGGCGTGATCACCGTGATATCGGTCGCACCGCGTTGCACTAGTTCGTCCATCAGCGTGTTGTCGGCAGCGCCCCCATCGATGTGCACTTCGCCGTCGATGACTGGCGGACGCGTGTAGATGAGCGGGATGAAACACGAAGCGACCAGCACATCGTGCATGTCGCGGCGCAGGCGATTGGAGTGCACGACGAGAGCGTCGGATTTTCCTAGGAAAAACCTTCGCGCTCGAGTCGTCGCTACCAGCAATTCAGTATGCGTGTTGTGAAGTTTGTCCTCGGGCAGAAAACGTTCGAGCGCTTCGCGAAGCACCACCGTCATACCGAAGATACTTTTCTCGCCGCGCAGGTAACTTCGCGACACGACGGGCGTGCCGGCCATTGCTCGCCACATGTCCGGCCCTACGGATGCTTGACCAGACACGTATGTTGCACCCGTGAGTGATCCAGAAGATGCCCCGGCAACGAGGTCGAAACGTTCACCAGCGGCGACGAGCCGCGACAGTACGGCCATCTGAAACGCGCCTCGACAGGCGCAGCCTGGAAGCGACAACGCACGCACCACCCGCTCTTATCAAACGCCATCGCGCGAGTCACGCGTCTGCTCGCGTGCTGCACGGCACCGATCGACGCGAAGAATAGAAAGTACCGCGATGCGATAGCGCTCTTGCGCATGCTGAGCTACGCACGAGCCCGTGTCAGAGCCGCTGATTCCCTACCTCACGTTGCCCGAGATCCCTCTCGGTATTTCGCTCGACTTGCCGTACGTGGGGCACTTCGAACCGACAATCAAACCGTTTGGAACGCTCGTTGCGCTCGGTGTGTACATCGGGTCGATCTTGTCAGTGAAGCGCGCGACGCAGCGGGGACTCGATTCCAAGAAGATGAGCGAGTTCTTCTTCTGGGTCGTCGCTTTTGGGTTTGTCGGAGCGCATGTCTTCGACGCGCTCTTTTACCATCCACAACGAGTGCTCAAGGATCCCTTCTACTTGTTCGCGCTTTGGGATGGTTTGTCGAGTTACGGTGGGTTTGTCGGAGCGATCATTGGCGGATTCGCCTACAAGATTTCGAAGAAGGAAAACATCCTGCCGTATGCGGATGTGGGTGGGTCGTCGTTCACGTGGGGATGGGTATTGGGCCGAGCAGGTTGCGCGATCGTGCACGATCATCCGGGGCGTTTGTCGGATGCGTGGTTTGCCGTGCGGTACCCGTTTCGTAACGGCGTCATCGGTCGGTATGATCTTGGGCTGTACGAGTTTTTCTTGGCGATCCCGTTGGCGATTGCCGTTTCGCTTCTGTGGCGGGGCAAAGCGCGGCCGTGGGGTTTTTACATCGGGCTCATCTGCACCGCGTACGCGCCGGTCAGGTTTGGTCTCGATTTCTTGCGTGAAGACGACATCGGAATCGTTCCAGGCGATCCTCGGTATGCCGGGCTGACGCCTGCGCAATGGCAGTCGTTTGGTCTGCTCGCGCTTGGACTGTACTTCTTGCTCTACGTCACGAAAAAGAGCGGCGAACCGCCAGTACTCGTGTCAGCAGCCGACGCTGCCATCGTGCCGTCTTTGGTCGAGACCGGATCGAACGATCTGCCAGCGGATGTACCAGCGAGCGAAACGCCGGCAGACACGTCGAACGAGGCGCGGAATCAGACGCCCTGATGACCTGATGACTTGATGACTTGATGACTTGATGGGGCTGGACGAGACGAACCTGCGTGAATCAGGCGACGTCGTAGAGACCGCCCATATCGGGCGCAGGCTTCTTGTTGTTGCGGAAGTCCTTGTTGAACCAGCTATCGGGCGCCTGCCGGATGTTGTGCGTTTCGGCAAACTTCGTGAACAGGTTGAACCATTCCAAACCCGGAAGTTCACGCGCTTTTTGTTCCACCTTGGGGATAGCGGGGCCGTCGAGTCCATCGAAGAGAAAGCGGATGGCGTGCACGGCATCTTCTTTGCTGCACATACCATCTCCAACGGGGGTCCAAGCTCCCTTGACCGCGATGTTCGTGACTGCTCGCGTGATGGCACTGCGCGCCAAACGTTTCCTCGCGTGTTCTCGGTAAAACACGTAGTGCCGTAGCTCCTGTTTCATGATCCGCTGACAGATCTTGTTCAGGATCGGATGATCGATCCGTTCGATGAGCGCTTGATACGCGTGGTACGTCGTGAATTCCTGGATGGTTCCCCAGGTCATGTGCACGGCGGGCCAATGATCCGGGACAACTGCACCGAGTAAGTCTTGGCCCCACTCGTCGAATCGTTCGCCGAAACCGCGCTCCTTGTACATGTTCGAGCGGTAGTCCTCGCCAACGGGTTCACCGTACGCTTCGAGAAACTTCTGAAACGCTCGGCCATGAAATTCTTCCTCGTACATCCAGACGCACAGAAACGGCGCAAGCTCCGGTTCCTCGAAGACTGCGCGCGTACTCATCAGCCCCTTGACGTAGAAGAACGTCGAGTTTTCGGTACGCATGAAGTACCGCAACGTCCGTAGCGCCTCGGGCGTGATTTTGTGCTTGGGCACTTCGGACCAGTCCAGGTCGTTGAGCTCGACACGCCCGGACGAATTCATCAAACGATCGATGTTGAACTCTTCAGCCATCGCCTTATTACCTCTTGAAGAGACGTCCTAACACGGTTTGCACGTGTGAGAACAGGAGCGTCGGAACGTCCAGCACGCTGGAGGGTATTCGTCGGCTTTCTCCGGGACGCTCAAGCGTACGAAAATGCTTGTTTTGTCGCGGTTTCGGTTGTTGTCGGGGGCGCGGGCAACGTCTGAGCAGCAAAGGTGATTTGGGGGCTCCCTTGACGCGGGAAGGGGGCCATATATCGTGAGCAGGTCCTAGAAGATCTGGCTCCGGTACATGCAGCACCGGCAGGTCTTCGAGGATGAGTATTCGAGGCGAGCAGCAGGGCGCGCGCCTTGAAGTCGCAAGTATTCAGATGGATACTTCGATGCAACCGATGTCGTTGGTGTGCAGGTTTTTCGATGGCTGAAGATTCTCGTAAGTTGTTCGTCGCAGGCTTGCCCGATTCAATCTCCGAAGATGTTCTCCGGGGCCTTTTTGAGGCTACCGGGGGCAATGTCGTGGAAGTGAGTCTGCCGAAGGATCGCGCGACAGGGCGACCGCGTGGTTTCGGGTTCGTTACGCTCGCGACGAGTGCGGAGGCGAACTCGGCACGTGAGTCGCTCGATGGGTCGTTTCAGGGAGGTAAATCTATCTCTGTTCGACCGTTCCAAGCCGAACCACCTCGTCGTGAGGCAGGTGGTCCCGGCTTTGCTGGCGCTGGCGGCTTTCCCGGTCCTCGTGCCGCCGGAGGTCCAATTGGCGGCGGCGGAGGCGGCATGGGAGGCGGCATGGGAGGTGGCGGGGGAGGCGGCTTCGGCGGCCCCCCAGGCGGACCTCCAGGCGGCCC
>JANORL010001133.1:0-4162 GCA_031415295.1 Polyangiaceae bacterium | reverse complement strand
GCACGAATGACGAGCCGTACCACATCGACGAGCGAATCTCCGCGAAATGGGACATGTCCCGCAAAGATGCGGTAAATGACGGCCCCCATAGCGTACATGTCCGCCGATGCAGAAATCGTAATGGACGGCCCTTGCCAACTTTCCGGAGCAATATAAGAAGGCGAGCCCACGACAAACCCCTCTTGCGTCAGCGGCGTGGATGCGGAAAGGTCCTTGACCATTCCAAAATCGAGCAATCGTACGCGACCTCGAGCGGTCGAATCCAATACAAAAATATTGGCCGGCTTGATGTCACGATGCAGGATTCCTCGCGCATGTGCAGCTTCGAGCGTATCCACGATGGGGGCGAGTAATTCGATCATCTTCGACACGGGCAAAGGACCGAATTCCGTCTCGTGTTGATACAAATATTGCTCGAGATCATGCCCGCGCAGAAGCTCCATGACGATGTACATCAAGCCATCTTTGGACCGATTCAGCGCAAAGATTTGAACCGCCGCCGTACCTGAAAGCACACCCATCGAACGCGCTTCTCGACGCATTCGTGTCGTGAATTCAGGCGAGTCAGCGACTTCCTTCTTCAGGATCTTAATGGCTACCGGTGCGCCGATATCCAAATCTTCGGCCTCGTAGACCGCTCCTTGCCCACCTTCGCCAATCAGTCGCAGGATGCGGTATTGGCTATCAAGGACTTCACCCGTTTGGATCATATCCACCCTTCCAGACGACTGGCGAATTCAAGTCTTCTACTGCGCAGCATACACCAGCCACCTGGGGAAAGTCGATTGTACTGTGCGGGGCTGAAGTTTATGCCGGCGGCGGCGCCATCGGCGCCAAGGCAAGCGGCAGAATCTCGTCCATTGAATCAACGAGCGTCACTTGGACCGCATCCAAAATGTCTTGCGGAACGTCGTCCAAATCCCGTCGATTCTTCGCCGGAATCAGCACGTGTTTGATACCCGCACGATGCGCCGCCAAGAGTTTTTCCTTGACGCCAGTCACCGGCATGATGCGCCCGCGTAGCGATATTTCGCCCGTCATCGCCATATCAGGACGTACCGGACAATCGAGAAGGAGCGAACACACTGCGGTAAACATCGTCACGCCTGCCGCCGGTCCATCACGAGGAATTCCGTGCCGAGGTACGTGCAAGTGCAAGTCGATGTTCTTCAACCATTCCGGATCCAAATGCAACCGATCCGCTTTGCTCCGGACAAAAGATACCGCCGTCGTCGCCGACTCCTGCATCACGTTCTTCATGTTGCCCGTAAGCACGACATTGCCTTTACCGGGCATCTTCGACGCCTCGATAAAAAGCAACTCACCTCCACCAGGTGTCCATGCCAAACCCGTCGCGACGCCCGGCTCGAGCGATCGTTCCGCGATCTCCGGACGAACCTTGTGCGGTCCGAGAATTTTCTCGACATGCTCTGCATCGACGATTTCACGAACGTCGATCCCTTCGGCCAACCGTACTGCGGTGGAGCGACAAACCGCCGCGATCTCGCGTTCGAGCCCACGAACACCCGCTTCACGCGTGTAGTGATCAATCAGCGTCGCGATGCCGGCCTCGACAAACTCGAGCCGTTCATCCGTGAGCCCATGCGCACTGAGTTGTTTCGGCACCAGAAACTCACGCGCAATACCGAGTTTGTCCGTGCGCGTGTACCCCGGAACCTCGATCACTTCCATGCGATCCATCAGCGCCGCAGGAATCGTGTCCCAATTATTCGCCGTCGCCAAAAACATCACCTGCGACAAGTCGAACGGCATGTCGAGGTAGTGATCTTGAAACGTCCCGTTCTGTTCGGGATCCAAGACCTCGAGCAGCGCACTCGCAGGATCACCACGCAGATCCGCGCCGAGTTTGTCCACTTCATCGAGCACGAGCACCGGGTTTTTCGAACCGGCTTTCTTCAACGCCTGAATGATTCGCCCCGGAAGCGCTCCCACGTATGTACGCCTGTGCCCACGCACTTCGGCTTCATCACGCACACCGCCAAGCGCAATGCGTTCGTATTGCCGCCCCATCGCGCGCGCAATCGACTTGCCCAGCGACGTCTTGCCTACTCCAGGCGGCCCAATGAACAACAGAATCGGGCCCTTCTTGTCCGCGCGTAACTGCCGAATCGCCGAATACTCGACGATGCGTTTCTTCACCTTCTCGAGACCCAGGTGGTCTTCATCGAGACACCGACGAACATCTTTGGTGCTCAAACGATCCACGGTCGTCTTCGACCATGGCAACTCCGAGATCCATTCGACATACGTTCGAGTGAGGTTGTATTCCGCGGATTGTTGCGCCATCGAACGCATGCGGCTGAGTTGTTTTTTGGCTACTTTGTCGACATCTGCGGGAGGTTTGGCTTTCCGCACCTTCTCGCGCAGTTCTTCGATCTCGTCGTCCTCGGAAGACTCGCCCAGCTCTTCGCGGATGGACTTCATCTGCTGACGAAGAATGTCTTCACGTTGGCTCTTGCCCGTCCCCTCTTGCACCATCGAGGAGATTTCTTTCTTCACGCGCAACACTTCGAGTTGTCGGCCGACCATCGCGAGCACGAAGCGCACACGCGTTTTGACATCGAATGCTTCGAGAATCTCTTGCTTGTTTGCCACCGACGCTTGTGCTTGTGGAAAGTTCGACGCGATGAGATCCGCGAGCGCTCCAGGTTCGCGCACGTTGTCGAGAATTCCCGCCGTGTCTTTCGGCAGGTTGGGCATGAGCGCCAAAACTTCACGTGTGGCTTCGCGTAAGCCCGTACCGAGCGCATCGAGTTCCACGTCACGCACGAGCGATTCGGGAATCCGTTCGATCTTCGCACGCATGTAAGGCTCGAGCGATGACGTGCCTTTCATGTGAAATCGACCGAGACCATGCAGCACAACCGAGTAGTTGCTCGGACCGAGACGAATCACTTTCACGACGCGCGCGATGGTTCCGGTCGTGTAGAGATCTTTGAACGTCGGTTCATCGACGTCGGATGACTTTTGGCTGAGCACGCCGACGAGAGCGCGTTCGCGCCCGAGAAGGTCTTCGACGAGTCGCACACTCCTTGGACGTCCAACGTTTATCGGAACGACGGACATCGGGAACAGAACGGAATTGCGCAGGGGCAGGATAGGAACAGTGTCCTCGGCCGAAGGTGGCGGAGGCGGACGAGATGGCGGGGCGCCACTGGATGCCATGCGCGCCAACCTAGTACATTTTTGCTTCGTGTGCCGTGCCTAGGAGTGGTCAAAAACGCGTCGTCAAAAATCTCTGATCTTCCAGACGCCATGTTCACGGACAAGAGAGACGGTGCCTCCCGCGCCGTAGGACATCGCGGCATTGTCGCCAATCTCCTCGATCACGGCCGTGGGCAACGCTGCTCGGATAGCCTGAACGATACGCTGCATCTGTTCTTTTTGCGGACCTTCCCAGTCTTTGCGTAGCTTGTCCGCCGTGATGTCGTTGGTGGAGAGGTCGACTCGATCCGCTGCAGAATTCGGCGTGAGCGAACCCGATGCAGGCGCCGTTGGTGTCGGAGCTGGCTCGTCACCAGGAAGCGCACCTGTTTTTTCGGCATCCGGGACATAGCGTAAAATCACGTCGTAACGCTTGCGTTCAAATGCGCGAAGAAACCCCACGAGCGCTTGACGTGGTGTCGTTTGGCTATAGAGGTCGATCGCAGTCGCATCGATGCGCCACTTGCCGCTTTCGTAGACGAGCAAGAGTTCGTCCCCGTTGGGCATGTTGACCGTCGCAGTCACCACGGGATCACTGGCAGGTCGCGAAACAGCGGACGCAATTTCTTTGATTTCGTCCGGGTTTTCCTTGGCCGCTCGACGAAACGCATCGAGCGACATCGACCGCTTGGCGTCGTCCGAGAGCAGACGATACGCGTCATCGACGCGTCCTTCGCGAAGAGCATCCGAATAGGCTCGGAGCGTGTCACTCGGCCCTTGCTGAACGATCGTGGACGAAGCACAACCGACAACGACGAAGACGAATGGGAGCAGACGCGCGAAAAGCTTCACAGCCGCGGGTTTAGCACAGCCGTGGCACGATGAGATCAGGTAGAAAATGATCTCGGAGGGTGTTCATCAGGCGTTGCGAGCGTTGTGCTGCTAGGAAGGGCGGCGGAAGCGTACATCGTACGCTGAGCAAGCCCGACCGACGCAG
>JANORL010001132.1:0-5314 GCA_031415295.1 Polyangiaceae bacterium | reverse complement strand
CGGTGGTCGGTTTCGCTGCTGCATGTCCCAGTACGGCCATGGAAAGCGTGAGGCTATGGCCCAGCGTAAAACCTGTCAGACAGACGACGGCCACGCGTAAGGAACGCGATGCCAGCACGAGCGCCAAAAGAAATGCGAGATGATCCCAGCCCGTCAGCAAATGTTCGATTCCCGCACGACCAAAACGAGTCATGGTTGATAAAAAAGCCGTCGATTGTGCCGTCGTTCGTACAGGTAAAACCGCTTCACGTCGGCTCTCCGTAAGCACGTAATCCGCTTCGAGAGATTCGTCAGGGTCGTGAAAACGTACCAAAGCGACATGGGCGGCCGTGACGTCGAACAGTAGATCATTGCGCAGTTTTGTGGCGACAAACGGTTTTCCATCATCGAATGCGCAACGAGTTTGCCATTCGAACACCACGTTTCCGTGTTCCGCGACCAATTCGTGAAACGATTTTGGAACGAGTCGGCATGCTCCTGCTTCACCCGATATCGAGACGATTTCAGGCAATACTGATGCAGCTTCGCGCGGTGGTTTTGCCGATGCCCACGCGGCCATCAACGCATTTTGATCAATGAGCGCCAATTTTACGCGCGCTGTCGCTAATGAACCTTGTTTTGTCCACGTGATGTACGACGTGCTGCGACCATGCGCTTCGGCGATGGCCGAAGACGTGAACGCGAGCAGAGTCAGCACTACAATGAGAAAAGCGCGCTTCATGGTAAAGGACTGATGACGACTTTCGTTGCGGATCGCCGACGGTCCAAAAACCGCCGCAATCGTTCATCTTCTTGCTGCTTGCGATACGCGTTTTCCACGTCTTTGCGTACCGAATCGAATGTGGGCGTCTCGCCTTCGATTCGCTCTACGAGGCGCAAAATTCGATATCCGTCGGAACCGCGTATAGGTTCGGTCGTATGGCCTTCGTCCAAATCCACAACGGCACGCGTCGCCGTGGATCCAAGGTAATCTTGAAGTTTGGTTATGGGCAACGGGGCATTGGGCGGAACGACGAGCAACAAATCTCCACTCGACTGCACGTCTTCGAATCGTTCATTCTTGGCGAGACGCGCTCGAGCGTCGACGGCGCGGCGTTTTACTTGGGCTTCTTGTTCAGCGCTCGTTTCGTTGGGCACGGCAAAAAAGATGACGTCGACTCGAAAACGACCCGATACTCGAAACCGGCCAGGTTCCGTTTCATAAAACGTTCGCAATGTTTTTTCGTCGGGAGTGACATCTTCGTCCTGGGCCATGGCCACCATTTCGAGGACCCGGGAACTCAATTGAGTGCGCAACTGGGGATCTCGTTCGGGTAAACCTAATTCGATGCCACGTTGAATCAAGAGTTCTTCGTCGATCAAACGGTCGATTGTTCTTTGCTTCAGTATGTCGGCATTTTCGAGGGGTCCGTCGTTTTTCGAGACGGCTTCGGTCAAAGCGGACAAGGCCCGGTCGTAATCCGCGCGAAGAATGTACGTATCGTTCACCATCGCCACGGCATGTGGGGGAAGTTCGCGGGCAGGGGACGCGCGCAAAATGCCTAAGGCTGCGACGATCGCGCCCATGGTAGCGCCCGCGGCGAGAAGCACGGAGCTCGAAAGGTTTGATTTCGGCATGTAGTTTACGGGACCTGCGCGGGGGGCGTGCCGGGAGCCTGGAATTGCAGGTAGATGGGTGACGACCACGCGCGTTCTTCGTGATTACCGAGGCAATCGTCGCCGAAAGGCGTGCGATAATCACCATAACAAGGTTTCGTCTCGATGCATTCGCCTTTTTCGTTGCGCTTGCAGCGAAGGTGGTCACCATTGACGGCGGGCGTGGGCTCTTGAATGGCGCGCACGTAATAGACTGTTTCGCGTCCAGTCGTCACAAAATCGTCGTCGCTGAACTCGACGGAACAACCTGCAGTGTCTTTCACGCAATCGATACGTTTCCAAGGATCCTGAATGAGGTCTTTCACGGCTTCGTTGGGGGATTTTCGGGGACGAATACGTACGACTTCAATGCGAGAAATCTGCCGTCGTTGATCACCAGGGTTGTAACATTCACCAAGGCACAGGCGCGCGACTTCTGCGGCAGGCAAGCCGCCTTCTCCGAAATCAGGACAGCCGGGCAGTTGTACGAAAGCACCTGCTGCTTTCACTCGAAATCGAGGATTTTCGAGCATCGTCGCTTCCGAGCCCATCGTTGCTGGCGCATTCGGACCATTGATACGGTCGAACCAGAGCAAGATGCGATCGCCCGACGTTCCATACACTTCGCGTTTGCGTAATGCTTCCCAAATTGCATTGCGGTTACGTGCTTCGGAATGCACGGCGACGAGACCTCCCGTCATAAAAAAGGACGCTTGGCGCTCCAAGTCGACGAGGCGAAACGGAGGCATGGTCGCCAGCAATTCTTGATTGACGGTGACCGATTCCGGCGTGGCGGCGGTCAATCCAAAAAGCCGGTCGCGCCATTCTTCGGAACACGCGCCAGCCGTTTCTGTCGTGCCATGGCGGGCGAATTCTTTGTACCCCGTGCCCGGACGTGCAGAATGGTTGTCGCTCGATGCAATGAACCCAAAACGTGCATGATTCGGTTTTTGTGGATCGTCAAAATTGCCTTGGGCGAGGATATATTGGGCCGATCCGCCAGGTCGATATTGAAAACTCGGGGCAAAACAATCCCGGCATTGACCGCATTCTTTCCAATCGTTGACTTGTGCGCCCGGCACGCTCAAATGTCCGGCTGCTCCAGCCGAAAGGTACCTCGAGCGTGTTTCTTCGACGCGTTTTTCGCACGCTTCGGCGGGAATGTTTCCGCATCGGGCCCGAATGATTTCACCCGCTCGAAAACAACACGGTTCGTACGAATTCGTCGGAGCGGGGCAGAATGGTTCGCCTTTGTCGTTATAATCGATATCCTTGAACGACCGATACTCTTCCGAATTCCCGTGGCCCGAATACACTTCAATGAGCCGTTGTTTATCAGGATTACGCTGTGCCGGATTGATTTGTTTGTCATAGGTGTATCCCGGCGGCGTGTAAAATCCCCACGTCGTTCCGTGTGGAATGACTGTAGACTCCATGTTCCATTGCGCGAGCTTCTCGAAGAGGTCGCTAGGCTTGGCAGCGAATTCGCGGCAATCCGTTGGTAATGCATGAACGTCGATACCCGCGGGACAAGTGGGCACCGACGTCGTTTCCCGAAAAAACTTCAGCGTATCGAGGTACCTTTGGCGGCGTGAGAATTCGCGAAGAGGAATGGAAGCGAGTGTCAAGAATGGCAGCCCGGTGCTGCGCCCAAAAACATTTTGAATGAGACCTGGTGCGGCAATCGGTCGTGAAGGTACATCAGATTCGCTTGTATTCCTAAAAAGTACGTTCATGTGCCCATAATGCTCGGCCGGCGTTTGCCCAACTTGCGACCATTCGAAACCCATGTAGGCGACGAGGTCCGGATTGTTCGGATCTCCTGCCGCTTCATTACACGCCCGAATCGATTCTTTCGATTCTTGCCAATGTTGTGGCGTCAGCGCTTCAGCGTGATCGGTCAAACCAAAAAAGTCGAGCGACGAACAATAACGCGCAAAATCACAAGCGTCCGCCGGCGGATGCGCTCCATCGCCGCCGACGAGCGGCAAACTACGTAAAAAAGCGTCGGTCGAAAACGTCGTGTGAACGTGTAAATCACCAAAAAGTATTTGTTTCGATGAAGGTCGTTGCGAAACGGTTTCTTGTCGCGCCGCCCGATCTCGCACGAGTTTTGGCGTCACGGGCCGCGGATGCACCGTGCCCGGTCCTTCATGTTGTGCACCACCGTAAATGCCGTAAAGGCCCACGAGAGGTACCCCAATGATTCCCAAGATGATCGCTCGTTTACGATTCCGTGGGTTGATGTTGCTTTTAGCGGAGGGAGCAGCAGTGTCAGCCATGGGAAAACTCGGTAGTAAGTCGCACGTAGAGAACACGAGCGACGTTGGGGCGTCAAGCATGATGTTTGGATGTAATGAGAAATGTTCGAAGAGATTTCTTGCTTTTTCCCGGTAGACGTCGCATGCCAGCAGGATGAACGTTCGATTCTTTCATGCTGGTCTTTGTGTGGCTGCGGTTTTTGCATGGGGATGTGGAGGCGAGGGGAATTCCGCTCCGCCGCCGGACTACCCGCCGCCGCCTCCGCCCGTGGACACGACAAACAACGCGCGCGCAGACAAACCGATGGAAATCGCCGCTGTTGATGCGAAAGAGCCTGTTGCGTCGCCGAAGGAACAACCCAAAATGGAAACGACGACGCCGACCGTATCCGCCGACAAACCTACGGCGAGCGACAAACCTGTCGAGAAGCCGAAGGCGTCAGATGTTCCGGGGGCAAACCTTTCCGTGGGGCAACTCGAAGCGGATGGGCTCGTCACGAAGAACATCGAATGCAAAAGCGAAGGCAGTGGGGGAGGCTTAGGACTTTTGGGGATGGTGCTCGTGACGGCCTGGATGTCGCCGCTCAAAAAATCGCTCGATGCGTGCGCTGCGGGCGGCGAAACCGAGACGCGTGTGGTGTGGCGCGGGAGCGGCGGGAAGGTGACGGAGATTCAAGCGAAAGGCGATGCGAAAATGAAGGCGTGTGTCGAAAAAGCGTTACGCCCGGGCAAACCTATCTTCGAGGGGCATTGCGCAGCGACCATCGTGCACGGGAAGAAGTAAATGCTTTCCTGGTCCCATTTGGTTTGACCGCATCGCGGACAAACCAATACCTTGGTCAAGGGGCATTGCCCCTTGCGGGGTCAAGGGCGAGGAGCCCTTGTGGGTCTGGGTGAAACCCAGCCAAACGTTTCAGCGTGCGTTTTCCCGCGCCCATCCACGCTCGAAACGCATTTGCAACGCTTCGTCGTCGAGGGATGTGGCAATGGCCGTTGCCCGCTGACGCGCTTGTTCGCCTTCGGGACCACCGACGATACGCGCCAACATATTCAGCGCCATGGCCCGAAGTCGCATATGTCCACCATCGCCCGCGTGTTCCGCAGCGGCACGGGCGAATGCTGCGGCTTCCTCGGAAAAACCTTGCTTCCACCGAGCATACGCAAGCCCATTGGCGCGGCGACACAAAACAAAGGCCGGTGAGTGATTCTCGTCGATCGTTCGGTAAAGCGCTTCCGCTCCAGCATGGTCCGGAGTTTTTCCTGGACCTGAACGGTTTTTCTCGTACGCTCGTTGATCGATCCATCGCGCATACAAACACGCGCGGTCGTATTTCGGCATATTCTCGCCCAAAAGCTGTTCGACCTGCTCGAGTAATGGCGGAACGGCTTGTACTTCGGCGCGGCTCGCCATGAACGCT
>JANORL010001131.1:0-5655 GCA_031415295.1 Polyangiaceae bacterium | reverse complement strand
GGACGATGAGCACGTCACCGGGAACGACATCGGCAGCGGCAATGCGCACGTCGTGCCCATTTCGCACGATGGTGGCCCATTCTGCACGAAATTCGCCCCAGGCATGAAGCAATTCTTCGGCGCGAGATTCCGAAAAATACCCCACGGCAATGTTCGAACCGATGACCAATACGATGGCCCCGGCTTCGATGATGTCCCCGAGCAGGAGTGACAAGCCAGCGGCACCAAACAGCAAAGCACAGGGAAGTGTGAAAAATTGATCGGCTAGAATGTCAAGAACCGAGCGCAATTGAATGCCAGCAAGAACGTTCCGGCCAAACTCGCGACGAAATCGTTCGACTTGAACGTCATCAAGACCGATCAAGGGACAAACGCGAAAAAACGCAAGTAGTTCGTCGACGTTGAATGTATGCCATTGAGGTTGATCGAGATGAACCTCCGCCGACGAACCGTTTTTCGCTTTAATTTGTCGATTTTTCCAAAGAGTTGCATAACGCGTGATCGTTTTACCGAGTTGATGCGCGGTGCGCGTGAGCGACGGAGCTGGATCCGCGAAAGGATCAACCATGGATGCCAATTGGCATTCGATTGCCTCGATTGTCGCGACGTCATTCGATTGCAGGTGCAGCAATACCCGACCGGTCGAAGGATTGGGGCGAACGTCGAGGACGCCGTTGATACGACCGAGGTTTTGGGCGATGGTCTTGGCGCGGTGCTCGTCGCCGAAAAGACCGGGGACTTCGAAGCGTACGAAGGATCCCGAGGCGGACGTTGGCGCTGGCCAAAAGCTGCGATGGCAACGGATCGCGGCGTCCTGAATGAATCTGCGCATCGGATCGCGCAATGGCATGTCGCAGTCCGTGGCAAAGCCTACGCCACCGAACGTGGGAACTCATTGATGGAGGCGTGTCAGTCGCACCTTGTAAATACGAAAAAGTGCTGATACTCTGCCGCTGGAGGATACCATTCGATGAAACATTTCGCTTTTGCCACGCGCTCCTTGGTGCTTGGTGCTCTTGTGGCAATGACGACGCTTGTGGGTTCGGAAGCTGTGGCCATTGATCCTGGGGCGGTCCAAGTCCGTACGTCGGTCGTGAAGGGCAGCGACATGCCGCGGGTCACGGCAAAAGCGGTATTGTCGCAACCGCCGGAAAAAGTTTGGGGAATTGTGTCGGATTGTTCAAAGTACAAGGGGCGAATGCCGCGTGTTGCCGCTGCTCGGCTCGTGAAGAAAGATGGAAACAAGCACACGTGCGAAGTCACAGTTGAAGTGCCGTTTCCGTTTTCGAATTTGACGGCGACGACAGAGGCAGTGCACGAGGAAACTCCGGAAGTCATGACACGCCGTTGGAAACTCGTGAGCGGCGATTACAAGAAAAATGAAGGAAGCTGGGAAATCAAGTCTATTGAAGGCGGCAAGAAGAGCGAAGTGACGTATACGCTCCACGTCGAACCCAATACGGCGCTACCGGCGAGCATTCTTCAGGCTGCGCAAAAGAAAGCCATTCCCGATTTGTTCGTGCGCCTCGAACAAGAAGCTGCCAAATTGTAATCGCGTCAAAACTTCAGCTTGCGGGCTGGAGCAAAATGCAACGATTCAAGTGTCCGCGTACCGGGTCGAAAATGCCGTCGTAACCCTGTTTGACCATTTGAGGCTGCGGGTCGCCTTTGGCGCCTTTCGCCCCAAACCCCGCATCGTGAGGCAGATCGTCGGGAACGAGCGTCACGATTCCTCGATTTTCGAGCCGTAAGAGCGCGTGATCGAACATGGGTCGCGCAACTTCCGGAATACGTGCTCTCAAAATCGAAATACCAATACCATCAGAAACACAGCGTTCCGTCACGAGCATGTTGTCGAGCATATCGACGATACGTGATTCCGCATAAGCTTCAGGGCCCAGACGTCGCACGGCCAGAATTCGTTCAATGTGGGAAGAAAGCGCGTCGAGCGCCGCATTGTCGTAGGTCCATACAATCTCGAACATGGCGCGTTGCGATAACCTTCGAAACGACGATGACGAGACGGGGGGCTGGCTGCGAGGTTTGCTGCTGATTCCCGTGACAAACTTTTGCAGTTTGCCCCAAAGGGAAGATTGCAAGAGCGAGTGTGTTTCTTCGGAAGGAGTGGGGTCCGAAGGAGGTTCCCAGGGCATTTCGGTTGAATCGGGAAATGAAGGGAGGGGAGCGGGAAGCACATCCCATGAAAAGGCGGCGGTGCTGTCGTCGAGAATGGCGGGTGGATAGGGTGCCGAGGGAAGGGTCTTGCGATCGAAGTCTGCATTGGGGTCGAAGTCTTCGAGCGTTTCGTTGAGGTCGAGATCTTCGAGGGTGATGGTGGTCAGTTCAAACGGCGCATTGAGTGCATCGGTTCGGAGTACGATCTCCACGGAACTTGGTCGAGCATCGGGATGGTGCAGAGCGGCGAGGCGTTCGGCGAGGCCCATCGCATAGGTGGGTGGAGTATCGACGGCGCAGAGATTGTCGTCGCAGTGATTGTCGTCGCAGAGATCGTCATCGGGACGAAAAGTAACGGCATCTTTTCGCGTGTCGGCCAGATCGTCGCGAAGATACGGTTCGTCTCGGAAGAAAGGTTGGATGCTCATGCTCGTTCGCCTCGTTCCGTCAGGGCAAACTGGAAAAATGGTCAAAACAGCGAGGCTGCCAGTTTGCCTCGTCCCTAAGTGGTGCCGTGGTTTTACGAAGAAAGCAAGCCCGAGTTCTTCTGGAACGCTAAGAAATGTTTTTTTAAGTAACGAGATGGGGGTGAACGGTGCGTCACGGTCTACCGGGCCCGGTAAAACCGATGACAGATCGTTGGTCCAAAATATGCTAGGATGCTTGAGCTGCCAAGGCGCGGCAGGTTCGCGAGGGGTTTGGATTGGCGGGGTCGAGAGAGACGAACGGGCTCGTCGTTTTGTTCAACGATGTGTCGTTACTCGGAGCAGATGTACTGAACGGGGCAAGATTCCGCGACGGCACAATCTGTCCCGCAAGATTCGTAACAACTGAGGCATTGGTTGTAGGAGGTGTCGGTGGAGCATGCGGAGTTTGCAGTACGCTCAAGGTCGCATTTGGTTTTTGCTTCTTCGGCGGAGTAGCCCCCGCAGGCGGCAATGGATACACAGAAGGACGAGACGAGCAGGAAATCGAAGATACGGGTCATGACGAAACTCCTTTTGAAGGATTGGCAAAGCGTTATATCACGAAGGGGATGGTCGTTGTGGTGTTTTGGTGGTAAGCAAAATGAATGCGCATGGCGAAACGTGTACAAGCAATGTTTGTGCTTGGAGCGTGCGGGATCTTCGTTGTGTTGGGTGGGTGTGAATGGCGGCCATTCGGCGCGGATACGGGTGATAAGGGGGATGCGGGAGCTAGCACGCAGGAGCGCGAGGAGTGTACACAAAGGTTATCCAATTGCCGCAACAAGTGTTATGAAGCCGACCGTGGCTTCATTTGTCGTAGCTGCTGTGATAGTGCCGCTTCGGCGTGCGATAAGCGCGAAAATTATAGTTTTAACGCGTGTCTCGATCTATGAGTCCGCATTGGAATCAGAAACCATGGAGGCGCAAGGCGATAGGTAAGATGCGGATGAATCTCATCTACATGATGGTTTTTACGGTCGCCAGCCAGATTGGCTGCAATTCGACGGATAAGCGGAAAACACTGTATGATCGTGTTGATGGTGGGTACATCATACGCAAGGAATGCGATGTGCCTTCTGACGAATGCTGGATTGACTGCGAAAAGCGCAGAGCCGGTATTGTTTGTGGCAGTTGTTGCCGGGATCAGCGCTTCTTATGCGACACGCAGCAGAAGTATTCAATCGATCATTGCAAGACGGCGCAGTGAATTGAACGCATCAGGTTTCCTTGTTCACGGTCATCGTGCATTCTTCCGGCAAAACGTCGTCGCGTATGCCGCGAAAAACGGGAAAACGCAAGCTGCCTCCTTCGGAAAACCCACCATATTTGACCGATACGACGACTTCAGGTCGAACGTGAATTCGTCCACGAGGAGCCGTATGGTATTCACCGGACGCGGCGGGCGAATCAGCTCGTAATGGCAAAAGACGCGCGAGAAGCATATCGATCGCTCGGTCATCGAGCCCACTGCCCACCTTGCCTCGATAGGTGAGGTTACCAGCATCGAAGGAAGCGACATCGATGGCGCCCATTCTAGACCGCGCGCCTTCGCCCAAGGTAAAACCGACGACGACGAAGTCATCATTGTGTTCGTTTTTTATCTTGATCCAGTCGTCGGAACGAAGTGGCCCGGAACGATAAGGCGAGTCGACACGTTTGGCAACGATGCCTTCGAGATGATGCTGGTGGCAAAACGAAAGCAGGGCGCTGGGATCGCCATCGAATACATCAATGCGGCGAACCATTTTCGTTTCAGGCAAGGTCCGTTGTAACAGGCGTCGGCGCTTGAATAAGGGCAAGTTGCGAAGGTCGTAATCACCAAGGCCTAGAAGATCGAATACGACAAGCGTGACGGGAATCCGTTTGGAAATGAGGTGAATGTCAAGATCTCGATATAGATGAGCGCGTTCGGCAATTCGTTTGAAATTGGGAACGCCTCGTTCATCGAGGGCGACGATTTCGGCGTCGACGACGCACGGGGGTGCAACGAGATTCGCTAGTTCTTGAATTAGTTCGGGGTAGACACGCGTAACCTCCCGTCCATGGCGGTTATGAAGCAAGACGTGAGTGCCGTTTTTCCTGGCAATGCAGCGAATTCCATCGAGCTTTAGTTCGTACGAATAATCCCGGGTCAAGGGCTTTGATGCAGCGGTTGCAGCACGCATCGGGACCAAGTCCATTTCGATCGCTCGGTGTTCGGCACCAAGATGGACTGCCTCCGCAATGATTTCGGCGAATGTTGCTTCCTCTTCGGAAGGCTTTTTGTGCATGGAGTTCATGGAGTTCATATTTGGCATGTGCAGTTCGGTGCCATTTCACGGACCTTGCAAGGATGGAGTGCATGGCAGCACGATCCTCGGGTACAGGTACGATTTCGTTCGGCTTGGTGACGATTCCCGTCAAGATGTATGGGGCGACGACGTCCCATGCGATAGGGTTTCACCTTTTACATAAAAAGTGCGGAACCCGCCTGAAAATGCAATACGTGTGTCCGTTCGACGGTGACGTTGTCGAACGAACGGATTCGACGCGCGGATTTGAATACGCCAAAGAACAATATGTCGAAATTACGGACGACGAGATGGATGCTCTGCGTCCGGAAAAAACCGATCGTATTGATTTGTTGGAGTTCGTTCCCGCGGAAACGGTGGACTTCTTGTACATCGAGCGGACGAGTTATCTTGGACCGGACAAAAGTGGCGCACGAGCGTACAAGCTGCTCTCCAATGCGATGGAACGAATGAAGCGAATTGGTGTTGGACGGTATGGAGCTCGCGGTAAAGATCAGCTGGTGCTCTTGCGGCCTCATCGTGGTGGACTCGTGATGCACCAAGTTCATTATGCTGATGAAGTGCGTTCATTCGACGAGGTTTCACCACCCGTCAAAATGGATTTTCGCGTGGAAGAGGAAGATCTTGCGGACCGACTGATTAAGCAGCTGTCGACCGACGCGTTTCATCCTGAGAAATACCATGACGAATATCAAGAGCGGCTACTCGAAGCGATCGAGCAC
>JANORL010001130.1:0-2718 GCA_031415295.1 Polyangiaceae bacterium | reverse complement strand
GCGTAGCCGACAACGTGAGCACATCGACGTTCATCTTTAATGATTTGATCCGCTCTTTGTGCGTCACGCCAAACCGTTGTTCTTCGTCGACGACGAGCAGCCCCAGTTTCTTGAAGTGAATGTCCTTGGAAAGCAGCCGATGCGTACCGATGACGACATCGACGTTTCCCGCGCGAAGTCCACGAATACAGTCTTCTTGCTCGGTATTCGATTGAAACCGCGACATCGCCCGAACTTCGAGCGCATGCGGACTCATACGCGCCTTGAAGTTGAGGTAATGCTGCTGCGCCAAAACCGTCGTCGGACACAACACGGCCACTTGCCGACCCGACAATGCCACACGAAATGCCGCACGAAGCGCAACTTCAGTTTTTCCAAACCCTACGTCGCCACAAACCAACCGATCCATCGGCCGCGCGCTTTCGAGGTCCCCAGATACCTCCATGATGGCGCGTGATTGATCCGATGTTTCTTCGAATGCAAACCCTGCCTCGAACGACGCATATTCGTCGTCCGCAGGCGGTGTGCTTTCTCCTACGGCAGCGCGACGTTCCGCATACAACCGCAACAGTTCATCGGCCATTTTGCGTACGCTTTTTTCGACTTTCGCGCGCGTTTTCGCAAAGGTTTGTCCGCCAAGTTTGTCGATTTTGGGCGTACCTTCGCCTCCAGAAAATTTTTGTATCTGATTGAGTCGATAGACCGGCAAATAGAGTTTGTCGCCACCCGAATATTCGACCATGATGAGATCGATCGTATTCGTACCGACTTGCTTGTGCACGAGGCCCAAATACCGACCGACGCCGTGACTTTCGTGGACGACGAAATCACCCACAGACAAAGTACGCAAATCTTCGAGAAAAGGCTTCCCCGATGTCGTCGCGCTTTTTTCGGCCCGCGCAGCGCGACGATGCGCCCGCGCCCCGAACACTTCCTCTTCCGTGACGAGCACGATCCGTTCGGTCAACGCAATCAATCCACGCGCCAATGCACCCCGCACGACGAATGCCGTCGTCGGCGCGTCGGGGTCATCTAACATTGCCGGGTCAAACACCCCCAATCGCGCACGCACGGACACATCGCGATGCCGAAGCAATGTCACGAGCCGTTCGACTTGGGTCTCCGCGCGCGCCGTTATGACGACTCGAAAACCTTGTTCTTGCCAAGCAAACATGCGGCGCACGAGCGGATCGAGAGCCGCCATTTTCCCTCGTGACAAACGCGCACTTTTGATCGCGCGTTCGAGGTCCGATTGATCGAACGTCGCCAAAGATGGAGCGTCTTCAGGCGCAACTTCGAACCGCTCCAAGGAATCTGGATCAGCAGTTTGTCCGGCAATGCCTGTGCGGTGTAACGCGAGAATGGCTTTTCGTCCGAGCCATCGGGTAATCGACGCTTCATCTTCGTAAAACGCCGCGACAGGAAATCGAACTTCACGCCCAGCACGAGCAAAGTCATCTTCGGCACGCTTGATTTCGTCCCGCAATGCACGGGTAATGGATGCAGGATCTTCGAGTACCATCAATGCATCGGCCGGCAAATACGAAGTGAGTGGCTCCGGATCAATGTAGGCGGGCAAAAAACCTTCCGCTCCGAAAAACGAACGTCCCGTCAAAACATCGTCCAGCAACGCTCGAGCTTTTGAGGAAGGCAGATCGATAGCGTCGCAAATGGCGCGCACACGTTCTTTCGCGCGTTCGAGGTTCCCCACAGAAAGCACGGCTTCACGCGCTTGCGGCAACCATACTTCTTTGATTTCAGTGAGCGTTTTTTGGTTTTCTGGATCAAATGACTTGACGCTCATCACGAGGTCGCCATAGAATTCGATACGCGCTGGAAATCCTGCATTGGGCGGCCATACATCGAGTAATGCGCCGCGGACCGCAAATGTGCCGGGGTCTTCGACGATCGGACTACGTACGTATCCCCCAGCGGAAAGACGCCGTATGAGCGCATCGCGATCGACTTCTTGTTCGCCCACGACGAGTTCCGCGTGTTCCAATACTTCGTCACGGGGAACGATTTTTCGCGCCAATGCTTGAATAGGACAAATCAATACACGCCACGGCAAATCGACCGCCAAGTGAAAAAGCGCGGCAATTCGGGCTTCGGCGCCTCGACGATCCGGCGCTACGTCGGCATATGGACTCGCCTCGTTTGGTGGAAAAAATAACACATCGCCGAGAGTGGTTTGTCCGGCATCGGGTTCGTCCGCGTCTTTGCCCGCCAAAAGAAACGAAGCATCGGCAAACAAGGCTCGGGCAGATTCAATGTCGGCGGTAATGGCAATGATTTTGCGCTTGGTGGACTTGGCAAGTGTCCGCAGAATGAGCGCTGGGGCGGAACCAACGACGGAAACGACATGATGCGGGCCGAGAGATGCCAACGCGTTTGCCGTTATGACACGAGCTGTCGTGACCTGGCGATCGCTCGGCAGTTCATACGACGGCAAAATTTCTTCGAGGATGGCGGGATTGGGGGCACGCGGCAGTTCGAGCGAATCGATGCCGGCGATCTCGGCAAATGTCGCGTGAAGTGGAGCGTCTGGGGCGGGTTTTACCTTGGGGGGCATGCGCGGGCGGGATATTGCACAAAAGAGCGATCGGCGCCAGGCTCAGGCTTCATCGTCTTTGATGATTTCGTCGTCAGCTTCGATAATGCTGTCTACTTCCGCCCACAAATCGTCGAGGTTAAGGACGAGATCATCAAATCCGGCGA
>JANORL010001129.1:0-12863 GCA_031415295.1 Polyangiaceae bacterium | reverse complement strand
CGGCGAGCAATCCGCCGAGCGTTAAAAGCGCGGGCAGCGAGCCCCGAAGAAGTCTTCGAGAAGCCAGGATGGTGGACATGCGGTTTGTCATGGTACCTTTCAACGATCCTTTTTCGGTGCAATCTCGAGCGACTTAAATTGAACACGTCGATTGGCTTGCCGGCCCTCGGCGGTCCGGTTGTCCTCAATGGGCACGTTTTGGCCATAACCCATTGCCGTAAGACGATTCCCAGCGATACCTCGACTGATCAGTGCATCTTTCACCGCTTCAGCGCGCTCTTGGGATAATCTCTGATTTAATCTCTTCGATCCCCGGTTGTCCGTGTGTCCCTGGACTTCGAGCCGGACAAACTCGGGGTGCTCCTTCAGGACCGCGGCGACTTCATCCAAGAGCTGTGCGCTGACTGGCTTGATGGTTGCTTTCGATGTATCGAATTGAACCTGCTCCAATATGACGACCTGAGAATTAATGACCCGGACCGAATTCGGACAGCCGTTTTTCTTCGGATCCGTATTGGGCTTGCCTTTTTCGGCTGGACACGCGTCCTTGTCGTCGAGAATGCCATCACCATCGGCGTCCGGCGGACAACCATTCTTCTTCGGATCGTCGCTGGCCACTCCCTTCACGGTGGGACACGCGTCCTTGTCGTCGACGATCCCATCCTCATCCCCGTCGGGTTGACAGCCATTTTTCTTCGGATCTTGATTCGCTACCCCTGGTACGTCGGGACAAGCGTCCACTTCGTCGAGAATCGTATCTTTATCGCGATCCCGCGGAGGACAACCGTTTTTTGCTGGATCCTGATTGGCGAGCCCAGGTTCGGTTATACACGCATCGTACATGTCCCAAACGCCATCGAGATCGGTGTCTTTCGGGGGCGGGCAACCGTTTTTCGTGGGATCTTGATTCATGACCCCTGGCTCGTTCGGGCACGCATCTTGTGGATCGAAGATACGGTCACCATCTCGGTCTTGAATAGGCACGACCTTCGTCGGTTCTTTCTGCTTTGGACTATACGCAAGCATCGCGACACCACGAAAATCTGGCGTGCCGATTCCTTTGCTGAGTCCAGGGCCCGCGCCGAGACCAATCTCGAAATCGTCGACGACCCGATAGCGAGCATTAACCAATGCTTCAAAGTTGCTGGTCCGAGCGTTCACGTCGTCGACCGTCAATGCCGCGCTCAGCTCGGGACCGATCTGAAACTGCTTCTTTTCACCAATGAGAAACCCAATGCCTCCGCCAAGACGGACCATGGAACCTTGGGCGACCGAGGCGAATTGCAATGAAGGCCGAAACTCCATGCCCGCCATAAACGACCATACCAATTGTTCGGCCCGGCCACCCACAATAACGTGAGGCATTCCGCGCACCTTGCCATCGCTGACAAACCCTCCTGCGGCCCCCGTCGGGAGCCACAGGGAGCCGCCCAAAGCGGCCTGAAAGATATCGTTATATTCGCCAAAAATGCGCAAGCGCAGTCCAACCCGTAGATCGCCGAATTGCACCGATGACGGTGATACGAATGATTGCGATCCGCGCTGCGGACTTTCGCCCGATTGTTGTAGCGCGACAGGAGCATTGATGTTGATGTTGAGCCGGTTCCAGAGAGCCAACGTCGCGTTCAGGTGAACAAACAGTTGGCTACCAACAACGGCTCCCACCACTTGGTCACTCTTCGCGGTACTGACGAGCAACGGGTTGTGTGCGTAGTCGCCTACCAACATGAAATGAGGTGTCAACGCTCCCGCGACAAACGGGGACGGGACGCCAAACATCCTGTCGCCAGCCTGGGAAGGGTCGAACCGATTCAACGCGAGCGATGGTTGCTCGGCTCTCAGCGGCGTAGCAGTCGTCAACGTCGCCGTGACGAAAGTTAATGCCCAAAATTTCAATGTTCGAATCATGATATCTCTCGCGTCCATCGCTACTAGGAAAAAGACCGCGTTGCCAACTATTTGGGATCTTACTTCGCGGTGTACTTTACCCAACTTGGACAAGTCGGAATCCAACGAGAATTAAGTTTTTTTTGGGGTTCACCACGAACGCACGAGCATTCGTGAGCGCTACTGAGAAGCACGGTAACGGCGCATTTGGGCATTGATGCGATGCGAAGGGCGGGATGAAGAACAAAGGTTCCTTGGTTGCATTGAGGCGATCACACAATTGTGTGCGGCGTTTCGTGGCCCGCTCATGAACACCGCCTTCAATCCCTGATAGTGCCGCGAATCTCCGCCAATACCTCGTAATCACTCCTACGTGCCAACACGACGTCGAGCAATACGAGATCGAAAGCCCCCGGCGAATGCGCGGTTGTTCTCCAATGCCTCCGATGCATTGATCACAGATTCAAGCATGTCCACTACCGCAACGCGACGAACACGATCGTGTGCCTCAGTATCCAATTCTCTCTTTAGAATGCGCGCTCGACCGATGCCATTCACGCATGCAAATCCATCGAATCGCTCAAAATATTTTCCCCGCGCGCGATCGAATCTTTGGGATCTCAGCCCATGCTGCGACGAAGCCGTACCCGCATCGATGCTGAATCGGCAACTCTCCAGCCAGGCGATTTCTAGCGTTTCGCGCAAATTTCGATTCGGCCCGTCCAACCGTCATCGTCCAACATCAGGACTTGCCTGACCCGAGGATCTCGCAACTTTCGTGCACGAATGCTCCGCGTCCAGCCGTTTCGCTTGCAGCCGGCGCCCAATCGCGACAAGAGCAGCATCACGATGTCTCTTCGTTTTCGCCTCCCACATCACCGCGCTTCGTTTCTCGCGATCTCTGCTCTGGCGTTCGGGTTTGCCTGTTTGCCTGGAAATCGACCGCCCGATGTCGCGCCTCGCGGAACTCTGGCACCAGGTGCCGCCGATGGCCCATCTGCCGCAGAATCGCAGGCATTTGCTGTTGTTTTTGCCTCGCCTCGTGGTGAAACCCTCGACGTCTCCGAAGTCAACATCGTCTGGAACCGACCCATGCGCCCCCTCGAGCTGGCCGGTTCTGAATCTCCCGCTCCCGTAAAAATAACGCCTGCCGTACCTGGGCGTTGGTCCTGGGTGGGTACGTCTGCGGTCACGTTCGTACCGGAGAAACACCTTCCACGGGCGACATCGTTTGTGGTCGAAGTACCAGCAGGCACCAAAGCGCTGGATGGGTCCATTCTCGAGAAACCCTACCAGTTCAAATTTTCCACGCCGCGTCCTGCCGTCACGTCGATCGAACCGTACGAAGGCAGCGACGATCTCAAGCCAGACGCGAAGTTCACGCTTCGGATCAATCAACCCGTCGAAATTCGCGAACTCGAACGCGCCATCACACTCACCGCGGGCGAACGCCAAAGTAAAATAGGCGTCACTGTCACCAAGCCGAGCGCCGACAACGATCAACTTTTCGAGGTACGTCCGCGTTCACCGTTGCCTCTTGGCTCCGCGATCGCGATCGAAGTGAAGGACCTCTACGGCCGAGAAGGCACCCTTCGTTCCGAGAAGTCGCAACAATATTCCTTCAGCACCTATGGCCCACTCGCGGTGAAAGAAGTGTCGTGCGATTACAGCACGCCGCACGGCCAGTGTGCACCGGATGGAGGCGTCACGGTGTCGTTCACGACGCGTGTGAAAACGCGGGACCTCAAACGGGTTTTGAAGTTCGAACCCAACATCAAGGTTTCGTTTCCTTCGTGGATGGACGACGACGACAGCGTTGGCGGTATGACTGTGTACGGAGCGTTTCCCGCGGGCAAAAAAGTCAAGGTTTCCATCGCTGGATCGCTCAAGGATGAACACGGACAAACCCTTGGCGCGGATGTTCGTCGTGACATCACCTTTGATGACTTGTGGCCCAAAGCCGACATCGGTTTACGTGGCAATGTCTTCGAAACGACAGCGCGTCGCGAGATTCCGATCGATGCTGTGAACGCCAATGATCTCGAGCTCGTCGTTGCACCCTTGACGCCATTCGAAGCGTTCAAGTTGCAGGACGACAAGTACAGCCCCGGCAAGTTGCCGGCATTCGAGACAATCGCGGCGCTGTCGAAAGCGAAACGCTCCACGCTTTCACCAAACGCGGCGAAAAACGGGACATCGCGTTTCACCGTAAAAGTCGACGACGTTCTTGGTGGCAAAGATGCACGTGGTGCTGTCGCTATCGGAATTCGTTACACGGGTTGGCCCGGATCGGATCATGCGCGATCACTCGGATCGACAGCGATCGTAAAAGTTACTGATCTCGCCGTGAGCGGGAAGCTCTCGAAACGAGGATCGCTGCTATGGATCAGCCGTTTGTCCAGTGCAGAGCCTTTAGCTGGAGCTGAAGTCACGATCGAGCGGCCGGAAAATCCGCCGCTTGGGCCGTTTCGCTCAGACGCCTCGGGGTTTGTCTCGTTGCCACCGAATGTGTTCACCCCCGAAATGTCCGGATCGGAACGAGGCGTCATCGTCGTTCGTCACGGCAATGATTGGACCTACAAACACCTCGAAGACACGCTCGACGGTTGGCGTTTCGATGCGCGTGTCGACACGAGCGAGGATCGTCCGTTTGGTCTCGTGTTTACCGATCGCGGCATCTATCGACCCGGCGATACCGTTCATTTCAAAGGCATTTTCCGCAAAGAAGGCAATCCTGGCACGGTCACGCCCGTGGGTCTTCCCGTGGAGTTCAAAGTCGAAAGTCCCGAGGGAGAAGAGATTGCGAAGCAGACCGAAACGTTGAGTCCTTTTGGAACAGCGTCGTTCGATGTCGTCATCCCGAAGACTGGAAAGCTCGGCACGTATGCAGTGCGAGCAAGCGTAGGCGATGGACAGTCGAGCTACGCGGGCGATGCGATGGGCGATTTTGAAGTCGCCGAATACCGCCCCGTGGAGTTTGCCGTATCGGTAGAGAGTGACAAACCTAGCTACATCCGCGGGGATTCTGCCAAATGGGTAGCTCGTGGCGACTATTTGTACGGCGCTCCCATGTCGACCGCGGATGCCCGACTCACCGTTACGCGCGCCGATGCAAGCTTCGTCCCACCGAATACTGATGGTTTTGCCGTCGGCGACAGCGTGTTTCACGCCGACCGCCACGATGCATCGCCTCGCGGTGGCGAAGTCGAAAGTCGTCAAGCCAAACTCGATGCGAAAGGCACAGCCATCATCGAAGCGAAGTTGGCGCTCGAAGGGCAGATCGGCCCTGAACGCGTGACGGCTGAAGCAGACGTTACCGACGTTTCTCGACAATCGGTCGCTGGTAGCACAACGGCCATCGTGCATCCCGGTGAGTTTTACGTGGCACTACGCTCGGCAAGCGATCTGTTTGTCGACGCGGGCAAAGCCGTCGAACCGGAAGCGTTTGCCGTCGACCCCAAGGGTAATCGTGTCGGTGGAGTGTCAATCAAACTCGAACTCGTGCATCGCAGTTGGGATGTCGCCCGCAAAGCAACTGCTGGCGGGGACACGCACAGCGTCGTCGAGACCGTCGATAAGGTTGTCGAGAGTTGCACCGTCACGACGACGACTGCGACGAAACCCGGATCGTGCAAGCTCACGCCTGCAGCGTCGGGCTACCACATCATCCATGCCACCGCGGTCGACACTCGGAAAAACACCATTGGTTCGTCCGAACCGCTCTACGTATTTGGTGGTGCAGGGAATGCGGGTTTTGGCGATTCTGACCGCTTGGCCATCTCGCTCGTGCCCGACAAAGAAAGTTACGAAGTCGGACAAACGGCACGCATCTTGGTGAAGAGTCCGTTCACGTCCGCCGAAGCGCTCGTCACTATTGAACGCGCCGGCATCTTGTCGCAGAGGCGCGTGCAGCTCAAAGGGCCGATGCCGACGATCGAAGTACCGGTCACCGAAGATTACCGTCCGAATGCGTTTGTCTCGGTGCTTCTCGTTCGAGGACGAACGAAACCGGTTCCTACGAACGCAAAAGATCCCGATGTTGGTGCTCCTGCGTTCCGCATGGGGTACGCGTCGCTCTTGGTCAACCCGGAAAAACGTCGCTTGAAGATTGCGATTGCTCCGAACAAGACCGAAGCGAAGCCCGGTGAAAACATCGAAGTCGACATCAAAGTTACCGATCACGCCGGCAAACCAGCGCGATCCGAAGTTACGTTTTACGCAGTCGATGAAGGCGTTCTGTCGTTGATTGGTTACAAGACACCCGACCCGATCGCCGTGTTTGGCGCGGCACGTCCGCTACGTGTCAGTTCGCTCGAAATGCGCGAAGCTTTGGCGCGAGTGTTCCGGCCGTATGGCGATCTCGGAGTCGACAAGGGACTCGATGGTGGCGATGGTGGTGGCGGAATGTCGGTCCGTCGTGATTTCCGTTCGAGCGCCACGTTCGTGCCCAATGTGATCACCGACGATTCTGGGCGTGCGCATCTGAGTTTCCGTTTGCCGGATACGCTCACGACGTACCGTCTCATGGCAGTTACGGCTGCGCAGGACGATCGATTTGGATTCGCGGAAAATCACGTGGTTGCCAGTCGTCCGTTGATGGCGCGCCCCGCGATGCCGCGGTTTTTCCGGGCCGGTGACTCCGTCGAAGCAGGCGTGATCGTCAGCTCGAAGGGCACGGGTTCGATGAAGGCTACCGTGCAGATCAAACCGCAAGGTTTGACGCTGCGCGAAGCCGATACACGTACCGTGGATCTTGTGCCCGGTACGCCCGTCGAAGTCCGATTTCCGCTCTCGGCAACGCAAGTTGGAACGGCCAAGATCGGGTTTGTCGTGAAGGCATCCGACGGCGCGAAAACCTTTGAAGACGCGGTAGAAGTCACGCGCGACGTCCGAGTCCCGCTGTCTCCAGAAGCTGTCGCCTTGTATGGCGACACAACAAACGCTGCAGCGGAAAAACTTGGCGATTTGTCAGCGATTCGCGACGACGTCGGTGGACTCGAAGTCAGCATGTCGTCGACAGCACTCGTGGGTCTTGGTGGAGGCGTCGAGCAACTCATCGAATATCCGTACGGATGTACGGAACAACTGGTGAGCAAACTCGTTCCCCTCTTGCCGCTTCGCGATCTCGCAAAAGATTTCTCGATTCCGCTGCCCAAGAACATGGATGCGATCATCCAGACGACCGTGGCTCAAGTTCTAAAGAATCAGCGAGCTGATGGTGGGTTTGGCATGTGGAACGACTCGCACGAGTCGAACCTTTGGGCAACGACCTACGCGCTTTGGGGTTTGGGCGAAGCCAAGCGACGCAACGTCCCCGTCCCGGCTAATGCGCTCGAAGACGCATCACGTATCGCGACACGATGGCTCGAGAAGTTGGATACCGAGTACGGTCGAGCGACAGCGCCGTTTATCCTCGATGTGCTCGCGGAGAACGGGCATCCCGATGCGGGACGCACAAATCGATTGTTCGAAGTGCGCAAGACGCTGCCGTTGTTCGCGCAAGCGTTCTTGCTGCACGCAATGGTGCTCGGGAAATCCGATACGAAGAGCATCGACACGCTCGTCGTTGAACTCGAAGGTTCGTTGCGACTCGAAGCAAACGTGGCGCGCGTCGCGACAAACCTGGGCGATCGTTACGCTGTGTTGATGGATTCGGACACACGCACGACGGCGCTCGTATTGCGCGCGATTCTTGCGGCCAAACCGAATCATCCACTCGCATCGAAGTTGGCGATGGGTTTGCTTGCCGATCGCAAAGGTGGAACGTGGCGCAACACGCAGGAAACGGCGTGGTCTCTCGTGGCGCTCGCCGCGTACAAGAACGCGCAAGAGAAGAAAGCGCCGAACTTCCTCGCGCATGTGTTTTTGGGACAAACCGAGATCGCGACGCATCCGTTCAAAGGGGCGAGCGTTGATCAATTGCGCACGTCATTGTCTGCGGACCGACTGGTTTCAGCGGGCGGAAGTGCACTCGCATTCGACGTCGATGGATCGGGCCATCTGTTTTACGAGGCACGTCTTCGTTATGCACCCAAACGATTGCCCACGACGGGACTCGAACGCGGGTTCTTCGTGCAGAAGACGCTTCGCGCAGTGACGCCAGAAACGTTGGCTGCGGCGCTGTCCGGCGCGGCCGGTTTGACGGCGTCCTCGTTTGTCGGAGGAAACCTCGTCCTTGCGGAAATCGTCGTCGTCACCTCATCACCGCGCCAATACGTCGTCGTGGATGACCCGCTGCCCGCTGGCTTCGAACCGGTCGATGCCCGTCTCGCCACAACGAGCGGAGCTCTCGACGTCGACGCTCGCACCGATGACAACGGCGACCCGGAAGACGCGTTCGACGAGCCGAATGGTTACGACGATGTAGCCTCCGGACACGCGTTCTTTCCGAGTCGTTACGTGCGCGAACTGCGTGATGATCGTGCGGTGTTCTTCATCGATCGCATGCCTGCAGGCATGTACCGCTACCGCTACCTCGCACGCGCTACGACGCTTGGTTCGTTCATCCTTCCGCCCACCCGGGCCGAAGAAATGTACACGCCTGAGGTCTTTGGTCGCACCTCGGCCGGTACCATCCAAGTCACCGGCGGCAAGTGACCGATGGCGTGAGTTCGTCTGGACGCACGATCACGGCGCGGGTTTTTCTCGGCCGGATCGTGCGACGGTTGTGGCCTCGCTCGAGGCGTCATCGCCTCGAACTTGCGCTAACTCTCGTCTGTTCACCCATTCTCTGTTTGGTCCTCGCCGCGGCATTGATGCCGCTTCCCGAAGAACTCCAAACGCCTGACATTTCGAGCGACACGTCGACGGTTTTTCTCGACCGTCATGGCCGAGTGCTCTGCGAAGTGCGGGCGACGGATGGTGCACGCGCGCGACGGCTCAAACTTTCTGAAGCGGGAGATCGCATCGTGGCGACGTTGCTCGCCGCCGAAGACAAACGTTTTCGATGGCATCCTGGCGTCGATCCTTGGGCCGTAATGCGTGCCGTCGGACAGTTCGTGTGGTCGCGTCGAGTCGTATCGGGAGGCTCCACGTTGACCCAGCAGCTCGCGCGAAACGTCGTTCCTCGTCCGCGATCCGCGTTGGGCAAACTGCGCGAAATGGCGCTCGCGTTGCGGATCGAAGCTTCGTTGTCGAAGGATCGTATTCTCGAGGAATACCTCAATCGAGTTTCCTTTGGTCCGGCGTTGCGCGGCGTCGAAGCATCCAGCAGGTATTATTTCGACAAACCAACACGTGACTTGTCATGGGCCGAAGCCGCGGCGCTGGCGAGTTTGCCGCGAGGTCCCACGTTGTACGATCCTCGACGTGGCACGGAACGACTCGTACGCCGGCGAGATCGCGTGCTTCGTCGCTTGCTTGATGCACGTGGCGCGAGTTCGAACGACATCGAGCGTGCGCTTGCTGAACCGTTGATCTTGGCGGGTCGTGGTGGAGGTCTTGGCATTCCGCATTTGCGCCAGGCAATTCTTTCGGGGACTTTCCCATCGACGTTGGGGCCGTTGAAGGGCCGTGCGGCGACGGTGACGACGACGATCGACCGGCATTTGCAGCGTGAAGTCGAGATCCTTGCAGCACAAACGATCGAACGACTCGTGTCGCGTAACGTATCGGCGGCGTCTGTCGTGGTGCTCGACAACGCGACGTCGGAAGTGCTCGCGTACGTGGGTTCGCCGAACATCGACAACGAGAAGCGACTCGGTCACAACGATGGGGTTCTCGCGCGTCGTCAGCCGGGATCTGCGCTCAAACCGTTCGTGTATGGCGCGGGCATCGAGCTATTGGGTTTGACGGCGGCGACGGTCGTACCGGATGTGGATGTCTCGTTTCCGGAGCCCGAGGGAGATTATCATCCGCACAATTACGATGGCCGATATCACGGGCCCGTACGTGTGCGTGAAGCATTGGCGAATTCTTTTAACGTGCCCGCGGTGAATGTCGCGGCAAGAATAGGCCCAGACAAACTTTTGGCTCGTTTGCGCCAGTGGGGATTTTTATCGCTGGATCGTTCCGCGCGTGAGTACGGATTGGCATTGGCTTTGGGAGACGGCGAAGTGCGTCTCTTGGAACTAGCAGGCGCCTATGCGGCGCTTGCGCGTGGAGGAATGGTTCGATCGCCCATTGCTGTAACGTCGGCGACACGGCTCGATGGTTTGCCATATGAAACGTTAGCGGTTTCGTCGCATCGAGTATTGGATGAACGAACGGCCTATGTACTGACGCATATTCTAAGCGATGCCCGGGCGCGCCTTTCGAGTTTTGGTGAAGACAACGTATTGGAATTCGATTTTCCAGTTGCTGCGAAAACCGGCACTTCCAAGGGGTTTCGTGACAACGTCACCGCGGGTTTTTCCTCGCGGATCACCGTGGCCGTGTGGGTGGGGAATTTCGACGGATCGCCGATGAGTGGCGTAAGTGGCATTTCGGGAGCCGGACCGCTTTTCCGCGAAGTCATGCTCGCCGTGTCGCGTGTTTTTCCCGGCGAACCATTTTCACGTCCCGATGGCTTGATCGACGTCGATGTTTGTACTCTTTCGGGCGCTCGACCGACTCCCGAATGCCCACACAAGCGATTGGAAGTGATTCCTCGAGGCCACCAGCTCGACAGTTGCGACATGCACGAAATCGTGCGCCTTGATCGACGTAATGGTTTGCGCGCAGGGCCGGCATGTGGTGCGGAATTTGTTGAAAAACGCGTAATCGAGCGATATCCGTCGATATATTCCGCGTGGGCCGAAGGTGCGTCGCGACCGCTTACGCCATTAAAATCGTCGCCATTTTGCCCTGACGTAAACCGCGTCAATGTCGTTGGACAAATTCGGATCGCATATCCGCCCGATGGAGCCAAGTTTGTCCTGGATTCATCCTTGTCTGCTCGGGAAGCTATTCACGTCCGAGTCGAAGTGCCACGATCGGCGCAAGATGTCCGCATTTTCGTCGACGGTCGCGGATATTCCGTGGCCGCTCCGCGATGGAGCCAATCCGTGCTGCTCGTCAAAGGCAGACACGAAGTGTATGCGCAAGTGGATGGGGAACGTTCGGAAGTGGTGGCGTACGAAGAGGATTGATTGTCGTCGAAATCCAGTGCGTTGCGTTCAAATTCTCCATTTAAAGTGCTCAAAAGGAAAATTCCGCGTACCAGTTGACGCCATCGCTTGTCGACCTGAACTAACAAAATGTCAGAAATCGGCTTATTTCACGATTTCTAGCACGACAGGCGGCGACTCGTAACGATTCGAACCAAGGAACGTGCTTGGTTGCACCGGATAAGGAAGCGCGAACTGACCCACGGCGTCTCCAGCATTGATACTGTCATCGCGGTTCGCGTCAAACCACGCGGCTGCGCAAAACTCGGGTACCGAAGGAATCCTTGATTGCTCGAGCCTGAACTGCCCGTCCACCACCGTTATGATCGGCTTATCGCCTGCTGAAGTCGAGATTTCGTAAACGGGGCACTTTCCTGCAGGAAGACGCAGTTTTTGGGAGAAGCTTCCTGACGACAGAACCGAGACATGCAGTTGCTTGAGCGTTGCTGTCGATGCCGTCATTCCGCTTGGTAAGACAAACCGCGTTCGAACGGTTGTTTGCGCCTCGCATGCCACGAGCGGCGCGACGAGCGAGAACACCAAAAAGGCGCGACAAACCATGTCTCTACTCCGTGAAGTGATACGAGTGAACGCGGCGACGATAGCACGACCACTCGACGAAGAGCCAGCCTCGAACGGATCAGCAGCGTTTGTGGATGTTTTGAAGTATTTGCGTGAGCGGTAAAGTCGAAGGGCGGAGGGGGCGAAGTTGATTGAGAGCGATTTCACGGAGGCGGTTGTGCGAATCGACGATCGTCCGGAAATGGCGTCGCAGATTCATTATCTTGTTGCGGCTCATCCCGACGCTTAGTACGCAGTATCCATGGGACGAGTCCTTCGCTTCAATATTCTCCTTTCTTATCTTGCGATTTTCCCATCCTGCGACGTCGATGACAAACTCACCGGATCGACGTCGGGCGTGATTCTTGTCGACCCCCTTGAATTTGCCGTTCCCCCTCGCTGTTGCGCTTTCGACTGCCCAGTTACGGACGCCTGCACCGAGCGATTGGATCAATATGCCTGTCCGAGCCTCGGGAGCTGGACTGGCATTCCGCATGAAACGACCTGTCCCGTTTGGAATGGAAACCCACCCATATCGACTCCAGGCCAGTGTGTTGCGACGATTCCTTCGGGCGAAGCGGCAAAATACGCAGGTCCCGACCTGGCGAATCCAGGCGTCACCATTTTGCCGGGAGGCGCTCGGCTCCGCGCCGCGGGTAAACCGTGGGTATTCGATGATCCGGAGTTGCCCGGAGGAATGACGTCGGGCATCACCGCCATTGCCGACACGTCGCTCGTCCTTACCGTCGACACGAGCGCGCTTGATCACGGTGTGCGTCTCGTCGACACCGCATTGCTCGCGATGGGGCAAAATCCTGTCGTTTCCAGCGTCATTTTTCCCATTCCCGAAGCGCTCAATTGGGGCATCACGTTTGTCGCGCCAGACCGGGCGTTCGTAGCAACCAACAATGGTGTCGTCCAAGCCCTTACGGTCGATGTCGTCGCGAAAAAAGTGACGAAAAACGATGCTCGTTCTTTGAGTTTGCCTTCGAGCACAGGACCCACGGGCAGTGTAACGCCCTGGTTTGTCTCGGGCGTCGCCGCATCGGCCGATGGCAAACGCCTTGTTGCTTCGGCCGTTCGCGAAGAGCGTCTGCTCGTATTCAACATCGATTTGCAGAGCGTCGATTATGGAAAGATGATCGGCGACGTGAACCTTGGCAATCATGAAACATTTGGCGCATATTTTGATCGCAATGATCCGTCGAATCGATACGTGTACGTTTCGATGTGGAATGATCGGCAGATGGTCGAGGTCGATTTGGATGCAGCGGCCGGCCCGGCAAAAACGCGCTCGTTTGCCACCGGAAAAGCGCCGACCAGCATTAC
>JANORL010001128.1:0-3310 GCA_031415295.1 Polyangiaceae bacterium | reverse complement strand
ATTACCGAAGGTACCGAAGGAAAAACCAGAAGGTGGAGCAGCTCTTTGGGCGTGGCTGTTCGTGAATGCACCATCGCTGAAGGCGGTGCCGGAAACGTTGCCAGTGGGCTCGATGCGCGAAGCGATGGAGCTAGCTAATGAAGCGACGTTCAGCGAACTGGAAATGGACGCGTATCGCAAGGTGATGGACGAGATTGAGCAGGCTCGGCAATATGGTGAGGACAAACTCACCGAGGGGCTGGCGAAGGGACACAAGTCGGGATTGGCAGAAGGGCACAAGTCGGGCGTGGCCGAGGGGCACAAGTCGGGATTGGCAGAAGGACACAAATCAGGATTGGCAGAAGGCAAGTGTTCGGCGCTGTTTACGATCCTTGGTGCGCGTGGGTTTGTCGTGAGTGACGTCATTCGCGAGCGAATCATTGCCTGCAAGGACGCGGCGTTGCTCGACCAGTGGATCGCCCGTGCGTTAACGGCTCAATCGGCGAAAGACGTGTTCGGCTTCGAGTGATGGCAGGAGATGCGCGAAGCGATGGAGCTGGCCAATGAAGCGACGTTTAGCGAACTGGAAATGGACGCGTATCGCAAGGTGATTGACGAGATTGAGCAGGCTCGGCAATATGGTGAGGGCAAACTCAACGAGGGGCTGGCGAAGGCGCACAAATCGGGATTGGCCGAATGGCACGATGGTATGGATAGGCCGCTCGAACCTCTTGGCAATCAGACTTGCATGTTCGACATCTTGACCAGGTCGCTACCGATTTGGGTTCCCATCGCCTTCGTTTCGATTTACTCTGCGCGAATCATGTATTTTGTTTCCTCTTACAGGGCTCTCTGGGTCTACCTTGTGGTGTCCAGTTTTTGTGTGTCGTGCGGCGGCGCGAGCGTGACGAGTGCACCGAAGGACAAAGCGAATGGCACAGCGAATGCCACCGCGAATGGCACAGCGAATGGCTCGCCCTTGGTCATCGCCCGGCCACCGGATACGATTGTCGTGCCGGACCACGTGGAACTCCCAAAGCCTCGTCAACGCCGTTCCAAGCCGGCTTCGCTATTGGCTGCAGCGGATACTCCGCCCGAGACGCTCGTTGTGGTTCCCAAAGGCATCATTCGAGCCGGGTGCTTGATTGGTCGCGGTGCGACGTGTCTTGGTCGTGAGGTGCCCAAATTCGAGATTCGTCGGGGGTTCGTCACCGTCGCCGAATATGCAAAATGTGTAGCCACCGACCGATGCCCGAAGGTCGATTCGACGAACGCTGCCAATACACCCATGGTCAACACGACGCGGGGCCAAGCCAAAACATTTTGCGCTTCGCAAGGACTACGTTTACCGGATGAAACGGAATGGGAACGCGCTTTCGAGGAAGGAGCCATCGCACCCATCGAAAACGATCCATCCGAATGGTTACTCGGCTGGTACACCTTTTTCGGTCCCGGGTTTCGGGGGGAAGACATTGGAGTCAAGGGAATCGGCAATTCACCGCTGCTCATCCAGCTCCACGACGGCGAGTCGTATCGGTTTGGCGGACCCGACGATAGCTGGGTAGGAGCTCGATCACAAGCATTTCGCTGCGTTCGCGGCCCCGAGCCTCGAGTGCAAAAGGTCATGTGCAAATGGACCGGGCGCGCGGAATGTGTGCGAGAATGAAAACCGTGGTGCGCAAGATTTCCAATGGAAGTCCCGCGATGACGACGGATGATGAAATTGCGGCGGCGATAGGATCCAAAAATCATCCTCACAAGTGAGTTTGGCCTTGTTTACTGGTTGCGACGTCATGTAAATGATTGCGCAATCATGACGATGCGAAACAGCGATGCCGAGTTACAAGCAGATCTTCGTCGCGTCCTGGAACCCCTCGAACACGCAAAATCGCTTCCTCGTCGAGCCTATGTCGATCCCGACATAACGTCCATCGAGTCGCACGTATTTTTCGGATCTGCGTGGTTGTGTGCTGCGCACGAGAGCGAGCTGGCTGCGCCCGGGTCTTTCGTGGCTGTCGAATCGTTCGGCGAACGCACGGTGATTGTTCGAGGCGCGGATCTCGAGCTACATGCGTGGGCGGACCGCTGCGTTCATCGCGGGACGCCGCTCACCGAAGGTTCGTCGGGGCGGCTCGCGCAGCTTGAACTGGCGTGTCCATACCACGGGCTGCGTTATGATTTGGCGGGTCGAGTTTTCCGGCCACCAAAGCAGCTTTCTCATTGTAGCGGAATGACCCTTGGCAAAGCGCAAGTTTCAGTTTGGAATGGTTTTGTGTTTTTGTGTCGAGATCCGTCGGCGCAATCGTTCGAAACATTCGTGGGGGCTGTCCCGCCGTGGTTCGAGCGTGCAGCGATGCATGCATTACGGCTCGAACGGCGCGCGGTTCACGAGGTAAAAGCGAATTGGAAACTTCTTGTGGCGAATTTTCAAGAATCGCATCATTTCCCGTCAGTGCATCCGAAACTCGAAGCACGCTCGCCATGGCGGCAATCTGCGAGCCACGATTTTGGAGGATTGTGGCTTGGTGGGTCAATGGATCTGGCCGAGGGAACAGAAACAGTATCGATGAGTGGCAAGATGAATACGCGGCCATTCGTAGCTGGGCCGTTGGATCATCGCACTGTGCGTGATGCGCTGCTTTTTCCAACGTGGCTCACGAGTTTGCAACCGGATTACTTTTTGTCGTATAGGATCGAGCCGATATCTATGGAGTCGACGCGTGTTGTGGCCGATGTGTTCGTACACATCGAAGCTCCGGCGGACAGTATGCAGGATGTGCTTTTGTTTTGGGACGAGACGAACGCGGAGGATCGAGCCATTTGCGAAAGACAGCATCGTGGCATTGCTGCACCGGGTTTTCGACCGGGGGCTTATTCATCGAGCGAGGATGGAGTGCATGCATTCGAGCGACGGGTGGCGTTATGGCTTCTGAACGAGGAAACTAGCGGATGAAGTCGCGAATCAATGGTATTTTTGGCCAACCTTATTTGGACCTCGGATTCCTCGTGGGTGATGAAACACTCAGCGACGTGGATCGGGAGATTTCGAGGGGGCTAACGCAGGTCGAGATTTCGTATACGGGTGCGAGTCTCAAGTGGATGGGTGTGGTGGCGCCGTGGTGCATGGACGACGGGTATCGCGACTTGATGGATGCAGTGGAGAGTATGTCGCGTGAGGAGTTTGCCGAGTTTGTTGCGTTATCGGAGGATCCGCAGAAGTACGATGTGGATCGGCGTGAAGGGGTGGTATTTGGAGACGAAACGGACAATCCATTGACGAAGGCGCAAATGAGGCTATTGGCGTATCGGCACGAGGTGTATTTTCCGTGGA
>JANORL010001127.1:0-2408 GCA_031415295.1 Polyangiaceae bacterium | reverse complement strand
CGCGCTTGAAGAGCAGATGCGGTTTGCCATCCGTGAGGGTGGGAAGACCGTGGGCGCCGGCGTCGTTACGAAGATCCTGAAGTAAGTAAGGAAAAATCAGCGTCATGGCCGACACTACGAAAATCAGGATCCGCCTCAAGGCGTTCGATCATCAGCTGCTCGACAAGTCCACCAGTGACATTGTCGAAACGGCGAAACGAACGGGCGCGCATGTTGCGGGTCCCATTCCTCTTCCTACGGAGATCCGTAGGTACACGGTCCTTCGAGGCCCGCACGTGGACAAGAAGTCGCGCGAGCAGTTCGAGATTCGAACGCACAAACGCCTCTTGGACATCATCGAGCCCACGCAACAGACCCTCGACGCCCTGATGAAGCTCGATTTGTCGGCTGGCGTCGACGTCGAGATCAAGAGCTAGGAGCAGCGCATGAAAGTCAACGTCTACAACCTCAAGCGCGAGCAGGTTGGCGAGATCGAGCTTTCTGACGAAGTCTTTGGCGCCGAAGTAAAAGAGCATCTCTTTTACGAGGTGGTCAAGGCTCAGCTTGCTTCACGCCGAGCGGGCACGAAAGCGACGAAAGAGCGCAGTGCCGTCAGTGGTTCGTCCAAGAAGCTCTATCGGCAGAAGGGCACGGGCCGAGCACGTCAGGGTTCGATCCGCGCGCCGCACCATCCCGGTGGCGGTATGGCGCATGCTCTCGAGCCGCAAGACTGGTCGTACCGTCCGCCGCGCAAGGTGCGTATTGGTGCGCTGAAGAGCGCGCTTTCGCTCTTTGCGAAGCAAGACCGTTTGATCGTGCTCGACACGCTCGATTTGCCCGAGATCAAGACCAAGGCGCTCGTCGATGCGCTTGGTGCGCTCAAAGTCGACAAGAAGGCGCTCGTCGTCGACGTTTCGACCAATGAGAAGTTGGTGAAGTCGATTCGTAACCTCGAGCATCACCAGTTCTTGCCGCCGGAAGGGGTCAATGTGTATGACCTTCTCCGCCACGACCACCTCGTCGTCTCGAAAGAGGCGGCTAAAGCGCTCGAAGCGCGCTGCCTTCGGTAGAGGGAACACTCCATGCAGCCCGAGCTCATCATTCGCCGGCCGATCGTTTTGACGGAAAAATCGACCCGGCTTCGTGAACAAGGCAACAAGGTCATCTTCGAAGTTCATCCGGACGCGAACAAGATTCAAATCAAAGACGCGATCCAGACTCTCTTCAAGGTGGGTGTTGTCGACGTCAACACGCTTCTCATGCGCGGCAAGGACCGTCGTATGGGGCGTGGTTACGCCAAACTCCACAACTGGAAAAAGGCCATCGTGACCCTCGCAGCGGGCGACCAAATCCAGTTTTTCGACGAGGAAAAGCCGGAGTAAGCCATGGGTATCAAGAGCTTCAAGCCCACGTCCCCAGCCAGGCGCTTCTACACGGTCAGTGATTTCAAAGAGATCACCAAGTCCGAGCCGGAGCGTTCGCTCATCGAGAAGCAAAACTCGACCGGCGGTCGTAACAACAATGGCCGGATCACTTCGCGTTTTCGCGGCGGTGGTCACAAGCAGCGATATCGTCTCGTCGACTTCAAGCGCGACAAGATCGGCATTCCGGCGAACGTCGCCGCGATTGAATACGATCCCAATCGCACGGCGCGAATTGCCTTGCTGCACTACGCAGACGGCGAAAAGCGCTACATCCTCGCTCCCGATGGTTTGTCCGTTGGTGCTACGCTCCTGGCGAGCCGTAACGCCGACATCAAGCCCGGCAATAGTTTGACCTTGCGCTACATCCCCCCAGGAACTTCGATTCACAACCTCGAAATTCGCAAGGGCAAAGGTGGCCAGTTGGTGCGTTCCGCGGGTGTCTCGGCGCAGTTGATGGCCAAGGATGGTTCGTACGCGCAGGTTCGTTTGCCGAGCGGCGAGATTCGCAAGGTTCACCTCGACTGCCGCGCAACCGTCGGGCAGGTGTCCAATATCGAGCACGCAAGCATCACGCTCGGCAAAGCAGGCCGGTCGCGATGGCTCGGTCGCCGTCCCCATAATCGTGGCGTTACCATGAACCCTGTCGACCATCCGATGGGTGGTGGTGAAGGCCGTTCATCTGGTGGTCGTCATCCGTGCTCTCCGTGGGGACAACTCGCCAAGGGCCTCAAGACTCGCAACAACAAACGAACCGACGGAATGATCATCCGCCGTCGTGGAACCAAGGGCTGAGCCATGCCGCGTAGCATTAAGAAAGGACCCTTCATCGACGGTCATCTGATGGAGAAAATCCAAGCCTCTCAGGCTTCAGGTGGCCCGAAAAAGGTCATTAAAACGTGGTCTCGTCGGTCCACCATCATTCCGGATGCCGTGGGGTTGACCTTCGCACACAACGGTCGTAAGTTCGTCCCCGTGTTCGTCACGGAAAACATGGTCGGCCACAAG
>JANORL010001126.1:0-1819 GCA_031415295.1 Polyangiaceae bacterium | reverse complement strand
CGAAAACCGGGTCTGTCCGGGTACGCGGGACGTTTCCAAGCTTGCTCGGGCGCTTTGGCCAAATCCCGACGATTGGCGATGGGTAACGCCTTCGCTCGTACATCGTTTTTGATAGCCAACTGAAACGTTTCGTGCGCTTTGCCGGCATCATGCCAACGTCCCGCCAATTGCAGCACGCGCAGCAAGTGTTCGGGCAAGTGTAGTGTCGTGCCAATCTCGCGCGCCAACGTGCCCGTTTCGCGCCCATGCGTCGCAATCGTTTTCCACCGATCGGCTTGTGACAAACGATCGTCGCCTTCGGATTCGGAAGCAAGCGCCAACTTCGTCGCAGCATCGAGTGGTTCTTCGACAAACGGCACGAGAGGCACGGGCTCGTTGCTTTTCGGGTTCCAACCGACGAGTTTGTCATAACCGCCGTTGTCTCGCGGCAAGAGCACGTTCATCGACGGAACGATCCGGAACACGTCGGCCTTACGCCATTCACCATCGACGTAATCGAGCACGAACGCGGTTTTGTTGGGTTCCTTTTGGAGAAACGCCCGCAGGGCCACGATGGACACCGGACAGAGTTCTTCTCGCCGAACCGGGGCGACTTGATCCTTCGCGAACCGATTTTCTTTTGGAACGTCGCGCCAAAACACGCGAGCATCGCGTTCGTCGCCCGAGCGAATGTAGCGACTCACGTCGAGATCCGTGCCCGTCAAATCGGGCGTCGTATCGAACAAGTCATCAAGGTCGCGGCGGCGAAGAACATGGCCTGGAGCAAACGCGTAGAGTTTTTCAAGAAAACTTTTGTTATGTGTCCCAAGCATTTCCTCGAACGCTTCGAGCGACTTGGGTGAAACATCCGGCTGTTTGTCGCGGCCTACCATCGCCAAGGCTTCATCGGCCGCTTCGAGTTGTGCAGATTCGTAAGGCAACGGATCCGTCGCATCACCAACGACGATGACCATTCCAGTTTCGCCTGCATAACGTGCGCATCGGCCGATTCGTTGCACCAAACTGGACCAGGGGCAAAGGTCGGTCACGAGAAGCGCCGCGGAAATATCGACACCTGCTTCGACGACTTGCGTGGCGACGATGATCCGCCCGCCCGAGGGTACCGAAGGGTTTCGTTGGAGAAACTCGGACCAGGAAGCTCGTTCGTGTCCGCGAAAGCGACTGTGGACGAGGCGCAGATCAAGATCTTGCGTTTCCGCGCGAGCTTTGCGTTTGTTTCCTTTACCTTCGTACCGACCATCATCGAGCGCTCGGAATGTTTCGACCGCGCGTTCGACGCGATTGAGTACGACGAGGGTTGTTTGTCCGGGCTTGTGTTTGTCGCGAACGAGCGAAGCTATGTCGAGGGGTTTGACGACGTTCTTGTTCCGTTCGACGGATTTCGTGATGTTCCACAACTCGCCCAAACGTTGGTCCGGACGAATGCAAACTTTTTCTTGCGCGAGTTTTTCGGTGGTTTGAGCGTGATCGACGGTGCTGAGCCAATGGGCTTGGAGCGTGGCGCTCATCCACCACGAGAAACTGGGACGTAACGAACCGTTTTGGCGTTGAGCATCGCGCGAACGAAATGCAGAAAGCTGCGTGCTCGTGGACAAACCTGTATCCATGAGTTGCACTTCGTCGAGGATCCACAAGGAATCCTGGTGGAGCAGGCCGAAATCGAGAGGCCAGCGGGCGCGACCGATGGAATATCCGCGATTGAGCGCGCGGGAGAGGAGCATGTCTTGGGTACCGACGAGGATGGCGGGTTTTTCCGGATGCAACTCCCAGCGAACATCGAGAGCGCCGCCCATGAGGACGTGGACGTCGGCGGTGGGCG
>JANORL010001125.1:0-9472 GCA_031415295.1 Polyangiaceae bacterium | reverse complement strand
GTGCGACAACCCGGACGTAGATTTCGATGCGATCGTCGGACATCCGGCACGTTTTGAAGTCGTCAGCGGCGTCGAGGGGACGCACAACCGCTTCTGGACGGGCATCTGCAACGACTTTTCGCAAATCGGTGTCGATGAAGGGGGATTGTCGAGGTACACGCTGCACATCGTGCCAAAGCTGTGGCTTTTGACCCAGCGGCGCAATCATCGGATGTTCCAGCAGATCTCCGAGCCGGACATCGTCATCAAAATCTTGACGGAGTGGGGCATCACGCCGCAGCTCAAGATTGACAAAGGGGCGTACAAGAAGCGCAAATACCGCGTTCAGTATGCCGAGTCGGATTTCACGTTTGTGTGCCGCATTCTCGAAGACGCCGGCATTTCGTTCTACTTCGCACAGGGTGGCGACGCGAGCGAACTTGTGCTTGCCGACGCGCCTCATACAAACGAGCCGCGTCCACCGATTTCATTCCGGGACAACCCATCCGTCGCCGATCGTGAGCACGTGACAAACGTACGCGTCGGACAACGGATGCGTCCCGGCCGGTACACGATTCGCGACCACGATTATCGACGCCCGCCGTCGTACAATCTCGCCGCCAGTGCTGCCGCGCCAAGGGCAAACGAGGATCTCCTCGAGCGTTTCCACTACACGCCAGGAGCGTTCTTGTTTGGTGCGGAGCGAGGAGATGAATCGCCCGTCGCGGATGACAAGGGCAAGACGCGCACCGACGAAGGGGAGGGTGCGGTGATCGCTCAAAAACGTCTCGATGCCAAACGCGGTTCAGGCAACGTCATCTCCTTCGAAACGAACGTTCAGGACCTTTCGCCAGGCGTGGTGACGAGCTTCGTTGATCACCCACGCGCAGACCTCGGGTCGGGAAAAAAACTGCTCATCCACGAGTCGGTACTTTCCGGGTCGGTGAACGGCGAATGGCACCGTGCATGCGAAGCGCGGCGCACGGAAGTGCCTTATCGACCACCGCTTGCCACGCCAAAGCCCAAAGTGACCGGTGTCGAAAGCGGCACCGTGGTTGGTCCGGCCGGCGAAGAGATTCATTGCGACGAATTCGGCCGTGTGCGCGTGCATTTCCATTGGGATCGTGAAAGCAAAATGGACGACAACAGTTCGTGTTGGATCCACGTGAGTCAAGCATGGGGCGGGGCTGGGTATGGCGGAACAAACCTGCCCCGCATTGGGCAAGAAGTGCTCGTCGATTTTCTCGGTGGCGATCCGGATCGGCCGATCATCGTCGGTCGCGTGTATACGAATTTGCAGAAAACGCCGTACAAGTTGCCGGATAACAAAACGCAAAGCGGTTTGAAGAGCAATTCGACGGGTGGCGGCGGTGGCTACAACGAGATGATGTTCGAAGACGCTGCGGGCCGCGAACTTGTCCGCGTGCAGGCCGAACGGGACATGAACACCCTCGTCAAGAACGATTCCACCACGACGATTCGTCATGATCGATCGACGTTTGTCCTGAACGATGACCTCGAGGTAGTGACGAAGTTTCAGACGCAAGTCGTAGGTAAGGATCGAACGGTGGCCGTGCTCGAGAACCAGATGCACGTGATTACCAAGAACGTCATTCAGCAGTCTGTCGAGGGCTTTGCGTATCACAAGTCCAAACTGCCGACGATCATTGAGAGCGACGAACGAATCATCCTCAAAGTGGGGGACCGATCGGTCATCGTCATTAGTCCTGACGGCATCCTCATTCAGGCGCCGCGGGTCGACATCAATCCGAACGAATAAACGAGCCGCGGGACACGAATGAAGATCAAGCGACTTACGACAAACGGTTTTCGGGGTTTACCCGACCGCACCTTCGACTTCTCTAACGCAAGGACGGGCGTGTCGGCAGATCTCGTGTTGTTGACAGGGTCTAGCGGCTGCGGCAAAACGAGCTTGCTCGAAGCGATTATCGCTGCCAAAGAAGATGTGGGTTCCTACGGACTCAAAATTTCGCCGGGATCGTTCGTGCGCGTGGGCGAAGCGGCAGCAAAGGTGCACATCGATTGGGTACTTTCGTCCGAGGAACGTGCACGCGTCGGCGCAACCGGCGCCGATTTGTCCAGTGAATCGATTTTTGCTCCAAACCTCTTTTCGTCGATTGATCACGATCCTTCGCTAGCTGGGCTTCTGAGCGAATACGACAACGATCCGAGCATGAGCAAAGTGGAGTATTTCCACGCCAATCGCCGCATTCCTCGCGCGAACGTTCCCGGCATCGCCACGATGGGCATTCCCGAAGGCGAACGTCTTGTGCGCCTCACGCGGGACGACGCCAAGTATGCGCAGGTTGTCCAATACGTTGCTGAAGCGAACCTTGGCCTGCACGACCGAGGCCAGAAGCGCGGCGCCGATCGACTTGCCGAGGCGTTCTCGAGTCTCTGCCGCAGCCGCCGGATCGCTGGGGTGGAACGGACGGGGCGCGGGATCGTGCCACGGTTTGTCGATGCACGTGGGGGTATCGTCGGTCCGGACGAACTGTCCGACAGCGAGCGGCAAGCATTGTTGTTTGCAGTGACGTTTCTGCGTTCCGGTGTTGAAAACTCGCTCGTGCTCATCGATACGCCAGAGCTGTGTCTTCCCGAGGCCGAGGTGTCGGGGTTTGTTGCGGCGCTCATGCGTCTTTGTCCCAACAACCAGCTCGTTGTGGCGACTGGCTCGCCCGGTGCTTGCGCGAGCCATCCGGATGCGCTCGTCATCACGATCGGATGATGTGACTCATGCGCACGTACCACACGGACGAACTTCTTTTCGATGTACCGGACGAATGGGTCGACCGAACGATGAACTTGTTCGTGAGCGCGCCTGGCGATCGCGTACCGTTCAACATCGTGGTCACGCGTGATAAATTCACGGGCGAAGAGCTTGGGCCGTTTGTCGTCGAAAGACTCAAAGACATCGCCAAAAAGCTTCCCAGGGCTACTGTGCTTGGACAACGTGAACGAAAGGTTGGTCCATTGTCCGCGCGTGAATCGCGACTTCAATGGCCCGTGCAGGGCGGCACGATGTACCAACATCAGGTCTACGTAGCTTATTATGATGAAGTTTTGACGTTCACGGCTTCGTGTATCGTGAAGCTCGGACCGCAAGCCGACGCGTATCTCGAACAGGTCCTTTCCTCCATCAAGTTTCGGAAACAATGAACGAATACACGATTGACGAAGCGAGCCTTGTTTTGCCGAGCGGTTGGTTCGACCGCACTTTGAACGTGCTTGGACCCGAGCCAAACGACGCGGAATTCAAAGTTCTCGTATCGCGAGGCGAGCAAAACGGGCGTACGCTCGACGATTTCGTCAATGGCCAAGTCAAGGACCTCTCGCAACGCATGCCGTGGTTTGCGGTGCAAGCGAGGGCCGAAAGGGTCATTGCGGGCACGCGGGCCATCGAGATACGCTCGACGTTTCGCGACGGGAAAGCCGAAATGTTCCAGCATCAGGTCACGCTTGGCGCGCGGGGGAAATTCGTGACCATTACGGCCGCGAGCCTTCAACGGGCCCAAGAGGCGTGTTCGAACGAACTCGAACGATTGCTGGCGACGGTGCGATTGCGCTCGCTGTCCGGCGAAGCGTATTGACGTTATTGAGGTCGCGGAAGAGTCGAGGAAGAGACGAGGAAAAGACCGATGCCCACTCCGAATGCAGCTCGTGTTGGCGATCCGATCAAACACTCGAATGCTCTCCTTGGTGCCCTCACGGGCCTGGCCATTGGAATCGTCGTGGGAGCATTGGTTGCGGCGACCATTCTGACGGGTGGGCTTGCAGCTTTGGCTATTTGCGCGGCCATCGGCGCTCTTTGTACCTTTGCGTCGGGGGGGTACGCGCTTGGGCAGCTCCTCGGATCACTTGGAGGATCAAAATCCGGGGTTATCGGGGAGGGTGCGAAAACAGTCTTCATAGGCGCGGGCCTGCCTCCGGCAGCCCGCGCCCTCGACAAACTCGCTTGCGGCGATCCCCCAGCGACGAAGTTTGGCTGGGCACTCGTCGGTGCCGTGCTTCTTGGGCCAGTCGGTGCAATTGCGGGTTTGGCGTATGGCATTTCTTCGAGCGGGCACGCGGGTTCGCAGATCGCCACGGGCAGCCAAACGGTTTATATTGAGAAACTCAATGCCGCGCGCGTCGACGATGACACTTCGTGCAGCGGCAAAATCATGGAAGGGAGCAAAACGGTTGGGATTGGTGGTCCCAAGGTTGCGCTCATCGATCCCAAAACATGGCGGCCCGAAGTGCCGCAATGGCTCGATAACACGATGTTCTGGGTCGACCGTGTCGGCGCCGTCTTCAGCCTCGTTTCTGGCTTCGGCGCGCTCCGGACCATCTTCACGCAAGGCTGGCGAGCGGTGCCAGCGCGCGAGCTCATCGAGCTTGGGTTTACCGCGACGTCCACGACGCTGCTCGTGGCCGAAGAGACTTCGGCTTTGGTGAACGGCCGAGATTCACAGATCACGAAAAACATCGGCTGGGTACGTACGGGCGTCGAGTTGACGGGCGGGGGTTTTACCGGGGTCACCAATGCGCGGAACTTGCGCCGAGCTGTCCCTGACGCACCTTCGGCAACACCGCCACGAATCGACGCACCTTCGGCAACGCCGCCACGAATCGATGCGCCTTCTGCGCCGACCCCATCGAAGCCAGTGCCGCAAGGAGGACAAACCATTGCGGAACGAGCGGCCCAAGGGGGCAATCCACCTCCCTATGCCGAAGCGGCTCCGAACAATTATTATTACGATCCCGTAGCGGGCAGATACAAACGCCGCTGACGAGGTTCTCCTCTCCCACCCAGGTACCACCCAGGTTTGCCGATGTCTCAACCCAACTACGAAGGCGCTTTCGCCGATGTTCCGCCGCCCGGATACCACGTGATCTCGCGCCTAGAGCAAGCAGGCGGGGAACCCATGCCCGTCGACGTGATCAAAATCCCCGTCCTCGAACCACGCGGGCGCGAGCTTGCCTGCGCGTATGAAATCCTGGTGGACGATATCGACGACAAGGACGCCATCACGTTGATTATCGATGTGCTCCTCGGCGAGTTCACCGACCATTTTTATCGAGCCGCAGTCGACACGATCACGTTCGAGAACCTGCGTACTTCGGCGCGACAAACCTTACGCTATCCAGCGTGAAGTTGGATTTGTCGTTCCAATTCGCGCTTTAGCTCGGCGCCTCACTGCCGGCGCTGAGGTCTACCGTAAAACCTACCGCCCTGCTGCTGTTCCCAAGGCCAGGACGCGAGCGAGAGCCAGGCCCACGAGCGCGAGCGGGCTTGTTTCGTACTGATCTTGCTGCCCGCGCACCTCGGCGATGAGCGACGCGCGGAAACGCTGGAAAAGCGGCAACTTCGCCTCGACCTCTTCCGACAGATAACAAGGCATGACCGTCGACGAACCTTCGGGCACAATGGCCGAACGCAGCCGTTTTTCCCCGAGGATCATGCGTTTTTGGTAACCACGTTGCTCAAGAAGAACCCGCTCGACGTTTTGGTCGAGGTAGTTGCTGGGCAACGTTCGATTGGCTTGGACAAACGCTTCGCGCAATCGAATCGTCATCCCATCGGCAGCGAGGCCCGTGCACTTCCAGTCCGATTGCACGAGATCGTTGGCTGCGTCGAGCGTTTCTTTGAGACGTTTGTCCGCGCCTGCTAACGGCGATGTCACGGCGATCGTCGCCTTCAGCGTTTGTACCTCGTGGAAATATAGGTGCACTTCGCCAGATACGACCACAAGTGGCGGCGAAAGCGCACCATCCTCGTCGATCGCCGACGCTAGCGCGCGCATGACCCCATCGGCGTCAACCGGGGGAACCCGCCGCAAGATGCGAACGATATCGCGCCGATCTTTGATCTCCTGTTTCGGCTCTTGTGTGTCTTCGAGCGTGAGCCACGTGCCTCCTCCACCTGCTTCGCGTAGTTCCGCGGCAAAGCTTGCTTGTGCACGCACACGCTTGGGCGCGGACTTGTCAAACCATAGAAGGTCGACAAACGGATCAGACAGCGACCGGAGTTCTGTCCGCTGCCTGGCAAGCGGAGTGGGTGCGGACATCTCGACGGAGGATTGCGCTGCTTTCGCGGCGGTTATGGCCGCGGCATCCGATGCTGCAGCCGCGCCGAGGCGCCCGATTTGCGGTGCGGGAGCCGCGACGGAAGAACCCAGGTTTGACGCCGATATGGCGGCCGTGGGAAGGTCGCGCAGTCCGGGTGGCGCTGGGGGCGATGCCGTTTTGGCTACTGCTTGCTGCCCTATCGAAAGTTTTGCAGCGGGTTCCGGTACGTTCATGGTCGCCGGTGTCCACGCCGGTGGTGGTTGCGGACTCGGCGAGGGCGCAGCGTTGACTTCGTTATGCGGTGGACGTATGAGCGGTGGGCGGGCGATCGCCGGCGGAGGCGGTGCTGGTGGAGGTGGCGCAGAGGGTGCGGCAAGTGCATTCCCAGCAGCGAAGGGCAAACCGGTTGACGTCGAGCGTGGAGAAAAAGGCGCCACCGGGGTCGGGACCTCGGGCTGTCCCTGCTTGGCAAACGGCATCAAAGGCATCGATTGCCGCTCGACTTCCAAGAGCCGCGCCGTGATGGTTGGGTCGGTGATGTCCAGCGTGCGGGTCGGTTTTTTCCTTTCAATGGGCCCCGATGGTGGTGGCGCATTCGCCGATGGTTCGGCTGATCGTGCCGACCATGGGGCATCGTCGAGCGTTACCGTGATTTTTCCGGCTTCCTGTGGGTGGTTGAGTCCGACTCGACCGCGCCAAACCACGGTGCACAACCCTTGTTCCGTGTCAATCCACATCGAGTCGCCGACGAGGGCCACTTCGTCTCGTCGGCCCGAGGCGCGTTCGGCCACGGCGCGAGGCAGCAGTCCTGGCAAACTGGTGACGAGCCGCGGGTGCTCGGGGTGCAGGTTTTCGAGCACGATTCGCTCGTTGCCCCGAATTTCGCTCACGCGCTGATCGCGTGGTGCGACGTTGAAAAACGACGGATCGAAACCGTCTGGCAACGGCCGTTCGTGCCAACGTTGATAATCCCAAACCCCGGAGTAGACCCCGAGTTTTTCTACCCGTAACGGCCAATTGGGTCCGATGGGTCCAAACCCGACGGGATCGATGAATTCGCCGCGTTGTGTGGGAATTTTGCCGGTAGTTGTGAGGTTTGGTATAACGAACCTGCCGTACATGTCGGGCACATCGGCGCGTACTCCGACCGGGTTCCACGTGCCTGGTCCTCCGCCAGCGCGTTCGTAGCGAAGTGGCACGCGCTGCACACGGTTTGGCTCGGCAAGGGTGCCGTCCGACGACCACGAGCGATCCCCGAATACTTCGATCGACTTGTCGATATCGCCCACGATCATGCGCACGTGAAAGGAGGCCACCGCGACTCGATTGGGCGCAAACGCATAACCCACGAGCACCACATCTGCCATCGGCTTGTACGGCGCGAGATCGCTTGGCGCGTACATACTACGCGCCGAATCATCATCCCAGTAGTTGTCTTCCTCGTTGATGATCTCTTGATCGGGGGCGAGTTGTGATAGGCCAGGGCACAGGACGAACGTTGCTTTGCACGCGATCGTGAGCGTAAAGGCGCCCCGCGCCGACGACCAAATCCGCCCAGCGACACGCAGCGGGGAGTTCGAGACAACATCCATCGGCCGGACGCTAGCAGAGGTCAGGTTCAGTTGGGTAGAGGTCCTGTTGGGCGACGTGCAACGTCGGGACCGCTGACGAAACTGTTGACAATCGCTCGACAATCGCCGAAAATGGTCTCGTTTGCTGACCGGTTGCCTGCCGAAGGGTGCAGAGGAGGCACAGGATATGCCCATTTTGGTTGGAATCGACGGTACGGGCGGCGGATTCGCACCAAGTGCTTCACGCGATCGCGCGTATGATCGCGACTTTGCTCAGAGCTTCGTCAACAGAATTTGTACCGGTAAGCAAAATGCTCGGTACTTTCGTGGACCTGTAACGTTGGGTGGCGGCCTGCCCGAGGCGATCAACGGCGGAGTCACGTTCATCGTCGAAAGGCACAGGCAACTCCCGAGCGAGCCAATCCTCTTGACGGGGTACAGCCGTGGTGCTGCGGGCGTCGTTGTCGTCGCCGATCGGTTACGCGAGCGAGGCATTCCCGTTCGCGCATTGATGATGTTCGACTGTGTCGACCGGCATCTCGCATTCGATGCCGATATGGTCCCGACCAACGTCGAGCATGTCAAACACGTCATTCGCGATCCGGCCGGACAATCGCGATCGTCGTTCAGCAATGACGGTTTGCGGTACAGGCCGCCGACCGCGTACGAACCCCTCAGAAGGTACCTGTGCACCCACGGGGGCATGGGAGGTACTCCGTGGCCGGTTCCTCATGGAACGTCGCCCAACGCCTATATCAACGAAGGCTGGGACGAAGCGCTGCTTTCACCGACGCGGCGCGAACCCGTATGGACGTACCGAACGAACGTGACGTACGCTCAAGATCGGTCGGTATCGGCTGTTATTTGGAACGATGTCCAGCCGTTCTTGTCACGGTATCAGTTTTAGGTTTGGCAGGGCAGGGCAGTTTCGTCGACGGCAATATCGTACGATTGCGGGACGGGGCCACATCCGCATTGGATTGAAAGTCCCGCAGTAGTACTAAGCACCCAATGAATTCTTTCCCTCGCTCCATTCGTCCCGTCCGCCTTTTTCATTTAACGTCGCCGATCTGGAAGCACCGCGGGAATCACCGCTTCGCTGAATCCTTCGGTCTTGTCTTCTGTGGGAGTTTTTTATTGTACCTTTCCTCGATTGCATTTCTCTTCGCGATGTACGCTTGCTCGGCAGCTTCGTAACGTTGTACGTAGTGCATCATCCACTTGACAGTGATCAACCCCATGATCGCTATCACTATCGCCGAGCCAAAGGCGAGTTGGGCATTCCCACGGCCAGCGCTGCGTGGGCGAGCGTGCCCCAGAACCATGCGGCCCACACCAACGACAGTTCGTGAAAGCCGAGCAAGTGAAACGGCGCGAGGAAGATTGGCCAGAGACAGACCGGGGTCGCATCCGTCCCACCAGGTATAACAAGCGAGACATTCGGTGCCACGAGCGACCGCACCAGGTATTGATGAACCATTCAGGAATAGGCATCAACCCACCTTGCGCGACAGCCACGCTTGACTGTGCTTTGTGCTCGTGCGAAGCCGACGAGGGTGGACTGCGATTTTTGCGATTGCCGAGGCCGTCCGAGGAGGAAGTGTACGAGGTGGCATTTCGTACGGCGAAGAAGGTGCTTGGGATATTGGAGAAAAAGGGCTTATGCGATGGTGGGGCGTCGAGTGACGACGAGGCGTCGGAAATCGAGCCGTCGCTTTTGGCATGTTACGCCATTGCGGGCAAGGCACCGAAGAAGCGAATCGAGGATGGTCTGCGGCTGGGCAAAGGAGAGTGTGCCCAGAAAAACTCATGGTTTGCAATTCGATCTTTGGGGGGTATGGGGGGCGCAG
>JANORL010001124.1:0-5267 GCA_031415295.1 Polyangiaceae bacterium | reverse complement strand
CTCGAGCGCGGCACTCAAACGCTTGTGGTCCTCTTTTGTGGTTAATTCTTTGATTGCATCTCCCATATGATCACCATCGGCAAGCAGCATGGCGTAATAAGCTGTCGTCGGACCTTCGTGACCAATGTCCCCCAAGAATTTGCTCAATGCCTCGCGCGCCGTAGCCACAGCATTCTTCAATGCTTCGTCTGTCTTCTCTGGTGCGTAGGATTCAATCGCATCCGGCAAACGATCCTCGAAAAGCAAGTATCCTTCGAGGCCGTGCTTGCGCTCGAGATGCGAGAATTTGCCAAAGTCGATCCCAATGGCCTTGCTTGCAAGCGCATTTGCGTAGGTCTTTGCAGCTCGCGCTCCTGCATCTTTCAGGTCGGTCACTCGTTTGAAAACCGGCCCCGCCGCAACGTGCGAATTCGAATGAAACGTCTTCTTTTTTGCGTCGTTGCCGTCGATTCCAAATTGTTCACCCACGCGTTTCAGAAGACACACGCCGCAAAGCCGCTCGGACTTCTTCAAGAAAAGCGCGGCCAGAAGCTTCTTGTCCTCAAAGACCGATTCGGGAATCACCGATTCGCGTTCGCCATCAATCGAACATTTCACACGTCCGGCCCCGTCCAACTTGGCCTGACTCCAATTTTTCGTATTCTTGCGCGCCCCCAACAGTCGTTCCGCATGCTCTCTTGCCATGCCGTAGTCATCCACCACGATAGGCGCAGCAGCCCAAATGTATTCGATCAGATCCGAAAGCTGCCGCTCGGCCAGGTCACGATCCCACCCCGTCTTCGGCAACTTCTCGAAAATCTGAAGGGCCAATGCAATAAGGCGCCCTTGCATGCTCGATTTGCCTGCTACCGCCACATCCCCCACGTTGCAATTGGCAGGAATTACCGCGACGATCTTGTTGGCGACCGCAATTTCGTCTTGATTTACGCTGTGTGGAAAAACGAGTTCGGCTGCGGGGCACGTCGAGAGGATCTGTTTCGCAACCGCTCGCGACAAGTCGCTGAGGAGCCACGAACCGAACCAAAGGTCCTGACAACGACGCGCGGATGCGATGAAGTCTTGAACTGGTCCCAGCGTGACCACCAACACGTGCTGTGGCATCTACGTCGATCCTTTGCGTGCGTTCAGCGTCTCAAACGGTGTGAGTCGCGCATCTTCGCCAAGTCGGTTCAATGTGTCAACAAGTATTTTTCAGTTCGGTGCTTGCTTGCAGACCTGCACGAGATTCACACCAACCACCACGCGTCGAGAAACCTTGACCTGCGTTCGTGCTCACGCTATCGCTTGCGACAACACCTCGCCTCAACCCCTCCGGAATCACCTTGACCCCTCCCTCTAAACCACCCACACACGCTGCATTCGGGCGTTTTCGTTTGTCGAATTCGCTGCCCCCGGGAAACCCTCAGCAGTTCGCCGCTCGATGGCGCGGCGCTGTAGCATCGATTTTTGAACACGATTCCGCATTTCACGGCCACGAAGGCGACCGAACGCTCGTACGGTACCCACTCGTGCATTACCGCTGGCTCGACCAAACACCCGCTGTATTCGCGATTGGTGCAGCCGCCGAACGGGCCATGATGCATCCTTGGCCCGGAACCGAAGTTCGCATTGGCGAACACGACGTCCAGATCACGCAAGTCGATTGGAGCGTCGTATCTGTCACGCGGGCATTCTCGCGCAAACTACTCCGTTATGATTTTCGCGCACCTTGGATTGCACTCAACCAGGAAAATCACGCGCGATTCAAAGACCTCGATTGGGCCGCGCGTCGTCAGGAGTTAGACCGCATTCTCGTGGGCAATCTGCTCACGATGAGCCAAGCATTCGGGTGGTTTTTCTCGCCAGACGAAACCATCTTCGCTGCATTCGAACCGATGCGTGAAGTCCCGACGACCATCAAAGGCGTATCGCTGATCGGTTTCGAGGGAACATTCGTCACGAACCTCGAATTGCCTGACGGTCTTGCCTTGGGCCGGTCGGTAAGCCATGGGTTTGGATGGTTTCAGCGTTTGATGGCATAATCACACCGACCACGGAACCGCATAGGCGTTAAGATAGAATGAGCGCGGTGTCTCAGCTCTGTGCCCTCACGCACCTCACCCCCCAACCCCCTCTCCAACTTCGCGCCTACGGCGCTACGTGGAGAGGGGGAGCCGGAAAAAACAAGGTTCTTTTCCCCCTCTCCACGCAGCATTGCGAAGCAATGCGGAGTTGGAGAGGGGGCCAGGGGGTGAGGCGCGCTTCGGATCCTGCGCTTATCTTAACGCCTATGGCAGGCGAGGGGCGACGTAGGTTCGGGCGTGGGATGTTGTCGGCGTAACGTTGCGATCGGGCGGAAGGGTTCACGAGGATCATCGTCGGGAGGGAACGATATGCCCTCAATAGCGCATTCGTTGCGCGACGAATACCGTCATTCTGACTGGTCTTGTTTTTCTTTGACGAACGATTCTATTTTTGCATCGATATGCGCTTCGATTTCGTTCGCAAATGCGGTGCCCATTGAAATTGGGACTTGCCGACGAATGCCAGTTTCGCCGGGCATACCGATCCATGAGAGCGATCGTCCCGAACCTCGAAGAAATGCAGCGATCCCTTCAAGCGCCGTTGTGAGCGCCTGAAGCGCGTCCACCCCAATCCCATATTCGAATATTTCGGTGTCAAGTCCGACGATGCGGAACGAGCACGCCCATTCGTCTTCTGTGCGTATCTCGGGATACCCAAGCTGTATTTCCACTTTGACAGTGGGATCCGTTGGGTCGAGCAGTTCACGCGTCGCTTGCCATTTTTCTTCGGTTTTCATGCTTTGTTCTGTCTCCCGTTTACTTGCCGAAATACCACCCACAAAATCCGACGCAAGCAGGTGTCGTGAATCGAGCTGCCCAACACAGTGCTTTAGCACGCGGATCTGGAATGAACCGGCACATTGCCTCAATAGCGACGATGCCACCTTTGCAGGTATTGACGCAATCTTGATAGGTAGCGAGCGGTATCATGTTGGGACCGTCGAAAGAATCGCTAACGCCTTGTGCACCTTAGTCCAGACACATTTCGCGTGATTCGAACGGCTGCTCGCGCGAATCTGGTGGCGCGACAGTCTGCTCGTGTTCAACGTGGGAAAGCTCGTGGGTGTCGTGGGTAGAGGCAAACGACCCCGAGCTAGCGGCAAACGAACTGAACGCTACGATCACGGCAATACGTAAATGAAGCTTCTTCATGCGGTGATCCCTTCCCCTCGCTTTTACGCGGCAACAAAGCCGCGGACCAAATTTTTGGCCAAGTCCGGAAACTACGCGTGTGCGTTGCGTGCGTCAATCGTCATGAGCGGCGCCTACACCGTGCACGATCTCCCATCGTTCGCAGCGTTTCCGATCGCCCTTCGTTGGCCGATTCTCTTGCATCGTTCGTAGAGCCGAACTTGCTTGCAATGTCAACGATGGACACGAACGTGCAAGGGATCGCGTGGCAAGCACGTGCACGGGAACGATAAAATGTCCGTGTTTGTCCGAGGCGTTGACGAACGCGATCACAAAGTTGTGCGCGACCTGTTGACCGTGTCGACGGTTCGTGTACCGTGCTCGACCATGCTGAACGTGGAATTAGAGATCGCCGAAGAAATGAAGCAACGCTACGACGAAATCGCGGACACGCTGAACGCTGCTAGGGCGAAAAGCGCTCAAAAACCGGTCACGGGTAGCACCGTGATGCAGGTTGTCCTGGCACGCTTCGCAGGTTTGCCCTTGGACGAGGACGTTGATCTGTCGTCTGTGTCGAGCCCGCCGCAAAGTGGAGCGCAAGCGGATCTCATGGCGTCGAAGCATCCGCATCCAGGCGCGCAAGCGGAAACGCCTACCGAGCAAAATTTTTGGGTAGACAGGCCTCACGGTGGATGACTTACGCCTCGCCGCGATGATTTTGCACGGCTTGGCGTGCGTCGTGGCCATCGCGTACGCGGTGGCACTGCGACGGTCGAAAGCGCGGCAGGACGCTTTCGCCCTTGCGATCGTTTGGTGTGCGACGTTTTTGTCGGCTCGCGCTGGTGAGTCCATTAGCCAGTTGCTGCCGCCTCCAGAAGACGCGCCGCTTTATGGTTTCCGTAATCGTGCATTGCTCGTGCTGCAGTGTGCACTTTACTTCGCGTGGCCCTTGGGCGTTGCGGCATGGATTCGCTGGACGTTTGTCCGCGCACGATCGTGGTGGATTGTGGGTGCGTGGTTGCTCGTCACAGGCATTCCTGCCGTGACCTATCCATTGATTCGCGGTTCGTCTTGGTTCCGTTTGGCCGCGGTGGTCCATATTGTTGCGTTTGTTTTTGAAGTATCAGCAATTATTAAATGGACAAAGCGACGTGAGAAGCCCCAAGCGTGGCATGGCGTCGCAATTGCTACTTCGTGGGTCTCGACAATGCCCGCGATCGCTTTTCTTCTCTCTCCGGAATCGGCAGAGAGCTATCACACTTGGTTCTTAGGAGCAGTTGTAGGCTTGCACTTGTGGGTCATCGCAATGATAGGAGGTTCAAAGTGGCGATAACGATAACGTTGATAATAGCAGTGCCTTGGTTTGCAGCCACTGCTTGGTTTTGGCTGAGACTCGATCGGCAATATGCCGCGCGTCTTGGCGCGGCGCATGAACGCGAGCGAGAATTGACCGCAACGCTCGCGCTTGAGCGGATTGTGCGAGCGGAGGAAAACGCAATGTATGCGGAACGCCTTGCGGCCGCGAATATGCGCGAACGTCTTATCGCGGAACAATTCGAACCCAACAATGCTCCGGACGCCCCTGGCACGCTTGCTGGGGTTGCCGAACGTGCGGCGACGCTCATCCTTGCCGAACTTCCAATCGATGCACGTGAGCGTGAGCAGATGGCAGCATGCGCGGCGCTGGGGGGCCTCATGACCGCACACCATTTCATTGGAGCAGCGCTCCATGTAATGCTCAAAAAAGCAGACCTTAGCGGCGATATCTTTCATTTGCGATACGACGACAGCGCGAACGACGAAATCGTCGACGATGAAGACGACCGCGACAGCGATCCCGGCAACGTGCAATAGTCTACCATGTACGCAATGCCAAGATTGGGCGTGCGGCGTGTGCAAATGGGCAAACCCTGGGCAAAGCCCTTTCAGGCCTGCTTCGATCAGCCGCTGGCAGGTGTCGGGGGGGATGCAGCAAAAAGCTCGGACGTAGTCTTTGCGCTCGCTGCATGCTGAAGCCAATTCTCCAGCGTCTTTTCGTCGGTTTCTGCGGTAAGCGTGGTTTGATCCTGATCG
>JANORL010001123.1:0-4127 GCA_031415295.1 Polyangiaceae bacterium | reverse complement strand
TCAAGCGGCGCCGTTTGAACGACCAAAGCCTTTCGAAACAAGTTCGCCCGCGAGTTTTTGGAATGCGTCTTTCGGCAAATCGCGCTGGGCTTCAAGCAGAGTTGCGATGACGTGTTCGTCCGGGGACATGCAAAGCACAGCCGGATGCACGCCGAAAACGGCAGCGATGCGTTCGAGCATGTCCCGCGTCATGTCTTCGCTTTCCGTTTCGAGCAGGTACAGTTCCGCGCGAGATAAGTTTGCCCCTTGCGTAAGTACCTCGGCCGAGATTCCGCGCGCTGCACGGAACTCGCGAATGCGCGCGGACACTTTGGCTGCCAGGATGGCTCCATCGGATTGAGGTCTCATACCCGCGACGGTACACGCGTTTGGCGCAGAACGGATCAACTATCTTTGCGGCCGGTAGCCGAATGATCGACTGGATGGTTGGACGAACGGCCGTGTGAGAGGGACGAACGTTACGCATGTTCAGCATTCGTAACAGTCAGACGAACCTCCGTATGCGGGAAAGAACGACGCACGACTGGACGCGAACAGATTATTTGACTTCTCCCCCGCACCCAGGCAAACCCGCCCGGACCAACCCCGGGGACTCATTCCATGCGCGTGTGCGCGTGTGGACGTTGCATGCTTTCGTTTGGGACGGCAGGACCGAGATGGACACTTGTATCCGGTGACACCTACAAGGTGACTCGTTCGCAGACCTGGAGACTCAGCGTCTCTGTGTAACAAAATACAAAGACCATTCGGCGTTCCGACGGCCTAAGTGCTTGCTTTTGTATTATTATTTCGTTGCGCGCCTGGCAGGACTCGAACCTGCTACCTATTGTTTAGGAAACAATTGCTCTATCCGGATGAGCTACAGGCGCATGACTAACATGGGGATTACGAAACCGCTGCTCTATCCACTGAGCCACGGTGCGAGCCGAAGCCGCGCTGATCTTACGCGAACAATTTCCGGCGTCAAGTACCTTCCTCTGCCGCGACGAAAATCCCTACAAATCCCAAGCCATTCGCGCGCGTACCTCGTCCGACAAACCCCTCACGTCATCCGCCATCCGCCCGCGCCCCTCTCAAGATACGCGCCGCCTCCGCGTAATGACCCTTCCCCGCACGAGCAGCCCAAGCTTCCGCACGCTCACTCGGCCGCCGCGACTCCGACAAACCTGCCTCGTCCCGCGCTCCAATGTCCACAAACGCCTGCGCTATCCCCACAATCACCTCCGGCTCGACCTCCGCCGCCGAATACCCCGTCGTGAGCCATTCCCATCCACCACGACTTGCGATACCATCATCTCATGAACCGCCGCTTTGGGTCGCTTGTCTTCGTTATCGTCGCCGCCACCCTCGGCATCACGTGCCAGTCCACAACCCAGTCCACAACCCAGTCCACGACCCAGCAGGCAACACTCGACGCGCAAAAACCCGCGGCCACATCGAGCGCCCAAGCGACGATGACCACACCCGCACAGGCAAGACCCGCTCGCGCATCAAACGAACAATACTCCCGCGCCTTCATCGCCCTACGCGAAATGACCCCAGACACCGCATGCGCCATGCCTGCAAATGTTCCAATCGTCGCGGCACATAAAGGCGCCAAACCCTTCGCCGCTCCCGAAACCCATTGCAACTCGAAAGACGACGACTTTCTCTGCGATACCGTCGATATCGCTCCCCAAGGTGCCAACGCGTGTTTCGTCAGCAACGACCACATTCGCTCGACAGAAAAAAGAGCCAACATTGTCGCAACAACCCCCGTCCGAGCAAACGATCCGTGGGACGGTCTGAAGAAACCGCAATACTTCGAACGAATCGATAACCATTTACACCTCGACGACCACGAAAAAACCCTGCTCCGCCAAAATGGTTTCGTCGTCCTCGATCGCCTCGCCTATTCCAACTACGCTCACGCTTTTCACGATATTTTTCAAGAAGAACTACCGCTTTACGTTGGTATCGATCCCATTTTGCACGCCGTTTTTCGAGCCACCGACGTGGCGCTTGGCGTAGCCGAACAAAAACGCCTCGCCCCGGCCCTCGATAAAATGCTCGATAAATTGCGCAAACGTCTCGCCATCTCCAAAGGCGTCTACGACGACGTCACCCTCAAAGACCTCGATATCTACCTCGGTATCGCCATGCGCCTCGGCAAACAATGGTCCCAGGAAGACAAACCCTCGTCCGTGCTCGGCCAAGACGCCACCATCACCACGATTCACGACTCCATTTTTAAACAAGAAGGCCTCGTTCCCGTCGATATTTTCGGCAGGTCGCGCATGATCGACGTGTCGCAATACACGCCACGCGGTCATTATGCGAATTTCGATCCCCACTTCAACATCGAACCCTATTTTCGAGCAATGACGTGGCTCACCCGCTTCGAATGGAACCTCGTGTCCCGCGGCTCCCGCAGCTCCCATCCCGATGCCGTCCCAGACCCTCGAGAAACCCCCCGCGAAGCGCGTGATGCATTAGCCTTGGCCGATCTTTTTCGCCAATCCGGAGCCCTCACGGAACTCGCGGCATTCGAAGAAGTGTATTCAGCTTTCGGTGGTAAACGCGAAGATGTTGGAATGCCCAAACTGCTCCAACTCATGGACCAACACCAGATTCGCCCGAACGATCCCGAAGCCCCGGAAAAGCTCAAAATCGCCATTGGCAACAATGAAAAGCGCACGGCTCGCATCCATTTCATGCCCCAAGGCGTCAAGGATTTACCGGTCATTTCCACGATGATGGGTCCGCGCATCAGCGCCGACATCGCGCCGCTCGAACGACTCGTGCACGACAACATGCCCAATCGATTCGAACTTGGCGCCGCCGACGTGGGATATCTGTTGGGACACGATCGCGCAAAAAAATATCTGCAAGACGATTTGAATCATTTTTCACAACTCCAAAAAGCCCTCGACGTTTCCCGCGCAGACATCGCACGACGCACGAATCAAAGTGACGATATCCAAGGAAGCTTTCTCGGCGCTTTGCTGGCACTCGCCGAACAGCCCACTGGCACGATCCCTTCCTTCATGAAACGCGATGCTTATGCCGATTTGCGTTTGTCCTCGGCTCTCGTCGGGTATGGGCAACTCCGCCATACCTTCGTTTTGCTGTCTGGCCAAGGTTACGATGCGTACGGTTGTGCCATTCCCGATGCGTACGTGGAACCTCTCGCACCATTTTATGCCGCATTGACGAAACACGTACAACGCCTGCGCAACGTCGCTGGCGGCGGCTTCGATGGACTGCTTCGAGTTCTCGGCACGTTATCGAACATCACCAAAACCGAACTCACCCGCGGCGCGCCCACCAAAGATCAATCAACATGGCTCGGTATGGTCGCCGAATTCGTCCCCCAAGGCGGCTACGCCGATAGCGGAGAACCACCGAAATGGACCGGATGGTATTTCGACATGTTCGAAGACCGTGAAATAGGCGCGACCAAAGAAACGGATTTTATTGCTGATTATTTCACCCTGACAAACATCGACAAAATCGCTTATCTTGGTACGGATGGGCCACGACTCGGCGTATTCATCGTCGACACGGGCGCAGGGCCACGCGCCATGGTGGGTCCCGTCGCTCGCGGTTATGAAATCAAGGCGCCCCTCGCCACGCGCCTGGACGACGCCCAAGCGCGGACGATCCAAAACAAAGAATCGCCTATACGCGCCAGTTTTGCCGCAAAACCTTGGACCGAACCTCCATTGGGCCTAGGCTCGAAAATCTTCAGCTGCGCCGTCAACGGAAAACTCGAAGTGCGAGTGCTCCTCGCATCCAACAAAAAAGCAGGCCCCGTCTCGATTACCCTGCTCGATCATCACGCCGATCCACTCGCCGATCCGTTATCGCATGTGATCGACGATGAAATCGTCGTCTTTTCATTTCATTTTCCTGAAGTACCCTTCGACGACAAGAAACCGCAATCGCAGCCCGAAGACATGAATCTTACGCCACGCAAAATCAAATACCTTGTCGAGGCGATTTCAGTGCGTATCGAAGACTTGCGACATTCGGGGCTGGGAAGTGGTCCTTACGATTACTTCACCAGCCCGAGCGTGTTTTTTGGGAAGGGCAATGACGAGAATCTGCCGCTACGTCCTGTCGGAACCCTAGGGGCAATGGTTTTC
>JANORL010001122.1:0-6516 GCA_031415295.1 Polyangiaceae bacterium | reverse complement strand
GGCGCGTTGCTCGCATTGTTCTTGGGCATAACGTCGTACGTGTCGTTGAGTTGTACTTCCTAGGCGACGCTCGAAGGCGGAATGTGCACGGTGAACGTCGTGCCTTCGCTCTCCGAACTGTCTACGGCCACCGTGAATCCATGATCGTCCACGATACGTTTCACGACGGCGAGACCAATGCCCATACCTTGCGATCGTGTCGTGAAAAATGCATCGAACAGTCGTTCGCGCGTATTCAGATCGATGCCGACACCATGATCGTTGACTGCGAACGTCACCCCGTTCGTGTTGTGTTTCGACCACATCAGGATCACTTCGGAACCTGCGGAACTCGACTGAATCGCATTGCGTACCAAATTCCAAACCAACTGCCTCATCTGCGCCATGTCCGCGATGATGTGCACATCATTTGGGCCATCGCAGCGTACGATCACGTCTCCGCCGCGACCGGACGTTGCGGCAAGTGTGGCCACTTCGCGCGCGACATCGGCGAGGTCCATCGGTTCTTTCGTCGGCACGCGCGGACGGGCCAGATCCATCATGTCGCCAATGAGCGCGTTCATGCGTGACGCCTCGCGCTCGATAATGCCGCACAGTTCTCGATCTTCCGCAGCGAGACTCGGGCCCGTGCGCAACAGTTCGATCGATGCAGCGATCGCTCCAAGAGGGTTGCGGATCTCGTGCGCCAAACCCGCTGCGAGCCGTCCGAGCGCGGCCATTCGTTCAGCCTTTTCGGCACGATCCGTGGCGGCAAGAAGCCGCATATCGCTTTCGCGAAGTCGCTCGGCCAAGTAGCTCGCGAGCAGCGTGACTGCCGTCATCGCGAGCAAGTTGAGCACCAACGGGAACGCTGCCTCGTTCCAAGTCCTGGCGTAAGCGCCCGCGGGTTGATCTGGTGGAGGACTCAAATAGCCGTAAATGAAGGCGCAACTCAACGACACGTACGACGTTATGCCCAAGAACAATGCGAGCAACGCGCCCGGCATGCCGAGCAGGACCGCACCGGTCAAACACGTGAGTCCATAGAGCGATGTGGCACCGCTCGCGACGCCCCCCGAGACGTACACAATCGCTGACCACACCACGTGATCGACGAGCATCTGCACGACGGCGACGACTTCGAGACCACGCCCGAAACGTAGCGCCGCCGCGTAAAGCCCCGTGAGCCCATACGCCGCCGCGACGGTGAGCAACGCGAACTTGCTCGAATAAGGATGGGTTGCGTAGTCGCCGAGATAAATCGTCGTCGTGACGATGAGCACCAACGTCAGAACGAGCAGCCGTGCGCCCGTGAGCCACACGAAGCGGACCGCGAACGTGCTGTGTGCACCACCGCGGAGACCGAGCTGCATATCACTCGCCCTTGATGTTGCCCGCGAGACTGAAGATCGGCAGGTACATGGCCATCAGAACGACACCGACGACCGCACCGACGACGACCATCATGATCGGTTCGAGAAGCGATGTGAGCGCAGCGATCGCCACGTCGACTTCTTCTTCGTAAAAGTCGGCAACCTTGTTGAGCATCGTGTCGAGCGCACCCGTTTGTTCACCAACGGCCACCATCTGCACCACGATCGGCGGGAAAATGTTCGCCTCCGTAAGAGGCTCAGCCATGTTCTTCCCTTCGGAAATCTTCATGCGCGTGTAGATGAGCCCTTCCTCGATGATCATGTTGCCCGCCGTCTTTGCGACGATATCGAGCGCATCGAGAATCGGAACACCCGAACTGAGTAGCGTACCGAGTGTGCGGGTAAAACGAGCCACGGCGATCTTGCGCAACACGTCACCCACGATTGGCAGCTTCAGCATCACGCGATGAATGACTCGCTTGCCCTTGGGAATCCGATTCAAGCGGATGAATCCGTAAATAATTCCAAAGATGGAAGGAATGATCACCGGCAACGCGCTTACGAAACCGCGCGAGATCGCAATGACGGCTTTCGTCAGTCCAGGCAAAGCGTCTTTTGCGCCAAACTCCGCAAACATCCCCTCGAAGGCGGGAATGACAAACGTCATCAACACGAAGATGACGATCCCCAAGATCACCATGACGGCCGTCGGGTACGTCATGGCTCCTTTGACCTGCCGCGCGAGTTTCTGCCGCTTTTCGATGTACACAGCGAGGCGGTTCATGATCGTGTCGAGGATGCCGCCCGCTTCTCCTGCTTGAACCAGGTTCGTGAACAGGTCGTCGAAAATCGCTGGATGTCGGCGCAGCGCATCGCTGAACGTCGAACCTTGTTCCACCGTATTTTTAATGTCGCGCAGAGTCACTTTGAACGTCGGATTCGGCTCTTGATTCGCAAGGATGTCAAGGCACTGCACGAGCGGCAAACCGGCGTCGATCATCGTCGCGAACTGTCGCGTGAACTTGACGATGTCCTGCGTGCTGACGCCCGACCCAAAACTGATGCTGCTAAAGTCGAAGCCCTTCTTCTTGGGGCTAACTCGGATGGGAGTGAGTTGCTGACCACGAAGCCACGTCTGCACCGCAGCGTCGTTTTCCGCTTCTCTAACACCCTTGCGAATCTCTCCAGATCGCGCTCGGGCCTCATACGTAAACTCGGCCATGCTCGTGCCTTGGGTTTAACAATTGAGGCTTCGGGTCGCCTTCGGCGCCCTGCGCCCCAAACCCCAGTTCTCCTGATCACGCAGAATACGAGCGTCATCCACCAGCGGTCAAAGTCGTGACGTGTTCAGGTCTCCACCTTGCAATACCACGTCATTTCGCACCCCCAGTTCCACGTCCGTTGACTCGACGACCAGCTTCTGGTCCATCGCGAAAGACGTGCCTTCGTTCTCCACAGCCGTGGATCTCACTCGTGCCGCACAGATCGTCGTCGAGGATTTCCGAGCAGCTCCGTGCGCTGTCGTCGCTGCCGCACGTCGTGTAGGTGATCAGTTTGTCTTTGGCGTTGGCGCTTTCGGAACGCTCTGTTCCGAGCAAAACGCTCCCCAAGCTACAATCGACACACCTTTCGATCTCGCCTCCGTCACCAAGCCCATCACAGCTCTCACCATGGCGCGGTTGGTTCGTCGGGGCGAACTTGCTCGTCATCAATCACTCGCCGACGCCTTGCCCGCTTTGTCAGCCACAGAATCAGCACGTGTATCTCTCGATCTTCTCGCTGCTCATCGCGCAGGCCTCGATGCCCATGGCGCGCTCTATACGCCCCTCGTTCATGGCGCCACCGAGATCGATCGCGACGACGCGCTCCTTCGCGCCGCGAGTATGCGTCATGCGTCGTGCCCCGACGAACCTCCTCCGGAAGGGTTTGTCCCGGTCTATAGCGACCTTGGTTATCTGTTGCTGGGCGCAGTTCTCGAAACCCGTAGCGGTTTGCCGCTCGATGATCTCATGGCTCGAGAAGTGTCCGCGCCCTTGAGCTTGGGCATTGGATCTGCGCGCTTGTGGCGACGTCGCGATCCATCATTCGACGTGCGTGTTGCTCCGACCGAGTTCGTGCCTTTTCGTGGCGGGCTCGTGCGGGGTGCGGTTCATGACGAAAACGCCTGGGCTTATGCCAATCATGGAGCTGCTGGTCATGCGGGGCTTTTCGGAACGGCCCTGGACGTCGCCCGACTTGGCGTTGCCGTACTCGATGCTCTGGCTGGTCGTTGTCCCACGTGGCTTGGTCCTGACGACATCGAACCGCTCCTTCGCGTCCGACCTGGTGGTTCGTTGCTTGCTGGTTTTGATGCGAGAAGTGGGAGCGCTCCAAGTTCTGGCAGTCGCCTTGGACCACGCACGTTTGGACACTTGGGTTTTACCGGGACCAGCATCTGGATCGATCCTGAAGTCGAGTTTGTCGGAGTGCTTCTGTCGAACCGCGTTTTTCCGACGCGCATTTCTCTTGCGATTCGCCAAGCCAGGCCCGTCGCGTACGACACCATGTTCGAGATCATGAGAGGGTGTTAATCAGGCTGCTGCGCGTTGCGATGCGTCGGGTCGGACTTACTCAGCGTACGATGTACGCTTCCGTCGTCCTCCCGAACATCACACCGCTCGCGACGCCTGATGAACACCTTGTGAAAACGGAGTACGCTGCCGTTGTGCCCCAAGGCGTCCCGTCCGTTCCGGCAGAGCCGAGTCCGTCTCCGTCGCGTGCGAAGAAAAAGGCCGCACATGCGAAGAACGGCCGTTCGAATGGCGTGAAGTCGAACGGCGCGGCGTCCATCGTTCGGAAGGAAATTTCCGCATCGAAGCCCGGTTTTCCTCCGGAAACGGCACGTCCGTCGCGTCGCAAAAACGTGCATCAGAGGTACCGGTTTGTCCGAGCGTACTACACGACCTTCGTGGTTCTTGGCAGTTACCTTTCGTTTTTCTTCTTGGGACGCTGGTTTGGAGATGCCTGGATGCAGCCGCGTATGGCGGATCTGCACACGCGAAATGCGCGTCGCGTCCTGGGAACCATCGTCGAATTGCAGGGTTTGTTCATCAAGGTTGGGCAGCTGCTCAGCATCATGGCGAACTTCCTGCCGGCCCAATTTCGCCACGGCCTCGAAGCGTTGCAGGACCAAGTTCCGCCCCGTCCCTACGCCGAGATCTCCGAACGGATCGAAATCGAACTGGGCAAACCCATCGGCAAACTCTTCCAGAAATTTTGTGAAGTACCCATCGCCAGCGCGTCGCTCGGACAAGTGCACGAAGCGTGGCTTCTCGACGGCACGCATGTGGCGGTGAAAGTTCAGCATAGAAACATCGACGAAATCGTCCGCCTGGATCTGCTGACCATTCGGCGGATCATGGGGATCGTCAGCATGTTTGTCCCGGTACATGGACTCGATTCCTACTATCACCAAGTCCGATCGATGATTTTCGAGGAGCTCGACTTTCAGCGCGAAGCGAAAAACATCACGCGAATCGCGGATAATTTCCTTCAAGATCCGACGGTTTTGTTTCCGCGTCCCATCGATGGTCATTCCACGCGGCGCGTGATGACGACGAACTTCATGCCTGGCATCAAAGTCGGGGACATCGCGGCGCTTGACGCTCGAGGTGTCGATCGCAAGGTGCTGGCGCGCAAAATCGTGCGAGTTTTTTGCCAGCAGATCTTCATCGACGGCGTTTATCACGCTGATCCGCATCCCGGAAACATGCTCGTCGGCGATGCCGGAGAAGTCGTGTTGCTCGATTTTGGCGCAGTCGCGGAACTGTCGCCGCAGATGCGTGAAGGCATTCCGGAATTTCTCGAAGGCGTCATTCGTCGCGACACCGATCAACTCATCAAAGCCATGCGCAAGATGGGCTTTCTTTCACGGGTCGATTCGCCGGACGTGAGTGAAAAAGTCATCGAGTTTTTCCATCAGCGTTTTCAAGAAGAGGTCAAGCTCGATAGTTTCAATCTGAAGGACATCAAACTCGATCCGCAGAAGGGCATCGAGAGTTTGATCGACCTGCGCAAGATGAACATCGGCCTGAAGGAGCTTTCGGGCGCGTTTCACATTCCGCGCGATTGGGTGCTTCTCGAACGAACGATTCTGCTTTTGACGGGCTTGTGCACGCACCTCGATCCGGAGCTGACCCCGATGGAGGTCATCCGTCCGTATTTGCAAGATTTCGTCTTGGGCAATCGTGACTGGGCGCAGATCGCGTTCGAAAGCGCGAAAGACATGGCGCTCAAGGCGCTGACGATTCCCGACGATCTACGCAAGTATTTGCATCGAGCGAACCGAGGCGAGGCGGAGATTCGCGTGCGGGGGCTTTCGCATGCGGCCGGTCTGGTGTACGCGGGCATTCGGCAAGCGATCTATGCAGCGGTTGGAATTGCTGCGGGATTCGCAGCGCTTCAACTGCACCTGGCGGGACAAACGTCTCTCGCGAGGTATTGTCTTTACGGTGCGGCAACAGCGGCCGTGTTGCTTTTGGGCAGCATCATCGTTACGCGTTCAAAGTAATGTGTCCATGACAAACTCTACGAATTCTGATTTGCGCGACAAACTCGAACAGGAAGTCCAAGCGAACGAAGCCGAGGTCACGCGGCTGCGAGAAGAACGGGGCACGCGAAAAGAATTGGCGGATCGCGACGTTTCCGAAGAGGAACGCGTTCTTCGCAAGCAGTTGTCGTCGGCGCTCAACAAAGCCCGAGGACGTCTCGAAGATGCGCAAGAGTTGCTCGCGCGGTTCAACAAGAGCGGTCAGGAGCATGCCGTCGTCGTGCTGGGCAATCGTGTTACGGGAACGCTTGCTGTGCGCGTTGCACCGGGCACTTCGCAACAAGCGCGTTTGCAGATCATCGAGGATGCGCTTGCCGAACCTCTTGCGGCGGCCGTCACGGAACTGAGCGTCGTGCTTGCAGCGGCTCCATCGAAGTACGTCCGGGAACGTATGGGTCGTGATTCGGAAGGACGAACCGTGTTCGAGGTGGAAGGTGTCGTCGAAGGGGACGTTTTGGTTCCTGCGTTGCGACAAACGCGCAGGCGTTAGAGGAATTGCGCCTCACCCACCAGAGATGAAAGCGGATCACCACGATCTCGGGGGTATGGGGGGCGTAGCCCCCCATCGTAAACTGG
>JANORL010001121.1:0-3324 GCA_031415295.1 Polyangiaceae bacterium | reverse complement strand
TTCTTTCGACATCTTCTCGACAGCAGGAGAGAGCGCTCGAAAACGAGCTGTGCCTTGGAGGCCTTTCACGGCTTCGTCCATCTGTTTGAACTTGCTCTCGACAGCAGAACACTCGGCCTGTTTGCCATCGGACGCTCCGCTGTCGGCGGTCCCGCCGTCGGTGGACTTGGCATTAGGCGTACTGCCAGCACACCCTGAAGCGGCGACGAAGAAAACGGCGACGAAGGTGCTGTTGAACAGATGCATCGAATGGCCATATCGCAAACATGCGGTGGGGTCAATGAAGGAAACCAGCGAGCAGCGACGAGCGAAGATTCTCGTCGAGAGTGGAGAAGGACGGGGCGACGCGGCGCAAGGCGACCCAGATCGTTCGACATGCTCGAGAGCGACACGTTTTTTTATTTGTCGAGGGCAAGGTCATGAGCAGCCCCCTTGCGGCACGCTTGGGCGATCATCACTTCTGTTCGGAACATGTTTGGTGGCAACGCGTTGCCCAAGCTCGGGCTCAAACAGCGGAGTCCCCTCGCGGGCGCTAAGAAATGGCGTACTGCCAGGGCTATGCCTGCGGAAATGGAGATGAGACGAATGATCAGTGTCCGATAGGGCGATCATTTGTGACGGCAATGGCCGGCTAGTCCTTTTAATTGCGCGATGGACGGGCATTCGCCATTCGGAAACTGGCTGAGCAAGAAGCGACGTCAAGTGCACCTATTGCTCGGTCACTGGGGCGCTCCTAAGCATATGAACGGGCTCGTCGTCGATGATGTCGTCGATGATAACGACACGTTCGCCAGATTGCACGCGGACGAGCAGCGTTTCGTCACGCTTACCAAGAAGCGTGCGGCACAGAAACAACCAATCGATGGACCATCGAAGAATTCTGTCAAACGGTGTTGACAGAACGAAGGCTCTGCGCAAGCCTGGGCGCGTGCTTTGCAGTGCGAAGCAAACGAGCGATGATGAGAACTGCCACGTTGATCCCGTCACAGCGCAGAGTCCGAGCATCCTTGGAAGAAGATGCTCGAAACATATGCATCAACGTAAAGCTCATCCGTATCGAACAATTTCGACCCGAATGATCGCGGTCGCGTGTCAACGTAGTTTGAAGAGCGTACGAGTTCCATGAACAACGATGATGTCAAGAGGGGCGTGTCCGAGGCTTCCAATGCGAGCATTCTCGACGAACAGACTATCGCACAGCTCCGCGATCTTGGAGTACTCGAAGAAATCGGGCGTATTTTCCTCGACGAAGGTCCGCAATTCATTGCCGAGCTGCGAGATGCCGTTTTTCGTCGCGATTGCACCGCGTTGCTACGTACCGCTCATACGTTAAAAGGCGCGAGTGCTGCTACGGGAGCAAAGCGCATCCGTGACAACAGCGCGCAATTCGAAGAAATTAGCAGATCTGGTGATTTCGACGGAGCGGATCAGCTTCTCACGCAGATTGAAAGTAACTTTCACGAACTTGCCGATGCTCTCAAAGAGGCATGGGCGCGCTAGGATTGAGCGGATGGGGGGAAATGATGCACAAATATCGGATTCTCATCACGGGTACAAGCAGCGGTTTTGGCAAACTCACGGCCGAGACGTTGGCGAGCGCGGGGCATTGCGTATTCGCTGGCATGCGTGATCCCAGCGGAAAGAACGCCGCGGCTAGCGCTGATTTGATTGCCAAAGGCAATGGGCATGGAGGATCCCTCGAAGTCGTGAACCTCGACGTTACGAGCGATGCTTACGTTGATGCAGCCGTGGCATTCGTCGACGGACGTGCGGGCGGTCTCGATATCCTGATAAACAATGCGGGAATTGCTGGAATGGGGATGATTGAGTCATTTACCGTGGAGCAAGCTCGGGCGATATTCGAAGTGAACGTGCTCGGCGTGCACCGCATGAACCGAGCGGTGTTGCCGCTCATGCGACGTGAAAAAAGTGGTCTGCTCGTCCATGTTTCAAGCACTTTTGGGCGGTTTGTCGTGCCATTTTTGGCGACTTATGTCTCGAGTAAGTTCGCGCTCGAGGCGTTGGCGGAAGGGTATCGATACGAACTGGCCCCGTCGGGAATCGAATCGGTCATTGTGGAACCAGGCTCTTATCCGACGAAAATTACGGCGAACATGTTGGCACCGGCGGACCCGGGGCGAGCGAATGCCTACCCCGAACAGCAACCGCGCGTCGCAGGTTTGTTGGGAATGTTTGCGGCGGTGGCGAACAATCCAAATGCGCCCAATCCGCAGGACGTTGCCGATGCAATTTTGCGTCTCGTCGAAATGGCTCCGGGAACGCGCCCATTGCGTACGGCCGTTGATGCACAAGCGAATCCACTCCTCGAAGGACTCAATCGCTTGACGGATCAGATTCAAGCCCAAGCGTTTGGTGGAATGGGAATGTCGGATCTGCTGACGACAAAGGTTACCCATCAATAGAACGCGACGACGATCATTGCAGCGGAAACGGCGACATGTAATAATCCGTGCCGTTGGAATGGCATCCGGAGCAAAGCCCTACGCCATTACCATCGGCCACGGGATTCGATGGATCGGTCGTACTAAAGATCTCATACCAGTAAAACCCATTTCCGCCGGCGCTGTCCGCTTGGGTCTTGACAAAGACAGCCCAACCCAGCAATTTCGATCCGTTTCCCCATAATTCCTTGACGGCAGACGAACCGACGGGAAAGTTTGTCGAACCTGCACTGAGTGCATCGAAAAGAATTGGATTTAGAAACGTTCGAACGTTCCCACCGTGCGGGCCCGTCGATGCATGTTTTGCCGACTCCGCCTTGAAACCCATATAATTACCCGCTTGAAGCCACGGAAACAGTTCATTGCCCGACACGGGCACCGCTCCACTGGTGCCTCCACCCATTCCCCCACTTCCGCCCGTGGCGCCTCCCGAACCACCCATACCGCCCATTCCCGCTTCACCGCCACCCGATCCCCCGGCGTTTGCCGAGCTACTCGACGAAGCCCCATTTTGCGGTGACGGCTCCCCACACGCCGCAAAAATCAGTGGACAAAGAACCACCAACGAAGATATGTGCCGAATTCGATTCATTTTCTTCTGATCGCTTTCTTTAGGAATGTTGCAAAAATGATTATCGCGCGCGATGCCCTCGCGCGTCAACGGCAATCACACGAGCGACATCGTGTGCCGGTCTGAATACCTTTGCCTAACGAAATTTCGCCTCTTGTGCTAGGTAGCTGGTGTCAAACTGCTGCGCACCCGAAATCGTCGGTCGACATCGCTCGAAATCCAGGAGGATTCCTCGCTCCGTCGCCCTAGCTTTCGGGCGCTCGCGACGTTTGACACCAGCCACCTAGACAC
>JANORL010001120.1:0-1632 GCA_031415295.1 Polyangiaceae bacterium | reverse complement strand
GCCCAACATGCCGGCTTTACCTTCGACATGGGACTCATTCGTAGCCACTACGTCGGACGAACGTTCATCGAGCCGCAGCAGTCGATTCGTCACTTCGGCGTTCGGTTGAAATTGTCTCCGAATCGCTCCGTCATCGCGGGCAAACGTGTGGTGATCGTGGACGACTCGATTGTGCGAGGAACGACGAGCCGCAAGATCGTGAAGATGGTTCGGGATGCGGGCGCTCGCGAAGTGCACTTGCGCATCTCGAGTCCTCCGACGCGTTGGCCTTGTTTTTACGGCATCGATACTCCGACACGTGCGGAACTCATCGCCGCCACGCACAGCATCGACGAAATCTGCAAATACGTGACCGCCGACTCGCTGGGGTATTTGTCCATCGAGGGGCTCGTCGCATCTGTGCGTAACATCGAGCAGAGCGCGAAACCTGGATCGGATGTGGCCGAACGAAGCTATTGTCTGGCGTGTTTCAGCGGGAATTACCCGGTTCCGTTCGTAACAGGCCAGAAGTCGCGGCATTTGCGGGTCGTTCCGGGATGAATTGCCGCGTTTCCATCCGCCACCGTTGACGCCGCGTTGACTTGCCGAACAATGGACCACGGACATGACGGACTCTTCAACGTCGCGCATTGCAGCAACTGACTTGTTTGCTCATTCGCCAGATCGCGTGTCGATCTACGAAGTGAGTCCTCGTGATGGTTTGCAAAACGAACCGGCGGTGGTGTCTCTCGACGGGAAAAAGCAGCTCATTCGAGCGCTTGTGGAGGCGGGGCTCCAGCGCATCGAGATCACGAGTTTCGTATCGCCGAAGTGGGTGCAGCAACTCGCTGATGCTGAGGAACTTGCGACCACGATTCGTGCTCCCGAAGGCGTGACGTTCAGTGCGCTTTGTCCAAACTCGAAAGGTCTCGAACGCGCATTGGCGACGGGTCTTCCAGAGATTGCGGTGTTCATGAGTGCGAGCGAGACGCACAATATGAAGAACATCAACAAGACGATCGATCGGACGATCGGAGTGTTCTCGGAAATCATTCCTCCGGCGCGCGAAGCGGGTTTACGCGTGCGCGGATACTTGTCGACGATGTGGGGATGTCCGTACGAGGGGCCGGTATCGGCGGACGTTTCGGTGAAAATTGCCCGCCGTTTGCTCGATCTTGGATGTTACCAAATCGGCTTGAGCGACACGATTGGCATGGGTACGCCAAGACAAACACGCGACATTTTGTTACGTGCGTTCGACGTGATGCAGATCGATCAGATATCGATGCATATGCACGACACACGAGGCACGGCGCTGGCGAACATACTGGTGGGGCTCGAGATGGGCGTGCGGCACTTCGATGCGTCCGTGGGTGGTTTGGGTGGATGTCCGTACGCACCTGGGGCAGCCGGCAACGTTGCGACTGAAGATTTGGTGTTCTTGCTACAAGGGATGGGAATCGAGACGGGAATCGACCTTGATAAGCTCATCGAGGCGGGGAATGTGGCCGAGCGAGTGCTTGGGCGGCCTTTGCCGGGCAAAGTGCACAAGTCGGGGGCGTTTCGGCTGCGAAAAATTTGATTTGGCCCGCGATGACTTGACGAGGTCGTCCCTCTCTCTACAAGCCGCCTGCCGATATTGAGTTCGGCTGG
>JANORL010001119.1:0-4241 GCA_031415295.1 Polyangiaceae bacterium | reverse complement strand
ATGTGGGACTCAGCGTGCTCTTGGGCCTTGGCGTCGAATTGTTTCTGCTGGACTTGAGTCGTCCGGGAAAACTGGATACATGGCCGAGCATCGTAACCACGGCCCTTGGTGGCGTGGCGTTCGTCGCGGCGACGGGTTTGTCTGCTCTCGGCCTGTTCCAATTGCTCGCTTCGCGTTTGTCGGGTGATGCCCGCCGCATCGATCTTCACGCAGCATTGCCGGAACCCGTACGCGTTCGGACGAACAAGTCCGAATGGACGACGTAATCCTGGACAAACTGTAGGTTTTACCGCGTGAGAACGTGACCGTTCAGCGATTCAAGAGCGGCCACACCCACGTTCCTGAAGGTGGTGCTCCCGATACTGCTTTGCTCGTGAGATCTTTCAACGTTCCGAGCAGAAAACGCGCAAACGACGTATCGACAGGCATCGTGAACGCTAGGTCGTTGTCACGCTGTTCGACACGCATCGTCGGCACGGTTCCGATGAGCCCAAGTGATGACAACAAGCTCATGAAACCCGTGAGTTTCTGCAAATCCGCCAGTTGAACCGCTCCCAATGCAGCCGACGGCGTATCGGCGTACGTGAAAGATCCCGCAACGTTCATCCCTGGATCTTTGAAGTTACCGATGGTTCGAAACTTCTGCAAACCTACGAGAAAAGGCATCTTTTGCGTCGCAGCGTCAACGGCCGACTGACCACCAAAATCCCCCGCGATGGTAAACGCGGCGCCCGGTGTACTGGACAAATCAGCCATCCACGTCGGCAGGGAACGCGCCAGTTTGTCGCGACGAAGGCGATCGAGCGCTCGACGCATACCCGTTTCGTTTCCCGAAAGAACCGTGTGCGGCGTGAGCACCACAAAGCCAATGTTTCCCGCGGTGTACAGGTCGAGTTCCGAATAACGCGACCTCACGAGGGGCACTTTCGAAGAGACCATCGTCCGCGCTTCCGCAGCGCGGCGAATCGAATGCACATCGAAGTCGCCTTGGAGCACGGCACAAAAATCCGCGCCCTGCATCGCGTAAATGCCGCCGTACACCTTCTTCACATCGCGCGATGGAACGAAGTTCGACTCAGGACCAAGCGGCAAGATCATGGTCACGATTTGGTTCACATCCGAACCAAGGTTCGACCGAAACATCTCGACCGCATCGAGGTACCCGAGCATGACGGGATTACTGGGCAGTAGCGCCATCGGATCGCGATCGATCATCACTGGATCTACTTGATTGCCCCCCATCAAAATGAGGTTCTTATCGGAACCGCCACAACCTGAAGAGGTCGCGACAGCCATGAGCAAGGCCAAAGCCGCACCCATGCGCATGCAGAATCGACGCGAAACGTTCATCACGAAATGCCGGCTGAACACCCTCTTAGGACGTTACTCGTTCCGGCCGCTCGAGAGGAAAAGAACCGACAATGACGAGCATTTTTGCGTCGCGCTTGATGCCTTCGAGCGCTGCGACGAGGTTGCGATCCGTGACGTGACCACTCACTTCAACGTAAAACTGGTACTCCCAACCTTGGCCCGGAAGGGGACGCGATTGAATGCGACGTAAGTTGCAATTCTTGTCTTTGAAGTAATGCAATATTTCGTGAAGTGCGCCGGGATGATCGTGAACGCTAAAGAGTAATGCCGTGGCATCGGTCCCTGATCGAGGTGCCGGGACGCGAGAAATGATGCCGTATCGCATTCGAACTTGGCCACTATCGCCAACGTTTTCGCGGACGATGGTGAGTTTTCCATACCGACTCACCGTTTTACTTGGAACAATCGCCGCACAACCTGGGTTTGTCTCAGCCATCTCGATGGCGACGATCGGCGAACGAACATCAAGAATCTGAGCTTGGGGATGATTGATTTGGAGATACGCCGCCGCTGCCGCATGATCGGGTGGAGCGACGTAGATCTTTTCGATGTTTGTCAGGTCCGAACTCATGCTGGCCAAAACCAAGCATTGGGCTAGTTCACGTTCACCGACCAACTTGAGGCCATTGGTAGCAATGACTTGAATCGTCGGAAAAATCGGGCCATCCGATAACGATTCGTACGGCACGACGGCAAACTCGACGCGCGATCGCGACACTTCTTCGAGCGCCGCAGCGGGACTATCACTACGCAAGAATTCGGCGCTTATTCCGAAGTGATCACGAGCAGCCATCCAGCCGAATCCACCTTCGGGACCGACAAACATGACCCGCGGAGTAACTTCGAGCAGCCGACATGCCGCATCAATCGCGACAAACGCTTCTCGAACAGCGGGCGCTGACAATGGCGGAAGCACGGCTTGTTCGAGGGCCTGAAGATGCAGACCATCGGCAATTGGAGCAAATCGCGCAGTTCCTCCACGATGCCGAAGGATGTCTTGAGCGATCCGCGCACGACGTTCGAGTTGATGGAGGATTTGATGGTCGAGTTCTGCAAGCTGTGCACGCAACTCGTCGAGCCGCTTTCTCTCGTCCATGGGAAAGACGGTAGCACTCGCCGTGCCACACCGGTGCTCTGGCCACACTGAAACATTGCTGAAGCCTAGGGACTTCAGTCACCTCGCCAGCCTTTGCCAGGAGGAACAATCAGCGCGTCATCGCTCGAGAAATAGCTCGAAAAAACAAGGCGTAAGGCTCACGTAGTGCCTGACGGAGCCGGTGCCGCCGAAGATCCAGAGGAAGATCCAGAGGAAGAATCGGACGAAGACGGGGTCGTCGACGCGGTGGACGAGCTGGAATCACTGCTCGATCCTCCTTCCGCCGACGCGGCAGAAGTACCTTGAGGCTTGTTGTTGCTCGAGGAACTGTAGAGGTCGGAATACCAACCTCCGCCCTTGAGGATAAATCCGGTTCCTCGGGAGATTTGCCGAGAAGCCGTCTCTTGATGGCACTTCGGACACTCTTTGAGGGGATTGTCCTTGATGGACTGTTCCGTTTCCCACTCGTGAGCGCAGGATTTACAGGCGTACTCGTATGTGGGCATCTTTAGCTCCTCGCGGAAAAGCAGGGTGCTGGTATGCCTTTCTGCTGAATCTGTCAACCTTCTTTGAAGGTACTGGGCATCTTTTTCGTGCGAGCATGAATTCGCTCACACATTTTCACAGGTTTGTGATGGATCGGGCGATGTGGAAATCAATTCCGAACCACGACGCGCTTGCCGCATGCGCTCGCTGGGTGTAACCCTTGGGGACGTTGGGTGGCGGTACGTGGCATTATGTGACGCCATGTAGCCATCTATTTCCTCAGAGAACCGCGAATGCGCATCCGTAAGCTCGAGATCGCTGGCTTCAAGTCGTTCGTCGACAAGACCGCGATCCATTTCGATGAAGACGTGATTGGCATCGTTGGGCCCAATGGCTGCGGCAAGTCGAACATCGTCGACGCGATTCGTTGGTCGATGGGCGAGCAAAGCGCGAAGCATCTGCGCGGGCGCGCGATGTCGGACGTCATTTTTAACGGTTCCGAGACGCGTGGTCCTCACGGCATGGCCGAAGTGACGTTGACGTTCGACAACTCGGACCAAGCAGCGGCACAAACGTTGCCCATCGAGTACCGCGATTACGCTGAAATTGCCGTCACACGCAAGCTTTATCGCGACGGGACGAGCGAGTACTTGATCAACAAAACCATCGTGCGTTTGAAGGACATCACCGATTTGTTCCTCGGTACAGGTGTCGGCACGAAGGCGTATTCGATTATCGAGCAAGGCAAGATTGGTCTCATCGTTTCGGCGCGTGCCGAAGATCGCCGGATGCTCATCGAAGAAGCCGCGGGCATCACGAAGTACAAGGCGCGCAAGAAGCAGGCGGAACTCAAGATGGATCAAACGCGGCAAAATCTGCTGCGTATTGGAGACATTGTCTCCGAGATCCAGCGCAGTTTGTCTTCACTGAAGCGGCAAGCAGCCAAGGCTGAACGGTACGTTTCTTACCGCAAAGAACTCGAAGATTTGATGCTGCACGAGGCATCGCACAAGCTGCTGGAGATCATCTCGCTGCGAAAACGTGACGCGATATTTCGTGCGGATTTCGCTGAAAAAGTCCTCGCTTCACGCACTGCGTTGGCCGCACGCGATGCGGAACTCGAAGTGCAGCGTTTGGCGGTTCATCAGCAGGAAGAACGCTCTGAAAAGTTTCAAAATGAAGCGTTTGGCGCGGACAATGAGGTGCGAACGTTTCAAGCGGAACTGCTGCGCGCCAAAGACAAGCACCGGCACCTCGAAGAACGCCGCACTGCTGCAACGATTGAACA
>JANORL010001118.1:0-7940 GCA_031415295.1 Polyangiaceae bacterium | reverse complement strand
GCACGCTTCCCGAAATCTTTTTGCTATTGTCATCAAATATGACAATGTCTCACCGTGCTTCACCTGAAACGCGCATCGCGCCTTCGAGAAAAAGCAGGAAATTTGGGCTCGATCAGGATGTAGCGCTTGATCTAGGACTAGAGAAATCCGGTCCGAAAAATGACCCAACATCTGCGTTCGGCAAGCTTACCCAGGCCATCGAAAACCATATCCAAGGCGGCCACCGGACGGAATACCAGCCGACAGAGCTTGGCGGTCGAGAACTCATGGTGACGGTCAACGAGAGCCTTCGCATCGACCTCTACAATGCTTCCTCCTCAATAAAACAGCTCGCCCCGTTGCTCCTTTATCTTCGCTATCGTGCCGAGCCAAACCAGGTGCTCATCATCGACGAACCCGAGATGAATTTGCATCCGGAAGCGCAGGCCAAATTGCTCGAAGCGCTTGGAATGCTCGCGAATCTTGGCGTCCACGTGCTGCTTACGACGCACAGCCCGTACTTCATGGCGCACCTCAACAACTTGATTGCCTCCGATCAGAAATCGCCAGCGCGCAAAAAACGCCAAGCAAAACATCTGTACATGGGCGATCCGGCGGCCTTTCTTTCACCCGAAGACGTGAGCGCTTACGAAATGCGTCCCGAAGGGCTCGTGTCCCTCGCCGATCCTGAATATGGCATTCGTTGGGATACCTTGAGCGACGTATCGGGAGAATTGCAACGTCGCCATTTTGCCATCGTCGAGGAGCCCACGTTGAAAACGAAGAAGGGATCGGCGGCGAAGGGGTTGCAACGTCGCCATTTTGCTATTGTTGAGGAGCCAGCGGGGCGTGGCAAAGCAAAGTCGTGATCCGAAAAACCCTCAACGGGCCAAACGCGACGCGGAACTCACCGAATGCTTGACGTTTCTGGAAAAACTCGTACTTCGCGTCCTCCCAGGTCGACAAGTGCCGGCGGAAAGTGGCGTTCGATTCGCTATCGGCTCGAAAGCGAAAGACGACGGCATTTGTCTCGTCTTTCAGGTTGATGATCAACACGTTCCCATTGTGACAACTGGGCCACGTCCCGATTATCTCGTCGTGCATGTGTCACGTAGTGGTTGCTTGATGACCATTGTCGAGATGAAGGGGACCGAAAAGAGAAACTGCGAACACGGCATTGAGCAGATCTTAGCATTTTCTCGCCTGCTGCGCGACGAGATGGCCCGTTGCTTGCCTGGATCGTGGCGTCGGGTTCAAATTCAGGGGCTCTTGCTGACACCATTCAATTCGCAGATTGGCTTCCTTTCAAAGAAAATCGACGAAGCCCGAAAGCAAAAAGTCGAAATTCTTCCGCTTCAATACAGTCACCAAGCGGAATTGTATTCATATATCTCGAAACCGATCTCGCGCACTGTGCGTTATGCGCACGAAAAACTTCCTCGTCAGCCGCCCGAATTGAATGTCGTTGAAGAGATCATCGCTTCCGGAAAGCTAGACAAGCGCATTCGCGATACGTTCTTCAACAACCGACCTGGCGCAGATGAAGATACGTTTTTCCTAACCTTCCGGCGCCCCGGCGATTCCAAGGACTCCCATGTGAGTTTGTCGGCCACGGTCAAAGACGTGATGGTGAAGTTTTCACCAGCCACAGCAAGTTGCAGAAACCAAGTTCTGAGGCACCTCGAGAAACATGGCTTGCAATGTTCCACGTTGCGGGTCGTTGATGTGCCTGATACCCGCGACTCAATCTCGTTGTCGTACGAAAAACCGTAGGCTCACGCCGCCTCTTGTAGCGGCAATTCCTGCCCGGTCAAATCAAGCGTTTTCCATACCCCACTACGGAAGCGCAACCACAAGACCAGCGCCAATACGCCCAGATACGCCGACAACCAAAACACCGCCCAACCAATTCCTCCGCCGAGCACCTTCACACTCACATATGCGCCGGGTACGAAAAGCACCCACGCAATGATTCCCCGCGCCCACGCCGTAAATGCAGTGTCTCCAGCGGCTCGAAGCGCTTCGGCAAAACTCATCGAAAGCGCGTCCGTTAATTGCCACGTCGCGGAAAGCACGAGCACGTGCGCGCCCAGTTCGAGAAAAGCCCCACGCTCGGTTCCCGGCGGTGCAAACGGCAACATCACGAACTTAGAAAAAATGATGTAAACGAGCGCCACTGTGCCTTGCCACGTGCATGTGGCAATCGCCGTCAATCGTACCGTTTTCGGCACCGCATCCCATGCTTTGGCGCCAATCGATTGCCCCACCAAAATCGCCCCCGCGCTTGTCAAGCCAAACGCGGGCATGAATGAAACTTGATTGATTTGCATAGCGGCCATGAATGCCGCCAGTGTCGTCGTGCCCAGCCCGTTGAGAACCACATTGATGAACAATGTAAATGCGGCGAATTCGACAAACCAATTGATACCAGATGGTAGACCAAACCGAAGCATCCGGATAAATTCCGCTATGTGCAGGGATCCACGCGTTCGACGCGCGCTGGAATCTTCCCCCACGCCGCGCAGAAAACATACGAGCAAAACAACAAAACCAATGATCGTGGCTATCGAACTCGCGAGGGCCGATCCTTTTACGCCAAGCGCTGGTGCTCCCCAATGGCCATAAATGAGTATCCAATTGAGCCCAACGTTCAAGACCATGCACAATATTTGTGCAAGCATGGGCAAACGTGTGTTTCCCAAACCTCCGTAATAATTCCCGAGCGCTTCGAGACCAACGGCGGCCCCGCCTCCAATGAGACGCGCCTCCGAATACTCGATCATGAGGTTTTTTACGGCCGGCGAATAATCGAGCATTCCAACAATGGACGGTACGAAGTTGATTACGCCGAGATAGACAAGCTCGAGCAGCATGCAGAAAGCGAGTCCGTAAAACCCATATCGACGTGCGGCGCCGTGTTCGCCTCGCCCATGAAGCTGCGCCGTAAAACTCGAAATAATGAACATCGCCCCCATCGGCAAGATGAAAAGCGCGAGCACATTCAGCGCGCCCGTTGTCGTCGCGGCCAATGCATTCTCACCAAGAGGCGCAGTCAATACGGCATCAGAGACGCCAATCACCGTCTGCGCAGACCGCGACACGATAATCGGCCAGGCGAGCGCAAGCAATTGGCGTGTTGACGGATCTGTAGAATCGTTCGCCATCGGGGGAACGCGGTTGTGACACCAAAATGGCGACTACGCTTGCGGTTTGTTAAGAATGAAACACGCGGACCGCCGGAACGGAAGCGCTCCTTGTCGCGACGGAAGGAGATTAGTCTCCGAATAATTTGGACGTGATGCGTGCGTAGACAACGCCAACGCCTGGAATGCTGCCCGCCAATGAGCCGAGCGCGTCCCAATGATCTTGATGAAGAGTCACGAGCCCATCCATCGAACGAAATTCGGTCACGCCCCGGGCATGAATGGTCAAACCCAAGCGAGTCGTGATCGTGCAATTCCATGAGAGCATGAAATGCGGTTCGTCCCCGACGAGCTCGAGATCGTCGAAACGCATTTCTTTGATCCGTGCATTGATATTACGCGTGACCCGTTTGAAATGATCACGCCCGCGCACATCGTTAAACGGATCAACGAAACGCGTGTCCGGTGCATAAAGGGCATCGATATCGTCGAGTACCTTGTCTCCGCGGAGGTGATATGTGGCAAACAACGTAAAGAGACGTTCGGGCAAAGTAGCCATGCCACGAATTGTACCAGACGCATCAAGTCGAGCCAGCGAACTCATTGGAACGACAAGCAGGTGACGAGACGCTTTACCCGTCCGCCCGTGCACCTGTAGGCTCTCGCGCGTGGCTGTACCGAATGCTCCTCTGCGCAGGTGCGCGAGCCGTTTTGCCGTTCGACGATCCGCGGTTCTTCTCGCCGCCGCGGCGCATCTCGTGGCGGCTGCTGCCGCGTCCGTCGTGATGGTCGCGCCGTCCGAGGTGTCCGCTCAGGAACCGACGCAGCGCAAAGTTCTCGCTGTGTTTGTCGAAGGCAATTCCGCCTCGGATGCTCGCGACGAAATTCTTTCGGTGTTGCCCGAGCGCATCACCGTCGTCGACAAAGGCGACACTGCTGCGGCCATGCGCAAGTTTGGCTTGTCGAAACCCATGGGTTCGGCAATGACGCAAGCCAAGACGCGATCAGGCTTCTTGCCGCGCCTTCGTAAAGCCGCCAAAGAGGTGAATGCCGACGGGTTTGTCGTGGGCATTGTGCAGCGGTTCTCGGGCAAGTGGCGGGTGTACGTCGTGTGGCTCAGTGCCGATGGAGATGAGCTACTCGTCGATGAAGCCATCTCTCGCGAAGGCTCCGAAGACGACCGGAAGAGTGCTTTGAAAAGCGCACTTTCCAGCGTAATCGACCAATTTTCACCCAAGGTTGCCACGTCGGGAAGTTCGAACGACAAACCCACGCCGGAGCCCAAAGACAGCAACAAACCCGATCCGGAAGATTCGAGTGACAAACCCAAACGAGTTCGTCACGAAGCTGGCTCGTCGATCTTTTCCGTCGAAGTAGGCGTGGAAGCAGCGGGTCGATTCTTCGACTATTCCGACGGCATTTCCACCAACTTGCGTACGTACAACGTCTTCCCCGCGCCCGCTTTTTTCGTCGGTGCCGAAGTGTATCCGGCCGGATGGACGACGGTGCCCGTGCTGCGTGACGTCGGTTTGACCGTGGATTATGCGCGTGCTTTCGCCCTGCAATCTGCGACGGCCGACGGCACGCCTATTGGCACCGTATACCAGCGTTTTTCCGCAGGACTTCGCGTGCGTATTCCCATCTCGCGCCCGACCGGTCCGGTCATTGGTGTGTTCGGCCGGTACTACAGGCACACGTTTATCGCCGACGAACCGCAAGCGCTGAAGGGGCAGATTCCGAACGTCGACTACAGCGCCATTCGTGCGGGGGTCGATGCTCGTTTTCCGCTTGGACGTCCTGCGATCGTCGTCGGATTTGACTGGATCGAACCGTTGTCGACGGGGCCCGTGTACGCTCGTTTCACCGGCGCGAAGGTGCACGGTATCGGTGCCAAGTTGGGGCTCGACGTGAAGATCGCGAGCGGCTTCGAGCTGCGTGTTGCCGCGGAATATTCACGGTTTTTCTCGGACTTCGATCCTGTTCTCGGCGATGCCTACGTCGCTGGCGGCGCACTGGATCAGTATCTAGGGCTCCGGCTTTCCGGCGCTTACGTGGAATGAGGGAGACCATGCATCACGCTCGCCTGCTTCGTTCATCCGTTATGCTCTTCGTCGTAGCGTCGTGGATTGTCGTCGCTTCTGGGTGTCCAGGAACGTTGACGGAAGAAGAGAAAAAAGTGTTTCAGGGCGGAGGGAGTTGTCCGGACATACCGAGTCTCCTCACCGCAAAATGCGGCATCGCAGGTTGTCATCCGCAAGGCGGCACGCTCGACCTTGCATCGCCGGGCGTCGACACGCGTCTGGTAGGCACTGCCGCATCCATGACCTGTGGAAGTGCGGTCTTTGCAAACCCCGCCGATCCCGAGGGTAGCTTGCTCCACAAGAAGCTCCTTGATTCACCTCCGTGCGGTACGAAGATGCCCTTGGGCGCGAGTTTGTCGCCTTTGGAAATCGACTGCATCAAGGACTGGATCGGTACGCTGGATCCGAACGCAGGTACGGGCGGTGGCGGTACTGGTGGCAGTGGTGGTGCCGGTGGTACGGACGGCGGCATCTGATCGCGACTCTTAGAGACGGTTGAACAAGCCAACGCGGATGGTTTGTCGAGGCCGCGTAGTTTGTCTTAGAGGGTGTCCATCAGGGATCGAAGCCGTTTCAGCACCTCACCCCCTAACCCCCTCTCCAACTCCGCATTGCTGCGCAATGCTGCGTGGAGAGGGGGAAAAGAGCCTCGTTTTTCCGACTCCCCCTCTCCACGTAGCGAAGCGAAGTTGGAGAGGGGGTTGGGGGGTGAGGCGCGAAGTGCGGGCAGATCCTGGTAGACACCCTCTTAGATGCTGCGACACAACAGGCGCTGGAACGCAGGCGCTGCAGTCGACGACGGAACGCGTACTTCACTGCCGTAAGAACCGGCCGGATACACGTCGGAGCAAGTGCAAGTGGTCATGTGATTGGTGTCGCTCGAGTCGATCGGGTTGGAACGTGCTCGATGCATCACGCGGTGTCAGTGGGTGACGTGGTGCGTCGCGGTACACGGACAAGAACAACGGTTGTTCGTTTCGCGCGAACGAGGATCTTGAGACGACGAAGGCGATGGGAACGAAGTGGGTGCAGACAACCCGTTTTCGAGTGATAAACTTTACCCTGTCGGTTGCGGGGTGGCGTCTGGAGGTGTTGGCGAATCTTGCGCTGAACTTGCGGTTGATCCGACCCGCTCCAGCAGTGCGTTGAGCGGACCGAGCCATGCAACGAGCCGATCATGTTGGGCGCCTGGTGGCGTCTTGGAAATGAACCAATCGAGCTGATCGTGGACGGAGTTGAATGCGTCGGAGCATTCTGCCATTGCGTCACGAAGTAGTTTCGATGGGGCTTTTCGTTTTTCTGCGGCGCCACGTCCAAGTGCTTGGCCCAATGCTTCGGTGGCTTTGTGCACGTCGGCCAATGCAGCGGTGAGTTTTACCTTTTTTGCATCGAAATGAAGCGGTCCACCTTCTTGCGTGAGCGCGATTTGCTTGCGACCAAAATCGACTTCATCGTCGCAGCTCAATTGGGTTTGTGCGGTTCCCATACCAGCCAGGAGCTGCATGCGCAGTCGATCGGCGGCAGCGCGCACCAATGGGTCATCGCTATCGACACCAATGGCAATGTGATGGAAAAGTCGCCGTTGGGTCCCATCCCAAGCGTCGTCGAGTTTGGCGATCGTGGGTGCTCCAAGCACGGCAATGATGCCGGCAATGGCCCAATGGAGCCGGAGCTTCCACACGACGGGTAAAGGAGCAATCAAGAGCGCCGCGGCATTTTCTTTCGCGGCATTTTGCTCCTCGGTCGTTTGCACTTCGTTCCAAGCGCCTTCATCCAGCTCACGATCGAAGGCGACGAAAGCTCGATCCGTGACACTGCCATATCCATGTCCCGCCATTGCTGTTGGTCTCCGTGGCCTTGTGGCCGGTAAGAGGTCTGGCTGGGGAGAATGATCGAGTCGAGCCGGGGCGCCAATACCTTTCTTTATGGTGCCAGATATTTCGGCCGCCGCTGCCGAGAGGGGCAGCGTCGCGGTAGAGGTATGCCAGGATGCTGCACGCGTGAATGAGGAGGTATGGCGGGAAGTCGGCAGGCGTTATGGGAGGCGCTGCGGGATGTTGGCAGGGGTTATGGGAGGCGCTGCGGGATGTTGGCAGGGGTTATGGGAGGCGCTGCGGGAAGTCGGCAGGCGTTATGGGCGGCGCTGAAAGTGGTTGGCACCTTTGCTGGAAGGGTTTGCGGGATGTTGGCAGGGGTTATGGGAGGCGCTGCGGGATGTTGGCAGGCGGTAGGGGAGGGGTTGGAAAGTGGTTGGCACCTTTCCCAGTTTGCACCTTTCCCAGTTTGCCGCGCCGACTCCGGAAACCGTAGCTGCGCCGCCGAGCACTTCGCCGCCGATTCCGCCAATGGTCGCAATGACGCCACCCACGATTTGCCTAATGGCCAAGCCAAATTTCACGGCATTGGACCGCTCGCCGATCAAGCCGACTGCATCGCCGAGCGAATGGCCAAACCCAACAAATGGCACCACGCCTTCCGCCACGCCAAACAGATAACTGCCCGCGAGTTGAAACACTTGGTTGTCACGAAAATCCTTCGATTCGGCCTCAACCGTGTTTTGCGGCAAATCGTCGCCGCCGCCAGTCGTATTCGTGTCGACAGATGGCGCTGCTGCTCCGACCGTCGATGCGTCATGCACGGGTGGCAATGTTTTTTGCGGCTGTCCTTCGCGCGGTGGATAGAGCTGATCCACCGTAATCGAGCCATCGGCGCTCGTCGTTACGCGCTCCTGGATGGG
>JANORL010001117.1:0-2686 GCA_031415295.1 Polyangiaceae bacterium | reverse complement strand
GTCGATCTCGCTCGCCGCATCAAATACGGCAATTGGTGCACGTCGACCGTGCGGCCACCTAACTATGCGAACTTTTTACGAAAAGTAATTGCTTTTTTGAGCGTCGTTGTGGTACCTTGCGCATCAACAGGCGAGCGACTTCGACCATAGGAGAACCTCTGAACGGGTGACGTGTATCCTGGGGAGGAGAAAATGTTCAATCAATGCGATCCATCAAAAGCGCGTTCACGTAGCGACCATCCGCCAGTGTCTTCTGCGAGTGCAAAGCAGCATCGCCAAGCGACCGATCCCGATGCAACCATTGGCGGGATATCGCGAGCTCTGGCGATGGTACTCGAGGTGGATGCCCTGGAATGTCCGGAGGCGTCGTCATGAAGCTTTTGCACACCCGCTGCGCCTTGTACGGGCGACGTTCCACCGACGAGCACCAAATGGCTTCAATCGACGTCCAAACCGAAGAGGGGCGGCGATACATTGCCAAGCACGGCGGGACATTAAATCCCGAGCACGTCTTTATCGACGACGCCATATCACGGGCCGAATTCAAGAAACGACCGGGCCTTATTGCGTTGCTCAATGCGGCGAAGAACAAGCAATTCGACGCGGTTATTGTTCGTGACGAATCGCGGCTTGGCGGTGATACGTTTCGCTCGGGGCTCGTCATCCAAGACATGCTCGAAAGCGGAATCTGCCTATATTACCATTATACGGACGAGCAAGTTCGGTGTGACGGGGCAGTCGACAAATTCATGATTGCCGCGCGGAGTTTCGCCGCCGAGCTGGAGCGCGAGAAAATCTCGCAACGCACGCATGAGCATCTGTTGACGAAAGCTCGACGTGGGTTGGTCGTCGGCGGGCGCTTCAAATTCGACCATTCAATTGACTTGCCCAGTCATTCCGCATCCCTTGAGGTACGCGCGTACAAGCACGGCCGCATCTTCGTCGATGCACATCTTCTCCACGATGTACGCCGCGTCTTCGATTTCCGTATCGTGATTCAACAATTCGAACGGCTCCACACTCAGTGCCCGCGCGATACGCGCCAGTGTATTGACACGAATCATCGATTGCCCCGTTTCGATTGCGTGTAGCCCAGAAATCGAGCCTCCCGCAGCTTCGGCCAAAGCAGCCAGCGTCCAACCCAATTCGAGCCGCAAGACACGAATACGCGCGCCAACCTGCGCCGCGAGTGTACACGGCGTTTGTCGCTTCGACATGGATCACCTCACGAAATGAGCCAAGAAACCATTTCACGCGCACGAGCGAACGCCCCGACAAAACCGTATGCCACGGAGTCGCAACACAGACAGAACCCGACGGTTTTACCGGGACGCTCGTTCCTACACGTGAAAATGCACGCGTGCGCCTTCCGTCGTTTGTCGTATCAAACAACGACGCACGCAAATCGATTTATTGAGACTTCGGCTGTCCGAAGCGTCGTCCCTTTTCGCGAAGTTTTTTCACGATCGCCGCATCTTTGGCACTCAACGCAGGTTGCGCCTGCCTATCTTCTAGATTGGTTTTTCGCGGGAATGGATCAGGTGTGGCTGACGAGTTCTTCCCATTGCGACGCGATACATCCGAACGAACCTCGATCGCGGAAAGCAGCGGATTTCCCATTTTCGCCGCGGACAAAGGTTCCGTGCGCCAACCTTGTCCAGGCACCAAAAACAGCGCCGCTGCAAGCACTCCCGTGGGCACACATTGCCAGGGCCACGAGTTTGTCCGGGCTTTTGGTCGCACGCTCGAAGCTGGCGCCGTATCGATATCGAATTCTTCCTCGACGTCCAAAATCGTCCGAAGCACGGCCCGATCGAACGGATCGAACACAAACACAACGCCCGTCGAAATGCCCAAACCATTGCGGCGCTTGTTCTTGCCGAGAAGCTTTTCGAGTTCCTCCCGCAATTTCGCTTCAGCAACCTTGACGCGCTTTCGAATCGCGTCTTCTTTCTTGCCCATTGCATCGCCGATTTGTTTATGCGTTCGTTCGTCGATCAAATACGCAATCAGCAACGCACGCGAAGGTTCGTCCAACCGATACAATGCCTCGAGCCATAACATCCGCGCCGCAATCCACGCCTCGACGTCACGAGAATCTCGCGCCTCGAGTTCGTCCACGTACACGAGACGCGCCGCGCGCCGCCGGTATCGTTGCGCCACCCTCGACACGACGCGCAGCATTTCATGCCGCGCTTGGTCGCGGGCCGCAGGAAACTTCGACAAGCCCTGCCATGCCTCGATAAGCGCGTCCTGCGTAGCATCCTTGGCTTCCGAAGGCTGAACGCCGAAGCGACGCATCCAAAACGGCAACGACGCGCCAAATGCCGCCATGAGCGCCGGGAAAGACCATTCCGATTCATCGGGTGGCGTTGCTTGAACTGTTCGTGGATCCATCATCCGATGCGTCGCGCTCGATGGCAAAACCGGAAGATAAATCAGCAGCGCTTGGAAGCGGTAGGAAATTCTTGCCATGGGCGATGCGAGCAGCGAAGCGACCGTCACGCGCCGAGCCACTCGCTGAGCCACTCGAGACCTTCGGAAAATCGCGTGGCTTTTCCGGAAAAAAGCGGGTTCGTGCGCGACGACAAAAACGGGCCGAAAATGCCTCTAGTTGAGCGACAGATTACCGTGAAACAATTTTGAGCCACCCGAGTGGCTCCGATTCTTCGAAAAGTGGATCGAT
>JANORL010001116.1:0-11336 GCA_031415295.1 Polyangiaceae bacterium | reverse complement strand
GCGACGGAGCGAGGAATCCTCCTGGATTTCGAGCGATGTCGACCGACGATTTCGGGTGCGCAGCAGTTTGACACCAGCTACCTAGGGCCTATGTCCGTATCTCTGCACTAGCCATCAATATGGACCACGCCCCTCGACATGCAGCGTTTGCCCGATTGCCGCATACGCAGGATCCCACAAGCACACTCGTCGCGTGGTTTACCGATCCCCCGGGTGCGCTCATTCAAATCAGCCGGTCGTCGGAACTGACCGTCGAAATGACGAGGTGGCTCGTTGAACAGGGCTGCGCTGAACTGCTGGCTCGTTTTCGTGGAACGACTCCACTCACGATCGTGCTCGACATTCGATTGATGACCAAACGACAGCCGGCGGTTCGTTCGTTGCTTGTCGAAGCAGCCAAAAAGCTTGGACCACGTTTGGGTACGGGATACGTATTGCCTCCCGAAAACGCCGGTAAAGTCTACTTGGCTTCCCTTCATGCGGCCGCGGCTGCATTACGAGTTTTTGGTGCACGCATCGAAGTTTCCGAATCACTTTCCACGCTGCTTATCACCAAGCGAATTCGAGCTGCGGGCTAGAAGCGAAGACCTCGACAGCCATCGAGTGCGCCGTTTCCGAATTGTGGCGTTTCGCCTGTTGATTTCGATGTAATTTCCGGTTATTCTCGGCGTATGCGGCACCTATTTCGCTTCACCTTTCCGTTATTGATTTGCGTATCGAGCTGCACGGATCCCCAAACCGTCGTGGAACAGGGACCGCCAAGCGCTTCTTTCGATGCTGGGGAAACGAGCCTCGATGTGGACGCTCGTGGCGACACGATCGTCCTGCGCCGTGGGGACATCGTCTTATTGACGTTGCCAGCGAATGCTTTCGTTCTCGGCACCGTCGCCGAAGTAACCGATTCATTCAACTACGATCCTGCCCCGATGCTCATGGGCGCTTTAGGGGCGAAAGAACCCGATGGATTGTTATTCGCGCCGGGAAAGTCCTTCAGTATCGTCGAAAGCGCGACCGACCAAATTCAAATATTGGTTACCCATGATGGCGGCCTGCAGTCGAAAGTGACATTTATTCATCAAACGGAGGATCGATTTCGCGCTCAGTTGGTCCCGGTCGATGCTACGAACGTCGCGTATATCGGCATTGCCCCACGAGCATCCAAAGACGAAGGGTTTTATGGTCTTGGTGAATGGTTCGATCACGTGAATCATCGTGGTCAACGACGCGCCATGCAGATCGAACTCGATTCGGGAATCGAGAGCAACTACAACGAAGCCCACGTCCCGATTCCGTTCGTCATTGGCACTCGAGGTTGGGGACTTTTCGTCGAAAACCCCTACCCTGCGTTATTCGACATCGCTACGCAAGATCCGGAGCGAATTGCGGCAACCTTTGGCACAGGCGGCGCCAGTCGCGAAGGTTTGACCTTTCATCTTTTTGCCGCTCCCACGCCACTCGATGTCACGCGCCATTATTACGACGTCACGGGTTATCCCAAACTTCCCGCTCGTTGGGGACTCGGCCCGACGGTTTGGCGTGATGAAAACATGAATCAAGCCGAAGTCGAAAACGATTTAAAAACCATGCGCGATCTGGATCTGCCCACGACGGCCGTCTGGGTCGACCGACCCTATGCTTCTGCCGTCAATAGCTTCGATTTTAATGCGCCTCAATTCCCGGATGCTCAAACCATGATCGATACGGCCCATGATCTTGGCTTCCGCATGTCACTCTGGCACACGCCATACCTCGACGAACTAACGACGCCAACGCCCGCGACCATCACGCCTCTCTTAGCCGAAGCAAACTCCAAAGGGTTTTACCCGTCACAACGCGGACTACTCTTGAACAAATGGGGAACGCCGATTGATCTCACCAATCCAGAGGCATTCGCGTGGTGGCAAGGACTCATCAAGAAATACACGTCAATGGGTATCGAAGGCTTCAAGCTCGATTATGGTGAAGACATCGTTCCCGGTGTTTTCGGTACGCGCAATATTTGGGAATTCCACGACGGAAGCGACGAACGAACGATGCATACGCAATTCAAATTGTTGTACCATCGCGTGTATGGCGACCTGTTTCCCGACGAAGGAAGCTTTCTTTTGTGTCGTGCCGGAACGTATGGCGACCAAAAAAACGTAACAGTCGTTTGGCCTGGAGACCTCGATGCTAGCTTCGCCAAACACCGTGAAAACGTTGATGAAAAGGGCAACCAGTATACCGCCGTTGGCGGACTTCCCGCCGCCCTCATTGCGGGACTTGGCCTCGGTCCTTCTGGTTTTCCATTCTTCGGTTCCGATACGGGCGGGTACCGACATTCGCCCCCCGACAAAGAACTTTTTACGCGCTGGTTCCAAATCACCGCGTTATCGCCCGTCATGCAAATTGGCACGAGTAGCAATGATGTCGCTTGGGAAGGGAATCCTGCGAATGGCTTCGACCAAGAAATGCTGGGTTGGTATCGCGAATATACGCGCTGGCACTTGCGCTTCTTCCCGTATACGTGGACCTACGCCAAACGTATTGCCACAGACGGACGACCCATTCAACGCCCACTGGGTTTGGCTTACCCCAATATGGGCATTCATCCCGACGACGTCTTCCTTCTCGGCGATCACCTGCTTGTCGCGCCCATTGTCGAACGAAACGCGACCAAACGCGACGTGCCTTTCCCCAAAGGCCGCTGGTTGAATTGGTGGACGGGGGAAATCATCAATGGCGACCAAACATCGTCCGTCCCCGCACCCCTCGATACGTTGCCCCTTTTCCTCGCCGAAAGCGGAATCGTGCCACTGTTGCGCCCCACCATCGACTCGCTCAGTCCGACAGCGAAACCCGGCATATTGCCAGGCGAAGTCGATTCTTATGCAACTACGCCAGGACTGCTTTGGGCGCGCGTTTTTCCCGGAACAGCATCGACGTTCACGTTGTTCGACGGATCCGTACTCACCCAAGCCGACAAAACCACCGAATTCACTCTCACCACAAAAGACGGAACCGAATTCAAAAACGGTGTGATGTTCGAAATCATCGGCTTCGGTGTCGCGCCCAAGGACGTCAAAATCGGCGGATCTGCGGTCGGCAAGCTCTCCGACCTCGCTACACTCGAAGCGACTCCTCAGGGGTTCGCATTTGCCCCCGAACGAAATGGGTCACTCTGGATCAAAGTGCCGGCTGGAACGCAAAACATCGTCGTCAACCGTTGACGACATTCACGAAGACAAACACCAGGGTTCGTCTTGACAACACTCAGCGCGTGTCTCGCGAGCCCTTGGCGCGTCGTACCCGCGGAGTCCACGCCGCTCCGCCAGCTCCCGTTGCATCGAGCAACGCAGCACGCAACGTGCGCATCGCATTAAATGCCGATAGATCGATTCCGAGCTCGACGATCGTTTGCGCCACGGCGGGACGAATTCCCGTGATCACCGCCTCGGACCCCAAAAGCCGAATCGCACGAATGATCCCCATGAGTTGATCGGCGGTATCCATCTCGATTGTTTCGAGACCCGTCAAGTCCACCACCACTCGCTCGACTTGACGCTCAACAATCGCGTTGAGCAGTCGAGTCATGATTTCTATCGTGCGGTTTGCCGTCAGTGCTCCAACGATAGGCACCGCAAGCACTCGTTCACCCACGTCGAGCAACGGTGCCGAAAGCGCCAAGATCTCCTGATGCTGGTTCTCAATGATCCCGAGCTTTTGATCCAGTTCTTCAACGAGTGCCGCTTTGGCTTCGGCTTGACGAAACGCTTCCGCTGCACGGCGTTCGACTTCTGCAGCCGCTTCTTCGAGACGCTGAAGTGTTTGTCGCCGTGTCGTGATGTCGACACTGAAACCGAGCAATTGCACATCACCGTTTGGAAGGACAAGGGGCCTTTTCGTCGTTTGGTACCACCGTTCTTCACCGGTATACCAACGGACACGTTCTTCCACGGTGCGTTCGTCGAGTGTCGAGAAGACGAGTTTGTCGTCGTCGAAGTATTGCTGCTCGAAGCCCATTTGGCCCTGCAGTTCGGAACCGTGTTGACCGACCACGTCTTCGGGACTCTTGCCGAATACGTCGGCAGCGGCCCGGTTGACGAGCACGAAGTTGCCGCGAGTGTCCTTCACGGTGATCAGATTGGGATCGCTGTCGATGACTTGACGAATGAAGTCTTGTTGCTCGCGCACGTCTCGCTCGGCGCGCAGTTGCTCGCTCACGTCGCGGCCCACATAGACCAAGAGTTTTTCGTTCACGACTGAACCATCGATCGGGATGACGTGGTAAAACATCGACCGGATGCCGTGCCTCGTGCGCACATCGCTCGTGATGATTTCCTCGGCTTCCGTGGCCAGAACACGTGCGGCCACTTCGCGGGCAAACCCCACGTCCGCCGCGTCCACCAGCGCATCGATGCTGCTCGTTTCCGCGTCCGTGTCGCTGGAATCGAAGTGCGTCACTGCCGCAACGTTCGCAAAAAGCTTCTTCCCAGAGGCATCCGCAAGCGTCACACTCACGGGCAAACTATTGAGAATTCGGTGTAAAATGTCCGCGTCGTTCGCGCGAGGCGGCGGTACCGAGCGACGTGCTGGACGCGCATGAACAAGCGCTGTGGGTCGTTCGTTGCCAGCCATCGACACGATCACGAGCGCAAACTCGTTGTCTGTCTGGACAAACCTTGTTTCTATGCGGGTCGATCCACCCGAAAGCACCTTCGACAATGCATCGGCCACGGCTGGCGCTGCCAACAACGCAGCTCCATCGCCAAAAGCCGACACCCATGAAGCATTCGCTTCCCGTACGGCGACCGCCTCGTCCGCAGAAACGACGGCGATCGGCTCTGGAAAAGTGGCAAACGCTGCGGAAGAGAGACCAGCTTCGTTCATGGTTGAGGTAAGCGCGCGGGGGTAACGCGAAACATTTCATGACGAGGCCGTGTGACTCGAAAATGCCCCCATGACATCCACGCGTTCACATCGGCACTCCGCAGGGGGGCGCATCATGGCGCTGCTCACCAAGCATCGTCAAGGCCGACACGCCCAACATCCCACGAGCACTGCCGTCTACGCTGCAATCGTTGGAAAATCCAAACAAACACAGGCGGTACCGAAAAGATTTGGTGACAGAGCTTTCGGTCATCACGTCGTGCGTATTGTCGCAGAACGCCGCGCCCGCGTAAAACCTCCGAGATCCAACTCGAGCGCACGCGCCACGGCAATCGTGAGCGCATCAGCACCTCGACGCCCCACCACCTGAACACCCAAGGGCAAACCCGCCGCGTCAAACCCCACCGGCACTTGCGTCACGGGAACAGCCAACGAGTTGAAGATGGCCGTGCAGACGAAATCGAACGGCGTGCGTAACGGTTCGAAATGTCGCGGAGCTGCGCGCGTATACGGGGGACAAATGAGCACGCCACGTGGACCAAGCTCGGCTTCGAGGTCAACACGCAGCTGTTTGCCCGCGCGTGAATACGTCGCAATCGGTGCTGGAATACGCTTGGCCAACGAATCGAGTGCGGCGACGATGAGCGCCTGAATCGTGTGCCTCCCGTCGGATCGCCGATGCCGCCACAGTTCGCGAAGAACGGAGATTCTTTCGCCATTTCCAAGCACTTCGGTGTACTCGAGCCCCACTGCTTCTTCCTCCATCATCGCCGACCAAATCAAAAATGACTTTTCGAACCCACGCGTCTTCAACTCGGCCACACGCGCCCCACGTGCTTGCAATGCAACCGACGCACGACGTACGGCCCGTCGTGCTTCCGGACGAACGTTGACCGAGCCAAACGCTTCAACCGGAAAAACTGTCACATCACGGAGATCGACATCGTTCGGATGACCTTCGAGTTTGCCCGCGCTGATCACGTCGAGTACGGGCCACAAATCTTCCGCACTCCGCGTCATCGGGCCGGTGCAAAGAAATTCGTCGAGCGCTCCGGGTACGTCCGGCCAGTACCCGGTATTCGGGACGAGTTTGCCCGAGGGTTTGTGCCCAAAAATGCCGCAAAACGCAGCAGGAATTCGAATGGATCCGCCGATGTCCGAACCAATTCCAAAAGCCGATGCACCCGTTGCCAAAATCGCCGCTTCCCCGCCACTCGAACCACCTGGAATACGCGATACATCCCAAGGGTTTGCCGTGCGTCCATAAACACGATTGTCCGTTTCGAGCCACATGCCGCCTTCGGCCATGTTCGTCACTCCAAGCACGATCGCCCCTGCGTCGCGAAGACGACGCACAACGACAGCATCCTGATCTGCGCGGATGTTCTTACGTGCAAACACGCCAGCGGAATTCGGCATGCCTTCGACCGCAATGCCTTCTTTGATCGTGCAAGGCACTCCAAAAAGCGGCGGAAGTTCGTCGGCGGAATCAACCTTGGCAAGACGTTCCGTCGCCACTTTTGCTTCCGCCCGCGCCAACTCGAAACGGTCCGCAACGACCGCGTTGATCTCTGGATTTTCGGCTTCGATGCGGCGCGTGAACGCCTCGACGAGTTCGGTAGGAGAAACCTTTTTGGTTCGCACCAGACGCGACAGGCCAAGCGCCGAAGTCGCGAGCAGTTCATCAATGCCGGGTTGGGTCATGGCGGGCGGGATTGTGGGTAAAAATGATGTGCGGCGCAAGGTGCATCTTGCCTACAGCAATTCGATATAGAGGGTGTTCAAAAGGCAGCTGCGGGTTGCGACGCCTGTTGAACACCCGCTTATGAATCGCGTGCCGGGTCGATTTGTAAACCTTTGGGAATGACCCATCGGGCGGAAAACTCGAACAACACGTGAAAAGCTACGGCCATCAATGCTGTCGGAATCGCACCGAGCAAAATGGTGTTCACGTCGTTCATTGCAAGACCCGACGTAATGAACCGGCCATAACCACCGGCGCCGATCATCGCGGCAATCGTTGCCGTTCCGACGTTGATGACCGCGGTCGTTTTGACACCCGACAGAATGGACCGACTCGCCATGGGCAGTTCGATCAACCGTAAACGTTGCATCCTCGACAGACCGAGAATTTTGGCCGTTTCGACCAATTTGGGATCGAGCGAAAGAAGCCCAGTCATCGTGCTTTGGGCAATGGGCAAAAGACCATAAATAAAGAGCGCGAACACGGTGGGCAATGCCCCAATACCCATGAAGGGAATCAAGAAACAAAGCAATGCAAGCGAAGGAATAGTCTGGAAAAGTCCTGTCAAGGCGATCAAGAATTGTCCCGTTTTTCTATATTGCACGGCGATGATTCCGAGCGGAATCCCGATCAAACACGATAACAGGAGCGAACTACACACGAGAGTCAGGTGTTCCACGGTGCTCGACCAAAGACTGTCGCGTCGTGACGAAGACGTTGATTTGGAAGCGCTTGCTGCGGAAATCAAGCGCTGTTCTACAAGAAACTCACGCGCCACATCCCCGACTGTACGTTTTTTGACGTCCACTTGCGCATTCAGGAGCGTCATTTTTTGATCCGAAATGGTCCCTTCGAGCCGTTCGAGAGTTTGCCAAGTTTTCGGAAAACATTCGGCAACCTCGGAACGTATCACGACGACGCCGTAATACTTGGGGAAAAACTCGCGATCGTCGCGTAACAAAGTTAGCTCGAATTGAGACAATGAGCCATCGGTCGTATAAGCGTCCGTCAAATCGATTTCACGACTCGCCAGCGCTGCATAAGCGAGTGCATGTTGCATTGGCCGCGTATTTTTCAGATGAAATCCATACACCTCTTGGAGCCGATAAAAGCCGTCTTCTTCATTGAGAAAATCCGGCGTGAATGCTCCACTCAAGTCTTCGTGGCCTTTTAAATCGCTCACGTTCGCCAAACCGAGCGCACGTGCCGTCTCGGTACGCACCGCCAACGCGTACGTATTGTTGAACCCTATCGACCGCGAAGCACGCAAACCACGCTCGCGCAAAGCCGCCGCGAGATCCACGTCACTCAATTGACGTTTGTTCGGAAACATCGACAAAACGAGCGTACCGGTATAATTGACGTCAATATCCAATTCCCCATTCATGAGGCCGTCCATGACCAATTGCGGACCGCCCAAACCAAACTTGCGAATCGCTTTGGTCTCGCCCGTCGCCTCGACAATTTGCGCCACGATTTCCGACAACAAATAACTTTCGGTAAATGGCTTGCTGGCGACGACGATTCCGGCGCGCTTTTTGCAATCAGTAGCCAAATCAGCGGCCGACTCAGCGGCCAAAACCGGACCTGCACTGCCCAAAATAACCGAACCAATTACGAAATAGGGAACCCATCGGTCGTTTTTCATGCCGGAATCTCTCCCAACAGCGGCACGGGCCTTTGCGCTCTGAGGAACGACGTCACTCGCACATGCGCAGGACGGTGCACGAGGTCCAAAAAAGCACCGTGTTGAAGCACACGCCCCTCGTAAAGCAACGTAATGGTGTCCCCGAAAAACGCCGCTTCACCCACGTCGTGCGTCACCAAAACGACCGTCGTTTGCAACGCCGCGAAAACCGCCTTGAGCGTTTCCTGCAATTCGTAGCGTATCAATGGATCGAGCGCTCCCATGGGTTCGTCCAGCAATAACACTTCGGGCTTCTGAAACAATGCCCGCATCAAGGCGACACGTTGCCGCTGCCCACCACTCAATTGCGAGGGATATCGTTCAAGAAAGCTGTTGTCCAAACCGACGAGGGACGCAAGTTCCTCGAGGCGAGTTTGTCTCTCTGAAACCACCATGCCGCGCACGCGAGCCATCATTGTGACGTTTTCGCTGACCCGCAAATGTGGAAAAAGTCCACCTTCTTGGGTCATGAAGCCGAGCTTGTGGGCCATGGGACACGGATCGGCTACCGTGACGATGTCGTCGTCGATTCTTACTTCGCCACCATCCGGAGCAATCGTGCCGGCAATGATGCGCATGAGCGTCGTTTTACCACAACCGCTTGCGCCGAGAAAAACGTGCGTTTTTGCCGTTTCGAGCTGCAACGTCACGTCATCGAGAATGGTTCGCCTCTGGTATTGCTTGGATACTTGGCGCAGCGTGATCATGGGTCCCTTGGTAAACCGGAAAGCAGGACGAGAAAAACCTTTGCACACGTCCAGCTCGCCGTCAAGAACACTTCCACGCTCCTTCAACCTTACCCGTTTGCGCACGGTACAAGATGCCGCCGAAATTAGACTTCTGGGTCTTGCGCTCGAAACAATTCACTGCGTGCGAAACGCGGGGCGGACGCGCCTGGGTTTTCTGGGAACTCTCGAGTGCGGCGAAAGACTCAAGGCACGATCTTCACTGCCCCCAAACGTTCGCCCGCTTCGAGCACCCGTCGCGTAATGGCCAAACCCTCCGCACGACGATCCAAATGTGTCGGAATCAATCCTTGATCGAGCGCCGCACGTAATTCCGAATGCGAATTCGTCTCCACCGGTCGTTGCTCGATTTGTTTGAATGGCACAGCGACGACAGGCAAAGACACTGCAGGCCGCGGCGTTTCGAAGTAGGCAGGCTGAATACACGACGACAAATCGTTGGCCGAAGCCATACGTTTGTTCAGCATGGGCAAACCAAAACGACGCGCCAACGTACGCAAAATCGATACGTGCTCGAATTCGGTCGTCACGGTACATCCCGACCGCGCAAAAGGACCACCCACAATGGACGGAACGCGAAAACCAAGCTGTTTGAAGTCAAGCTCGTCGTCTTCCGTCGTTGGAGGCGGCACATGATCGAAAAACCCTCCATGTTCATCGTACGTCAGGACGAACATACATCGTCCCCATTGTGGACTTTTTCCTAACGCCGCATACACGCTCGCGATAAGCGCTTGTCCCAGACGAACGTCATGGTCCGGATGGTCGTCGTTCGCTCCTTGTCCAAAGAATTGCGGATCGATGAACACCACATTCGGGAGCGTGCCTTTTTCTGCATCCGTGAAGAATTTCTCGATGGACGACAAACCCGACGTTTTGAAATAAGCGCCCGAACACCAAGGAACGTCGTGGTAATATACACGGTGGCTCACACCAGCATCGTCGAGAAGTCCGAAAATGTGGTCGAAGCCAAAAACGGGAAGATTGCCCGTTTGTCCCTTGCTCGTCGCCCCGTGTAAATAGAATCGATTGGGCCACGTGGGTCCCATGACCGAAGCAAACCAATGATCACAAACCGCATGCGCATCCGCAAGCGCATACGTCACCGGAATCTGTTCGCGTACATGATACCCCATCACCTCCGCTTGACTCGCTCCGGCGTGCGCCAAAATGAATCCATCGTTTTTCCCACCATTAAATTGATTGTGAGCCGCATCCCAGCCGTGGGGAGGATCCTCGGGCGTGAAATCCTCGAGTTTGAACACATCGACGAACGTCCCATTGGGGGCAGGGTTTTTCTCGGAACCAGTCAATCCGGTGACGTCGCGACCTTCGACCAGACGTAACGACCCCAAATAATGATCGAATGACCGGTTCTCCATGCACAGAATCACGAACGTATCGATCGGCGCCAACAACTCCTCGGGCAGCAAGTTCATCGAGTCCTGACACAAATCGACGTTTTCTCCGCCGCCAGAACCTCCTGAGCCACCTGCACCCCCCGTCCCACCATTTCCGCCGATGCCGCCATTCCCGCCTGCACCGCCCGCTCCGCCCACTCCCGCAGCCGTACTCGTTACGGTCGCCGAATCCCCGCCGCATCCGATTGCTGCCGAAGAAAACGCTCCTCCTAGGCCTGCGATGACCCGTCTGCGCGTTATCGACAAATCATTGTTCGCTCGTTTGGTCATTTCGAATCCTCCGTGACGAACACCGTAGCGAATTCGGTCCGCCTCGATCAAGGATTGTTTGTGCTTATCAAACGGCCATGATCGAAACAAAACCATGCGCCTTGGTCTTCCATGATTTTCCGACGTAAACGTTTTTCTTCCATCATTGTTTTGATTGAACCACATCCAAGGCCGAGACGAACGATGCCCATACCGGCGTCACTCGACGAACACTTCGCTGATACGTAAGTAAAACCCCGAAACTGGTTCTACGAAAATCTTTCGTGTGCGAACTACGCGCGATCGTGCTAGGCGACAAATGCCCTGAACACCATTCGTAACGCGCCACGTCGAGGTCGGAAAAAAACCCCTCGAGTATTCAAGGGCGGCGCCGAGGAGGCCCCGTGTCGAACACGCAAGCAAATCAAAATCGCTATCGAGCCGACCTGCGCGAGATGAAGTTTCTCCTTTTCGATCAGTTCCACCTTGATGAGCTGTTGGAGAAACCCCCGTACGAAGCGTGGGGCGTCAATGAAGTCTCGATGGTGCTCGATCAGACCTACAAGTTCGCCTGCGACGTCCTCGGACCAATCAACGCCGTTGGCGATCGTGCTGGCTGC
>JANORL010001115.1:0-1916 GCA_031415295.1 Polyangiaceae bacterium | reverse complement strand
GAGTTGGAGAGGGGGTTGGGGGGTGAGGGGTGAGGCGCTCTACTTCGTGCGCTTGATGATGTGAAAGCCGCGCGGGCTTTCCACGACATCGGAAATCGTGTCCACCTTCATCGCGAAACACGCATCGGAAAAGGGTCCGGGCATCGCGTTGCGTTCGAAGTTGCCGATACGTCCATCGGTCGTTTTGGACATCGGATCGTCCGAGTATTTCTTGACCAACGCGGCGAATTTGCTCTCGTCCGTCTTCAACTGCGTCAGCGCTTCTTCAGCTCGTTTGCGCGCATCTGCTTTCGTACGTGTGATCGTTTTAGGCGCGTTTTCTGCGCCTTTGTACGCAACCAGGATGTGCGCAGCACCCGCGATTTCTCGCTCCACCGGCGCAGGACGTGGAGGCACACCATCCGGAGACGGCTCGCTTGCGGCACTGGGCGCAGGTCCATTGGTCGCGGCGTTTGAAGCTGACGTTGTTGGCAGCGGCGCCGACGGTGCGGACGGACTTGGACCAGCGTCCGATTGATGTGTGGGATCGCCACTGCTTCCTGACCCACAGCAGCTAGTAAGAAACCACGCGCAACCAAAGGTGACGAGGCGGGCGCGTGACGAGTTTTGGAGGCCGAGCAGGTCGAGCGGACGCATGGTGCTCGTATCGCCGACGGATCGATTTTCGTCAACTGCGCGTCGCACGTATGCGCGGTACGATGGCTTCAAGAATGCCTCGCATCCTGCATATCGAGGACGATCCAGCCAATCGGCTTCTCGTTCGTAAACTGCTGCAAAAAGATGGCTACGAGGTCATCGACGCCGCCGATGGGCTCGAAGGCGTGCGTTTGGCGTGTTCGATTCGCCCCGACCTCGTGCTCGTCGATCTGAACATTCCGGGACTCGACGGTTTCGAGGTGACGTTGCGACTACGCGGCGAGCCGCAGCTTGCGGGCGTACCCATCGTCGCGATCACGGCTGAAGGCGATCGCGAGACAAGCCTTGCGGTGGGGTGTGATGGGTTTTTGCAAAAACCGATCGATGCGAAATCGTTTGCGTCTCAACTCGCGCGCTTCATCCAGCTCGGGCCCCGCGAGATCGATGCAGCTTCTGCAGGAGCGATGCGGCTGCGTCAGCAAAGCTCGCGGATCGTTCAGCACCTCGAAGAAAAAGTAGCGGAACTCAGCCGCGCCAATTCTCGTTTGCGCGAACTGGATGCTGCGCGCACGGCGTTTTACCGGAACATCTCGCACGAGCTGGCGACGCCAATGACGCCGATCGTTGGCTACGTGAAACTCTTGCAGGACGAAGAGTTGGGACCGCTCACGCGTGCGCAGAGCAAGTCGCTTCGGGCGATGGATGATTGCGTGCGCCGGTTGCGTTCGTTGCTCGACAACTTGCTCGATGTCACGGGCCTCGAAACAGGCCGCATGCATTTTCAGCATGGCGACTACGACTTTCTCGATACGACCCGACGAGCGTTGGCTCAAGTGGCCGATCGTCTTGCCGAGTCGAAGATTCAGCTCGTGGAAAACTTACTTCGCGGGCCGCTTCCGGCGTGGGGCGATGCGGGACGTCTTCAACGTGCGATCGTGCATATGCTCGAAAATGCAGCGAAATTTACGCCTTCTGGGGGGACCGTTGGCGTGCGTGTGACGCGTTTGAATTCGGGGCATTACGAACTTTGCGTGGCCGATACCGGGCCCGGGATTCCTCCCGAGCAACAAACGCGCATCTTCGATCCGTTTTACCAAGTCGATGGGTCGGTCACTCGAGAACATGGTGGTGTGGGCGTGGGCCTCGCGATCGCGCGTCGAACTGCACGAGGCCTCGGTGGCGATCTACGTATGGTTTCGCCGTGCAACGAGATCATCGAAGCGGTGCGTCTTGGCGGTGCGGCGTTTTACCTGACCGTTGCGGTGCGAGCGCCGTGGGAA
>JANORL010001114.1:0-5464 GCA_031415295.1 Polyangiaceae bacterium | reverse complement strand
TTTGACACCAGCCACCTCGAGACGCGAACTTCGCGCCTCATAAGTAACGATACGAGAGGGGCGCCCAGGCTTCAATTGGGAATCGATTTGCACCCGAACAACACCGCGATCTTCGCATTACTGTCGGCTTCCACGGTAGAGCACGACGCGGGGCAAAGAATGAGCTTCGTCGGTGCGGTGTTGTTGTCGTAGTACCAACCAGGTTGATTCGTGCAGTCCGCGAGATCATCGGCGCGGGGCAAAATCTTCGGCGAACCCATGCCTTTCGGCGTGTAGGTGAAGTTCACCTCTTCATAATCGATCTGCTCAGGTGATTCCGGGATCTCGATGTCGCATCCCAGAGCTTCCGCGCGAATCTCAGCCATCTTCGCCGAGAACGCAGTGATGTCTTGCGTGATGTCGTACGCCTTCCCGGTGCCACCGGCCTCGGCGATCTTGTTGAGATTCGCGATGGTCGATCCAGCCACACCGATGACATAGGTGCGAACTCCGTTGTAGCTAAGTGCGCTCTTAGCTAGCCCCGCGACCAAATCGATCGCCGTCGGCTCGCAACCGTAGGGATCGCCATCGGTCGCGATGACGAGCATGACCTTGTGCGTCGGGTGCGTGTCTTGGTAAGCAGTGGCGGCCATGAGCGCCCCCTTCAGTCCGGGGTACGTCGGCGTGCTCGTTCCCAGCGGCGAAAACGGAATCGAATTTGTCAACTCGAAAGCGTTCGCCGGCAAAACATTGATCGCAACGTCAAGCGTGGAGTACGTGATCGGATTGCATACGTCTGGCTTCGTCGGCGGGAAATAGACCATACCCGCGCTGATACCGGTCGACGCCGGATCGTTGAAGAACGTTGTCAACGCCGACTTCGTCCCTTCCCATTTTACGCCACTCATGCTGCCAGATCGGTCGATGAGGAAGAGGATGTCGAGTGGCACGCGACGAGCTTCGGCGCTCGTGCTGACGCAAGCGCCAGCTTCCATGCTGCCTCCGCCGCCGGGACCGCCATCAAAGTCGATGCCCCCGCCGGAGCCTCCAGTTCCGCCAACCCCAGACGTCGAACTGCTGCTACTCGAGCTGCTGGCCGAGGTCGTCGTATTTGGCTCGATAGGTTCAGCGCAACCGCCCCATGCGGCAGCGCCCCAAGCCAACGAAAGTGACACGAAAAGATATCGATGAATGGTCGCAGAGCGGCTCATGGAGTGCTCCTAAGCAAGTTTGTCAGTTGATGAAGAAGTCGTCGATGTATACGCCCGGAAAAACCCCGGACGAATCAGTCTGGAAGCTAAACCGCAAACGGACCACTTGGCCAGCATATGGCGACAGATCGGCCTGGAAGAGCTGCCAATTGAGCCCGGACTGATGACCACCCCATGCGGTTTGGCCAGCAACGGTCAAGTTGTACACGGGCGAAACGCCATTCACGATGGTGTAGCTTTGGCCGCCGTCGGTGCTGACTTTGAGGTTGACACCATCATAGGTCGAGCCTTCGGTGTCCATCCACATGCGGAACGTGAGTAATGAACTCGGCGCATTGGTCAAGTCGATATCGGGCGAAGTTGCGGTCGTCCCATTATACGTCTGGAGATTGCTGTACAACGCCGCGAGTTTGGTGGCGAGGCATTGCGTTCCCACGTAAGCGGTTGCAGGACCCAGCATCATCGGAGGTATCAACATCGGGACGCCACATTCCCAATCGCCGGTCAACGTCCAGCCGTTGGGACACGAACCTTCGAAGCTCGTGTAATACGCATTGGATTTCACGTTGAAAGTCAACGTTTTTTCAGCGAAATTCGATGGCAACGAGGGTTCTTCGACGTGCACGGTGACCGTCACTGGACCGGTTTCCGCGGAGGAAGGAGTCCCATTGAGTATGCCGGTTGCAGGATCGATCGACAACCAGGCCGCGTTTTGTCCGCCTGGCTTGAGACTCCACGCGACACCATTGGAGCCGCCGATTTTGGCGACCGGCGACGCGTACGCCATACCTGAATAAATGTCCTCGAGTGGCGAAGAAGTCGCAATATAGAGCGGGATTTGCACCGGCTCGGCGACGACAACTTCATCGATGTACACGCCGGGATACACCGTTGCGCCGTCGCTGCGGAAAGCGTAACGCAGAATGATGGATTGCCCTGCATATGCCGACAGATCCGCGGAGAAGTTCCGCCAGCCTGCGGACGAATAATCACCACCCCACGCCGGTTGACCCGCGATCATCAGGTCGTATGCGGGGGTCACCGTGGCGACTTGCGCGAAGCTTTGCCCATTGTTGGTGCTGATTTTCAGGTTCCAGCCGTCGAACGAACCACCTTCGCTGTGATCCCACGCCCAGAAGGAAACCATCGGGTTGGTTGCGCCGGTCAAGTTGATGGTCGGTGAATTCGCAACGGTCGTGCCGTAACTCTGGTTTACGTGGTACAAACCAGCGATTTGCGTGCCGATTGCACCATTGCCGATGTGAGCCGAAGGCGGACCGACGTTGTCGGGCATGCCGCATTCCCAATCGCCACCGAATGTCCAGCCATTGGGGCACGTTTCGAAGCCTTCGTGCAGGTACGCGGAGCAACCGGAAACCGTGCTGCCAGCCGCGCAAACTCCGCTCATACACTCATTCATTTGGGTGCAAGCGTCGTAATCGTTGCACGAGGTTCCATCCGGAGCCGACGACGCGACGCATTTGCCTTTCGTGTCGCATGCGCCCACTTGGCATTCCGTAAGACCTGGCGTGCAGATGGTACCAATCGGCGCAGATTTACGGCCGCACAAACCATTCGATGGATTGCATGAGCCAACTTCGCATCCAACGTCGAGGGACGAACAATCCTTGGAGACGCCGCCAACGCATTGCCCAGCCTGGCAAATCTTCTTGACGTTGCAGATATCTCCCGTGAGCACACACGGGTTGTTGTCCTTGGCAGCATCGGGTGCACCGATGCACTTGCCTGTCGCTGGCTCGCAAGCGACTGCGTTGCATTCGATAAGCGGCGAGAACGAGCAATCCTTGGGCTCACCCACGCATTTACCGACCGTGCAGATACCATTGAGCTGGCAGAGATTCGACGGCGTACAGGCCTCGCCATCCCCCACCGGCGTGGTGTCGCACTTCTTCAAATCCTCGTAACAAAGGATCGACTCGCATCCAACCGTCTTGATGCCGCAATGATTTGTACTGCCACCACCACAAACGCCGTCGTCACAGACGTCGCTGACGGTACAGAACTTGCCATCATCGCATGCAGTCCCTTTGGTTGCTGGAACCACGACGCACGTATCCAACGGCCCCTGCTCCTGTCCGGTGTTGCACACCGCGATCAAGCATGGCGCAGTCTCGCGCTTCGAACAGTCTTCGCCGCAAGGCCCGAGGTCTCCACTCGAGCTACTGCTGCTACTGCTACTGCCAGCGTCTTCGCTGATCGGGGCTATACCGCCCTTCACATCGCAGCTCGAGGCGATTGCCCCGACGGCAACCAAGAACAAAAGCGGAGAAAAAACTCTGAGTCGACCCACCATAAGCACGTCGTCGACGGTAGCACAGGAAGAACCGATGGGGACAAAAATTCACCATGAATTCTTGCTGCCTCTCTGGTCCGCTGAACCTCCTCGCGTCCATGATTTCCCGTCCGCCTGTTCTCGACAAGACCTTCAACAACTACGTCGTCTCGATCCACTGTCCACGACATCGTGGTCCATCCACCAAGATTTCAAGACTTCGCCTTCGCCAACCAAGACGACGACTTGATTGGACCTCGCCGTCACCTTCGCCAACCGAGCGAGCGACATCACCCCAAGGAGCAATCGCCTTCCGTAACCATGCAATCTTCTTCACTCGACGCCACAAGCATGAGACTATCCCACCATTATGCGCAAATCCTTGCTCGTTGTTTCCGCCGTTTTCCTCACTGCTTGCGCGCCTTCGGGCCCTGAACCGCTCAAAGCGGAGGGACCTCGCGGCCGTATGATTCAAGCTGCCGCGGAAAGGCATTTGGTGCCTGCAGAGCTGATGTTCGCGATTGCTCACGTCGAAGGAGGTCTTTTATTGACGGATCGACGCGATGCTCACGAAGATGAAGCCGTCCCGGTTGCGGGAGTGCTCGAACTGCGTCATGGCCGATTCGATTCTCTCGCACGTGGCGCGGAACTTTCGGGCAGGAGCCAGCAGGACCTGATTGTCGATTTCGCCTTGGGCACGGACGCTGGTGCACGTGTGCTCGCGGATCTTGCCCATTCACAACGAATAGATCCCCAGCAGCTCGATGCTTGGGCGGACGCGATAGAGGAACTTTCCGGGCACCTTCATACGAAAGAGCGACAGGAATATCGTGCTGAAGTGTTCAAGCTGTTGCGTCATGGCGGGACGATCCCTGCTCGAAATGGCGAGGTTATCGAATTGCCTGCGCACCCAGAAATTCCACTTGGTCTCACGTTTGTCACGCCAGGTTTTTCTGCACTGGGTACGCCCGAATATCCATGGGCTATTTGGTTCGAGACGCCCCAATTTGCCGCGACGACGTGTAATGGAACGCAGGACCAGAAATACGATACCGATCGCGGTCCATACAGCGTCACGATGATCACGATCCACGATACGGAAGGTGGCTGGAACGCGAGTGTGGCGACATTGCAAAACGATCCGTGTAAATCGGTCCATTACATCGTGGACAAGGACGGCAGTCGCGTGGGTCAGTTCATCCCGGAATCCTACACAGGTTGGCATGCGGGCAATTATTGGTACAATCAGCATAGCGTGGGCATTGAACACGTTGGCTATGTGGCCGTCGACGATTTTCAAACGCCGATGTACGAGAAAAGCGCGGACCTGGCAAAAGCCATTGCAGGGCGATATGGTTTGCCGCTGGATCGGACGACGTTCGTCGCACACCAAGAGGTTCCCGATCCCAACGACATTGCCAACAATAGCCCACCTTGCCCCGATTCTCCTGGATCCTGCATCAAGAATCTGAATTATGGGGGCGCTGGTCACCATACCGATCCGGGCATTTATTGGGAGTGGTGCCAATACATGCAGCTCGTCGGAGGCTCGTGCAAATGCAATGATGCATACTCGTTGTGGAATTGCGTGCATGATTTATCGATGATGGTGCGTTGTCCCGAAGGCACTGTCGAAATCGTTCCATGCGCGGACGCGTGTGTCATCGAGCCCATTGGTGTCAATGATCATTGCACGCCCGCGAGCATGACGGGCACAGGCGGCACCGGTGGTGTGGGCGGAACGAGTGGCGCGGGGGGAATGGGTGGTACGGCTGGGATGGGTGGAATGGGAGGCGATTCCGTTGGCGCGGGTGTTGGCGGCGCAGGCGGTGCCGGCGGAGGCGCGGGCGCCAATGCGGGTCAATCCGTGGAGAAAGATTCGTCGTGTAGCTGCAGAATGGTGCAAAGCTCGGGCATGGAAGGGTTTGGCGCGCTCGCAGCAATGAGTTTCCTTGCTGGATGGCGTCGACGCAAGCGTACC
>JANORL010001113.1:0-1974 GCA_031415295.1 Polyangiaceae bacterium | reverse complement strand
AAGAAGCCCGGTACAATCAAATCCGTTAACGAATCACGATTTGCGTCAACGGTAAACACTTCAACGCCACACGGAATGCCCCATAACGTTTCGATAAACTCGCCTTTCGGATCGAATCCCCCAAGCTGCCACACGTGCAATGTCCACGTTGGCAAAAGTGCCGTGTCTAGCGTATCGCCGTGGTCGTTGCATTCGACCAGATCCGCCATTTGATCGCCCGTCGCGTCCAACAAATGGGTCGACGCAACGGAACTTCGCAATCCTTTGGGCGACGGTCCCAAAGGAAACGGCCGCGGAATGTTGGTATCGATTTCCGCGAATGTGCCATTGGGCTTCAATACCAACGCGAAATAATTCGCGCGATCGCTCGCGACGTTGTGCAGCAAGAGATCGGTGTTCGCGTCACCGGTGACATCAATGGCTGTCCCGAGTTCCGGTTGCAACAGCGTCGGATCACTCGGTCCGCCCGGATCTTGCACGACCAATCCTGCTTGAAGCAGCGCGACCTTTTCCGGAGCAAAACCGTTGCCCGTATTCTTGGCGATGCGCCATTCCGTGATGGGATTCGATGGCGTTGACGATGGCGTTGAATCACCGACGACATAGTCCGACAAACCATCGTGATCGACATCAAAAAACATCGGGCTGGCTTTGTCCGACAACGGCGCGTCGATGTTTGTTACAACCTGGTCAAAGCCCGTTTTCATTTTCGCATAATGAAACCGCGTTGGCGCCAGACACGCTCCATCCGCGCCGCATTGTTTCAGCGCTGCCAATCGCGTGCGTCCCGTTGATTCGCTCGCGGCATATGAAAGCGAATATCGCGTGACGAGCGTTTCCCCTGGGCCATACATCAACACTTCATCGAGCCGTAACGATTGTTGCACCTCGAGGCCATGTGAATAGGTCAATCGAGCATCATCGCGAGTGCCGTGCACGAACGCGACCGAGCGTATGGGATCGTTGCCGTTGACGGAACCGTAATCGATACGATCCAAGGCATATTCAGCAACGCTCCCGTCGTCGTTCTCGGCGAAACAATATCCGTATTCGAGACCAATACCCCGAGCGTCACGCTTGGAGGTGGCGAGCCACGCGCGTGGATTGTTTTCCGTCGCCATGGGTCTTGTGGCCGCTGTTGCGCCATATTGCGTCATGGATCCATCAGGCCAGAATGCTTCGAGGTACGATGTTGCATGGTTCTCGAAATGGCCAATCACCTTGACATTTTGATCAATAAGCAGGCGATAAAAAATCTCTACTTCCGTCCGTGAAACAACGACAAGTCGTTTTCCGTCGAGACACAACGATTCTAGATCCCGCTCGTCGTATTGTACGCCTTCGATTTTCTCATCGATAGGCAGGGTCCTCGAACATCTGGTGATAACACTGGCTCCCGATAACGAGACGCCGACGCCAAGAAAACCGTCGACACCATCGTTACCAACCGATATCATCAAATCGGGTGCGACGCCTCGAGCCGGTATCGTGGCGAGTTGAACGGATACGGTTCCTTGACCATGATCGCCGGCGCTGAATGCCGTGGGAATGGTTCCAGCGATCGAGGTTTCCGTTGCCGACGGTGGCTTTTGCACGGTCGGATGTTGGGGTCGGCAAACGCTGAAGGACCGTTGTTTGGGAGCTGGACTTGTTTCGTCGCATGTGCATCCGGGGGCGAATGCCATAACAACGAACCCTAACAAGAGGAAAATGGCTTGCCACATTGAAGGACGAACAGCGCGCATGGAGACCACCTCGCGACCACGACGATACCCGTTCTGCAAACAACCTGTCAACGCAATTTCGACGCATCGGAGTGCCTGAAGGCAGCATCGATCATGCAACGACGCGAGCCTGCCGCACGGCGTCCGTTCGCACGTCATGCGCCTCGAGAAACGAAACTTCACCGTGTGTCTCGTCCACAAAAAAAGCTGGTTTTGTTTGCTTTGCCCTTCGGAGGAAGTCCCACACCAA
>JANORL010001112.1:0-6130 GCA_031415295.1 Polyangiaceae bacterium | reverse complement strand
CGGCAACGGCAACTTTGATGGCATGTGCCGCGTAGATCGGACGGACGAACGGATCACGGGTGCAATAGAGAAATAGGGCCCGTCGCAAGTCGGCAATGGGCGCTCGGGATTCCAAGTACCCAACAATGCGCCGCACCGCGCGATCCGGATCCTTCGTTTCGAAAGACTGAACGATATCCTCTGCTGACGCTGGTTCGCCGGTGAAATTGCCTCGACGATCGACGGGCATATCCATTTTTCGCCCCGAATGCGTAAACGCCAAGGTTTGGACGAGCAAACGCAACGACTTTGGCGTTTTATGCCGAAGCACAGCATTACGCACGGCACTCGCAAAGGTGAAACGATGCGTCGCCCAAAGCCAATTTTCCGCCACGCCTAAGCTCCGCTCGATGTCCAAATCGAATCGGAACAATCGCTCCGCTGCGGCACCGACGAGTGCGATTGCAATACGTTCCGTTGAAACCCCGGCGCGCAGCGCAGAAAACAAGGCGTCGCACGCTTCTTGTGTCGAACCTTCCAAGACCGCAAGCCGAAACCGCTCGACGTCAAAAGGTGCATCCAGGAGCTGTTTGTCAAAAAGGGACGACAATTCGTTTTCCACAGACTCGAAGCGACGGAAATACGAACGCATGTACGGAAGAGTATCCTCGCGCGTACCTACACCAATGGAATACGTCATTGCGCCGTAGATATCAGCCAAGGTTTCACGATCAACGTTTGGTATTTCCGCGAAAAACTCTTGCGCTTTCACGATGTAAATCAGCGGATGGCCAAAATCCAAGAAATGGTCGGCACATGCATCGTAAATCCATGCATCGACTTCCGAGAGCGGCGTTCCGGACAATATCGCTCCGCGCACGATTGCTTCTGCACGCGATAAATCTTCGGATTCGATGGCGCGCAAAACTTCGTCACGGGTGCCATTCATTGCTGGATCGGGAACGGAACGACGCGGCATACGCACATTCGACTCTCCACACAAATCGAGAACGTTGCCGATGGGATGCATGACCTCGAGCTCGGAAAAACTCTCGAATTGCCGGCATGCATCGGCAGCCATAGGCAACACGTGCGTCGTACCGTATTCGGCGTGAATCGCATCGTAACGCATGGCTTCGAGTAAAAGACCTCTTGGCGACAAACCAGACTGAAGCAAGCGTATTCCATCGCGAAAAACGCGGCCGTTGTCGTACTTGAACAAGCCCTCGCGCAAGCTTTTCAAATATCCCGCCCTGAGCTTTTCCGGGTCCGGTTCGGTGAGATCCACTTCGAGCACCCCGTCACGAACGCGGCACGGAAAAACCCGCACACCTTCTCCACCAAAGGTCGCGTGACCATCACGAACATCGAATTTCCAATTGTGCCACGCGCATGTCAGAACGCATCCGTCGAGTTTTCCCTGAGCAAGAGGATACCCCTCGTGTGGACAACGATTATCGACGACATGCACGTCGCCTTGGTCCGTGCGTAACACCGCAAGCTGGTGCTTTTCGATCTTGGCGGTATGACCGCCGGGGGGAAATGCTTCGATGGGCCCGAGCTGCAGAAAGCGCGACATGGCCCGAGCATATCAAACTCGAGTCCCATTGTCGCTCGAGTTTCGACAAATTTGCAGCGGATTGTTGCGGAAGTGTCAGTCTTCTGGCCGAGGTCCGCCGTGGTAAAACCAATCGAGCAACCTCGGATCTTTGATGATCTCGGCGCCGCGTGCTCGGAATTCTCGGGAGATTTCTTCGGTCATTCCATCATCATTCGCGGCCCCGACGGCGCCTTTACGCACCATCGTGCCGCTCTCGAGCATCGGAAAGCCAAGAAGATGCTGCAATTCGAACTTGTCCTGGTGCTTTTTCATCCAGTTGAAAGAACAATATTCGAGAATATTCGGCCATTGTTCCTTCGTCGGCGAAAAATTCAGAAAATCGGCGATTGCGGGGATGACTCGTTCTGGCTCGTGTTTTAGTTCCGAAAAATGAAACAGACGTACGTTCGGTTTGTGGCGCAATGGCCACCAATTGGCAAGAAAGCCGAAAAACATGTCGGCAATCGGCATGTTCGCCAGTACTTCACGGTAAAATTGGCCAAAGGTTTCACGCGTCATGTCGCCTTTGGGAAAGTTCCAATGGTCGAAAAACGCTTGGCTGTGTCCCTCGATGAACGGCTTCAGCGATACGAGCGATTCTTCGGGATTACGAATCACCACGATATATTTGACATCCGGAACGTTCGGTCCAGGCTCGACGTATGGAATCGTTGGCGGAGCTGCATGCGTCTTGAACACCCGCCTTCGCGATGTGGTCATCGTTCGAAAACGCTCCAATCGTCGTTCAACTGAGTCTGCTGGAGATTCCACAAATTCGAGCCACGGAACCTCGATGTAAACATCCTTGAAATCAGGATCACCGCCGCTACGTAATTGGTGCACGATGTTCATCGTCCACGTCGTACCGCTTTTGGCAGGCACCGAGCAGATGACGTCACCATCACGCCATGGGACTCGCTGTTGCAGCTCAGCATCGATCCACGGCGGTCCTCCGGGCGGTGGGCCGTCGGGAGGTGCATTCTCAGTCGTCATGATAAAGCACGATACACAAATGTGAACCCGTACTCAACCCAAAGTCATTCTCGAGCCGTTTCGATACACGGCATTCGTCCGAGACACGCCCCAAGGCAAAACAAGTGCATTTTCGTGAGGCAAATCCCAAAGCACGATATCGGCGCGTAGTCCTTTGCGGAGCATTCCACATTCTGCCGCTAGACCCAAACTTGCCGCTGCGCTTGACGTGACACCCAGAATGGCTTCCGCAACGGACAAACCATAGGTCCGTACAGCAAGCGCCATAGCAAGCGGCAAACTTTCGCTCGGCGCAGTTCCCGGATTCGCGTCACTCGCGACGACGAGCGATATACCAGCACGACGAAACGAGTCTACGGGAGGCGGTGTTTGTCCCAGCGTGAGACTCGCCGTGGGCAACAAGACGGCGTGCACAGACGCCCGCGCCAACGCTTCGATACCAGCAGCTCCGACGTGTTCGACGTGATCAACCGATGCCGCCTCGAATTCCGCGGCTAGCTCGGCACCACCTACGTCCGCGAACTGCCCCACGTGAAGACGCACGCCAAGACCTGCGTCGCGCGCACGACGCAAAACCGGTCGCGCTTCATCCACAGAAAACGCCGATCGATCCACGTACACATCCACGAATCGCGCCAGACCTTCCGCGGCCATCGTTGGAACACAAACGGATTCGACGTGACGTACATACGCTGCGCGATCGGATCGGGCCTCTGGAGGTACCGCATGCAAAGCGAGGTACGTCGGGACAAGCCACGGTACATTTGGACAAACGGAAGCATCACGAACGGCATCGAGTTGCTTACGTTCCGATTCGAGGTCCAAACCATAACCGCTTTTGCATTCGACCGTCGTGACGCCCAACGACATCATGCGCCTGACACGTGCCAGAAGCGTTTTTTCGATATGCGTGACGCTTGCAGCCCGAATCGCCCGCATGCTGGAAACGATGCCACCACCCGCCGCCGCGATTTCTTCATATCCAGCACCGCTCATTCGCAACGCGTACTCGGCATCGCGCGACCCCACCCACGGCGCGTGCGTATGCGCATCGACGAGTCCTGGGGTCACGACGGAAGGCGTTTCGATATCGTTCTGGTCGAGGTCCGCCGATATTTCAATATTCGGGAAAAGCGCCAATATTTCAGCACGTGGACCAACGTGGGCAATACGTTCGCCATTGATGACGATCCCGCCATGCTCAATGACGCCAAGAGGATTGGTTGCACTGGACGATGCGGGATCACACGTCACGAGCCGCTTGGCAAAAATGGCAAACACGTTCCGGCACCTCAAGCCGCTTTGTCTGCCAGAACCGGCGCTGGCGCAAGCGGCTTTTGGTCTTCACGCAGATGATCGACGAAAATTTGGTGAATATCTTGCGCGTGTTGCCGCGCAGTTTCAGCGCGCCAATTCGTCGTCGGAACCGGTTCGAGCACGTCGATTTCAATAGCCGTGGGCTCGACGTAGTTCGTCCCTTTGACCCAAGTCTTGTGTGCCCCGTGAATGACGACGGGCACGATGGGCAGTCCGGTGCCGATTGCCATGTGAACAAACCCAAGCTTGAACGGCAAAAGACGCCCGTCGCGACTTCGCGTCCCTTCGGGCATGATCCATATGGAAATGCGATGTCTTTTTACAACATCCACGATGTCTTCTATTCCCGCAATCGCTTTGCTCTTGTCTTCACGATTGAGCGCCAAATGTCCGGAAAGCATGTAAAGCTGACCGAAAAACGGGATCTTGTAGACTTGTTTCTTCATGACGCCCGATCCACCAATCGGGCACATCCAAATCGATAAGAACGCATCGAGCGTCGAGGCATGATTGGCAACATAAATGGCCGGGTGCGCTTGATTGATGCGGTCCATGTTCCGTACCACCAGATTGACGCCGGCGATTTTCACAATGGAATAACCAATGATTTTCCCATAATAATTACAAAGTTTGATGCGCAAAATACGCCACGGCAACAGTAGAACAGCGATGGCCATCGTAATCGTAGATGCCACCGCAACCAAAAGAAACCCAAAGACGAATCGCGCGGCTGACGATAATGCCAACAATGACGATCGTCGGGGCGCGGAACTTTTTTCAGACATGTGAGGTTCGCCTTCCCAAAGAGGACCAAACAACGAAACTCGTCCTCGCCGCTGCTCGAAACAACACCACATCGATAACTTCGACCATCGTTTCGCATCGTCATTTTTGTGCCACATCGGGCAACACTTGACTCAACGCAAAGCGTCGTAAGAGGGTGTTAATCAGGTTGCTGCGCATAACGAATCGTCGGTCGGGCTTGCTCAGCGTACGATCGATGTACGCTTCCGCCGCCCCCCCAAGCTTCGTTACGCTCGCAACACCTGATAGACACCCTCCAAGGCTCGTTCGGCCATCGTTATGTATCGAATTCTGTTTCGCGTATTGCTTCGACGTCTGCCAGCGGAAACGGCTCATCACCTGGGGTTTGCCCTGCTGCGTTTCGTCATGGCGCTTCCGGGCGCGCGGTTCGTTGCTCGAAAGATTTTTTGCAACACCGATGCCGCATTACGCTTACGCGTCTGGGACCTCGATGTTCCCGCTCCGCTGGGTCTCGCAGCGGGATTCGACAAAAACGCCTGTGGATTCGAAGCTCTTGGAGCTCTGGGATTTGGGTTTGTCGAAGTCGGCACCGTGACGGGTGAAGCGCAAGCGGGAAACCCGAAGCCACGACTTTTTCGTCTCGAAGCGGATCGAGCACTCGTCAATCGCATGGGATTCAACAACGAAGGCTCGCGCGCCGCTGCTGTGCGTCTGGCCAAACGTCGCCAAGAAGGACGTGAACCAGACAGCGTGATCGTCGGTGTGAACATCGGAAAAACGAAAGTTGTTCCAGACGAACTTGCGGTGCAGGACTACGTTTCGAGCGCTGAACGACTCGCTGCCTACGCGGATTACATGGTGGTGAACGTGAGCAGTCCGAACACGCCAGGGCTACGAGATTTACAGTCCGTCGAGCGACTCGGGCCACTTCTTTCCGCGGTGCGTGAAACGCTCGATCGCGTGTCGAAAACTCGTCACGTTCCGTTGCTTGTGAAGATTGCCCCGGACTTGGCGGATGCAGACGTCGACGCGATCGCGACGATGGCGATCGAACGAGGGCTCGATGGGATCATCGCGACGAACACGACGATCAGTCGATCTGGTTTGTCCACGGATCATGCGCAGGTTTCCGCGATCGGCGCGGGTGGTTTGTCTGGGCGTCCACTACACGCACGCGCGTTGGAAGTGCTGCGTCGACTACGAGCGCGCGTCGGGGACAAACTCGTGCTGGTAGCGGCAGGCGGCATCGAAACGCCCGAGGATGCTTGGGAACGGATCGCTGCAGGCGCAACGCTCGTTCAGGCGTACACAGCGTTCGTATACGACGGACCGCTGTTCGCGCGTCGCGTGCACGATGGGCTCGCGGCACGACTGCGTGAACAGAACATCGCCACGATCGCTGATGTGATCGGACGCGACGCGACGTAGCCAATCAAGGGGCTGCGCGCCCCTTGACCCGCGCAAGGGACAATGTCC
>JANORL010001111.1:0-6573 GCA_031415295.1 Polyangiaceae bacterium | reverse complement strand
GCGCCGAAAGAACAGACGACCGGCGAGCAAGTGGTCTCAATTCTTGTTTTGGTGAATGTGCTTATCGCGGTTGCCGTATTCGTTCCGGGCGAGCGTACGCCGTCGAGAAGTCTCAATTCTTGTTTTGGTGAATGTGCTTATCGCGGTTGGTAACATATCAGCATGCGCCGCCCAATGTCGCCCGTGTGGCGTCTCAATTCTTGTTTTGGTGAATGTGCTTATCGCGGTGCCCGCTCGCAACGTATCGAACTCGTTCGCTCTTTCGAGCCTCCTGCGAGCGGCGGGGCGCGGGACCTTGCAAATCGACAACCCAGACGGAACCCGCTTCGCGCTCGACCTCCACTCCACCCACAAATCCTAGTCGCTTTCCCTCCCGCGAGCAGCCCCCGGCTTTGTATTACAACCAACCCGCTCGCATCGACCTCACGGCCACGTCCAGAACATCTCCAGCCACAACACCGAATCGTTTCCGCAAAAAACCCGACTTGACAACCCCGTACGACCCGTGCTCGCCACCAACCATGGCCAAGGCGTCGGCCCGCGACCTCCGCGACGACCAACGCCCCCATGATTTGTTCCCACTTGTCAAGGACCGCGCCTGCGGTTTGACTAGACAGACGCTCGACCCCAAACTCGCCATGGGCGCTCAGCCGTTTGTCCAGCGAAATCCGCAACACGCAGCCATCTTGTCGCGTTTACCCGACGAATTCAACCATTTAATTCGTCCGGAGCGATTTATCTCCGCCCGCTACACCACGATCGAACCGCGCTGCACCAAACGCCACGGCATCCCAAACGTCTTGACTTGCGGCAACGCCTCGCGATCGCCTGCTCCAAGATCGATAAACAACACCTGATCCTCCTTCTGGTTCATCTCATCCACGATCCGTTTCTCCAGCAACACCAATTCTTTCTCCGTCAAGAGCGCCTCGTACACCGAATATTGCACACGTTGCGCCACGGTCTTCACCACCCCGTGCACTCGCCGCAATCGCTCCGGATCCGCGATGTCGTACGAAACCAAATACCGCCTCACCATCACCCCTCCTCGTTCCTGCTTGCGTGTTTTCAACGCGTCGTCAGCGACACGTACCGCTCGGTTTCCCCCTCCAGAACCCGCGCCAACACCCGCGCTTGCAACTCGATCGCCCGTCGATACGTCACGCGGTACCCGAAAATCGGATGCGTAATCTCGTCCTCGCGACGCTGATCCAACGCTTGCAAAAACGCTCGACGCCCCGCAGGCTTCAACGTCACCCCTTGTAATTCCCGATGGAAATCCTCGGCTGTCACGCGTTTTTCTGCCACAAGCCGCAGCACCGTCGAGTCCACCACAAGCACGCGAAATTCCTCCACCAAATCGAGCGCCAACGCCGGTCGTCCCCATCCCATCCCATGCAAAAAACCACGCATCGGATCGAAACCTACGCGCCGAAGCACCTCGGCACACTCGCGCGTTAAGATCGCGTAACCAAATGAAAGCATTGCATTTACCGGATCCCGCGGCGGTCGTCGATTACGCCCGTCCATCTCGAACGCGTCGCCTCCTCGATCGCGCATGAGCCTTGTAAAGCCATCGAAATACAAACGCGCCGCGCGTCCTTCCACGCCACGCACAACATCCGCTGTCGTGGCTCGCTCCAGGGTTCGTCCGAGTGACTCCCACTCGTTCGCCGTGTTTTCGTCCAGCATTCCGTGCCTTCGCAAGAACACGCGTTGATTTCGAATCTTTCCGCGGACAAACGCCTGCGCCAAACCGAGCGTTTTTTCAGTATCTTCGGCCCACGCATGTTGCGTCGCGCGCAGCGTCACGTTGTTCGCGAGTCCTGTCGTCACCGAGCCGAGCAGTCGTCCATGCGCTTGATGAAACGGACGTCGACCGGCGCGATTCTACGTGCCGTCTTCGAGCTCATCGTGCGCATCACTTGCCTTTACCTTTTTTCTTTCCTTGACCCGCAGGTGACGGTCCTGTCGAATGATACTTGTCCGTCGGACCTCGTACCAGAGCGTCATCCAATGCATTGTCATCACATTGGTTGGGGGCCGAATTCGGATCGACCAGCAGTCCTATTTGCATGTTGCCACGAAGGTCATTCTTGACGTACGTTCCGCCTGTTTTTCGGCCAATGATCAGGCCAATGGCAGATCCCTGGACGAGGTTTTCCTGCACATTTGGGTTGGATCCTTGCGCCGCCAAGAATCCCCAAGGCTGATTGTAGAGGATCTGATTACGCTCGAACGTTCCTTTTTTGGACAATACAGCAATGCCGCCGGCCATGTTGCCATGAATTCGATTGTCTCGAATCATCGCGTCATTGGACTCGACCCGTAGCCCCGTGCCTTGATTTTTGAAGATCTCGTTATTTTCAATCGTACCGTCACCATTTTCGATGACGACGCCATGCGTTTTGGAACCATGTATTCGATTCCCACGGAGCGTCGGTTTTGAATTTTCCGTGACGAAGATGCCTATTCTCGAAGGAGATGAGATATCATTCCCATCGGCGGTGCCTTGCGAATTCTCCAGAAAGGCCATACCATTCGAACCGCCACGGATGGTGTTGCCTCGAAATACAGGATTGGCCTTCACGATCTTCACGTTTCCATCATTCGCCGCGTTACCACATTCTCCAATTTCATTCTGCTCGAACAGAGCCTCCGATGGCCCCTCGATCGCGGCCCCGATGTGAACACAATGGTGAATACGATTTCGGCGAAAGATCGGCGTCGTTTCCTTGAGAAGAACACCGGTATCTTTGATTGAATGAATCTCGTTGTCCTCAAAAACGCCGGAACTTCCTTCGTGAATGATGATGCCGAAACCATTGTGATGAATTTGATTACGCGACATGATCGGGCTACCGCTGTTTTCCACCATGACTCCCACATTCACTACGTCATGAATCTCATTTTCTTCAAAAAGACACCCCTTACCGCGAATCGACAACCCTTGCCGGGGATGGTGGTGTATCCGATTCTTTCGTACGACAAACCCCTCCCCAGCATCCACGACCAGCGCAACGCCGTTACCCTGCGTACCACTTATCTCATTCAACTCGAATATCCCTACCGTGCCGCCACCCACGAATACGCTCGGGTTCGTCTTGGCATTGCCCTGAATGAGCGAATTACGCACGACGACCTGGTTTTCGCCGTAAAACATAAAAGCCGTGTCCCCATTCCCAACGATTTGATTTTCTTCATATCGCCCTCGAGCCTTGCCGTCGAGAAATATCCCGTACATGCCCCCGTCCCGAATGCGATTGTTTCGAAGCGTCGGATCACAATCGGCCGCTCCCCAGAATCCAACATGTACACTCTGGAGAATTTCGTTTTCCTCATAGACGCCACCCCCACCTTCATACACCTTGATACCCCCATAACAGCCTTGAAATCGATTCTTCCGAACCAGCACTTCAACGCCTACATGCACCGCCATCCCGAATTGATGCGCATGCAACGTATTGCGTTCAATCAAGGCTTCCGTTCCAGTGGCCAGCGATATCCCATTCTCTACTATGTCGCGGAAAGTGCTGTCGCGAACCACGAGTCGAACATTGCCCAAAGTGTCAATGCCGTGGTGAACGTCGTGCACAGTCGTTCGTTCAATGGTCACCGTGCTGTTCGTTCCGATCGAAATGCCCGTCTTGCTGAGGTGTAACGAGCAGTCCATCACATGCGCCAGCGACGCGATGGTGACGATGCAGGCGCTATGCGCGCCACGAACCTCACAACCACGCATCTCCAGCTTGCCTTTCACGATACCAACACCGACGCATACCGCTTCCCCGTCCAACAAGGCTCCGAGTTCCTTCATCATGGCGCCTGTCTTCCCCCACCCCAGCGAGTCTGTCCACCTGCGGCCCACTTGCTTGACCAAAGTACTGGCGGATTTCGGTTGTCCTTCCATTCGGTGTAGAGCAATGGCTAATCCGTCGAGCGTCACGTGGCCATTTTTGACGAGCACCGCAGCCCGGTCACCATCGAGGACCACCTCTTGCTGCGGACCGTCGGCCACCATTTTCAGGTTCTTTTCAATCATGAACGGTCCGACATAGGTTCCCGGACGAATGTAAAGCGTTGCGCCTTCCGGTGCCTTGTCGATGGCTTCTTGAAGGTCGTCGAAATCGCCGCCCGACGGAGCGACGACGATTCGCAACCCGGCCTTTTTCTCGAGATGTCGTCGAAGTTCACGCAGCATACCCGATAACGTTTCGTCGGTGAGATCTCGCGTGACGGCTTCGGCTCGCTCGAGTCTTTCGAGCGCTCGGCCTGTGTCGTCTCTTTGTGCAAATTCTCGAGCTTCCGCAAGGAAAACATACGCTCGCTCTTCATCGGACAAATCATCTTTTTCCAGAAGAACCAATAATTCGTCCCATTGAATGGATTCTGCTCGAGGCATGAGATCCTTGGTCAATGCAGGCGATGCAGTCGGCGCAGAATCTTGTTCGACGACAATGAGTGTATCCGTTGCACGACTGAGCGCGACGCGTATGCCGTCGATGAGATATCGCGCTTCGAGGCTCTCCAAGGAACGACGTTCCTGCACTTCGCATTGCGTGAGGCGCTGAATCGTTCCGAGCGCTTCGTCAAGTCCGGTCACGACCACGATTCTACGTTCGAGACCTTTGATCTCTGCCGGAGTAAATGTCACCGACGCCCACGGATCGTTTTTCGTTTTACCCGACGCTTTGGTCGCAGCAGGCTGTCTCGTATCCTGAGCGGCCTTTTCCAATTGAACCAGAGCGCGACCGGGCAGAGCGACCAAAGTGTCGAGCAATGCTTCACGGCCACCTTTGGGAAGTAAACACCGAAAAACCTGGCCAACATCTTGAACGGGCGGCGAATCATCCGCCATCCCTCCACTTGGTCGAAAACTCTTGGGCAGGTTTTTATAGAGAGAACTCGTATTTTTGATGATCGTGTGGATCACCCCCGGATTGCGCATCATCTGACCCAGACCAATCTCTTTGGGTTCACGCCCGAGTCGTTCGCGGATCAAATCTTTTGCAATTCCCCATTCAAAGCCGCTTGGATGCACCGTTTGCGATTCGTCACCTGCGGCAAGGAAATGCACCGCTTCATGACTCTTCCCAACATGCCTCGTCATTTCGAGCAACAACGCGAATTCGACCGGTGTGAGATCCTGTGCTTCATCGAGCATCACGGACTGAACTCCCTCCACGACCAATCGGCCCGCGCTCCCTTTGATGAGCATTTCAAGAGCCGCGCGGGCACGTGTTTGATCCGAAAGCAAACCACGTTTCCGCGCAAGATCCGCAAGGTGACGTGCCTTTTCTGCCGGTTCACGATCCAATCCGCTCATCTCGCAATACAGGGGCAAATCTAGCAAATCGCACGCTGGAATGGTAAGAGGTCCGCGCTTCCACGCAAATGGCAAGGCCATTCCGATGATATTTGCCCGTGCTTCAGCCCATAACGCCACACCTTTGGTGGCCCATGCACCCACCACCGAACTGTCCAGACCTCGAATCATGCTCTCGAACCCACGAGCCATTGCGTCCGGATTTTCAATTTTTGCATCAGGAGGATCAGACAATATCGCTGCAATCAACGAGGAAAGCGTCATCACGACGAAATTATCGCCCATGCCCACCGTTTTAGAAAAAAGCAGTGCATCTTCAGCAAGTTGATGGGTGTACGTGATGTACAGAACGCGTTTGGACGCGGCCATGCCTCGCGCGGCATACAGCAAGGAAAGCGTTTTGCCCGTCCCTGGCTGGCCACGTACGATTGTTGCCGAAATGCCAGTCGATGAAGCAGGTTTAGCCACCAATGCTTGAAGACGAGTGCGCGGATCGATATCGCCCGGATGCACGATTTCATAAGCTGAATGCGTTGCGGGCGCCGGAGGTGTGAGATCATCGTGGTGGCGGAGATCTCGCACCGCAATGGCCGGTCCAAGTTTGGGTTCGGAGGCGCCGACTTCGACCGCTGGTGCCCACCAAAGATAATACTGATTTCCGCGTACCGGCGTTCTGCGCCAAGCTTGCGTGCGAGTCCCTTTGACGCGGGATACTCGTCCATGCATGGCCAATTGCATCTTCGACCAAGACACTTTCTGGTCCACGAAATCGCGAATCGATACATCGAGTTCGGAAAGATGTGCGGCAACGTCGGGATGAACGAGTAGTGTCGGCATGGTTGTCGAAACAGGGCGTATCACAAAACTGAGCGTGCGCCGTGAAATTTTTCTAAGAGGGTGTCTATCAGGATTTGCCCGCACTTCGCGCCTCACCCCCGGCCCCCATAGGCGTTAAGGTAGAATGGGTGCGGTGTCTCAGCTCTGTGCCCTTATGCACCTCACCCCCCAACCCCCTATCCAACTTCGCGCCTACGGCGCTACGTGGAGAGTCCCCACGAGGCTTCGCCTCACCCACCAGAGATGAAAGCGGATCACAACGATCTCTGGGGTATGGGGGGCGTAGCCCCATAGGCGTAAAGATAGAATGAGCGCGGTGTCTCAGCTCTGTGCCCTCACGCACCTCCCCCCCCCGGCCCCCCTCTCCAACTTCGCGCCTACAGCGCTACGTGGAGAGGGGGGAGCCGGAA
>JANORL010001110.1:0-39912 GCA_031415295.1 Polyangiaceae bacterium | reverse complement strand
GGCGCTTGACAACGTCGACGTCTCAAGGCTAGCGCGCCGTTCAGTTTGCAAACTGGCAAATTTCGGGGGGTATGGGGGTATGGGGGCGGAGCAGCCGGCTCGTCTTTTGGGCTTTGCCCAAAAGACTTAAAGAGCCGCCTGCGAGCCCCCCATCGGGACTGGCCTCGCGCAGCGCGTGTCCCACACGTGCGAAGCGAGCGTGCAAATCCAGGCTTGGAGTCAAACTGATCAGGTCTCTGGGGTGCCTGTGGATTTCTGGGCAGGGCGACGACAAACCCGCGTCACACCGAAAGCTTGGAGCCAAAGGCGTGATGCGAATTCGTTTGAGCATCAATTGATTGTCAAGACAATCGCTCCATACGCCGGGATCATGAACGACGTGCCCTGTTCACCCAAAAGCTGATCCGTCGACGGCAATGCCGCGGTGTACGCCGACCCTGACGACTTACGGTTCAGGACGACCGTAAGTTTTTCTTTACCATCGTCGAGGGTGTACTGGTACGTGTCGGCGGTGTCGGCAACGACGGTAAGCGTCGACGTCAGGTCGGTGAGCGCCGAGTGCTTTTTGCGAACGCTGACGAGTTTCTTGTAATGTTGCAGAAGACTTGCCGGAACGTCTTTTTGCGCCGCCCACGAAGCCGGTTCGGTTGCCGCCATGAACTTGATGAATGGATAATCCGGATTGGCTCCAACGGTCATACCCACGCCAAGGTTCAAAGCAACATTGGCGTCGTTTGTCTTGACGAAATCGATGTTCCAACTCGTCATCTTGTCGCCGGCAAAGACATTGTTCTGAAACCAGCTCATGGGTTCGCGAATGAATTCGTCATGATTCCACGATTCCATTCCGGTATATTTGTCGCGCTTGCCCAACTTGCCAAACTCCTCGCCATAATAAATGACGGGCATGCCGGGCATCGTAAAGACGATGGTCGCCGCTTGCTTCAATTTGGCATCGAGGGCCTCTCCTGCTGATGCGAATTGCGTAGCGGGACGTTCGAGGTCGTGGTTCGAAAGGAATCGCTCGAAGAAGTGATTCACGTTGCCCCCATTGCCCGCAGTCGCAAGGTCTACTTGGAGTTTTTTCGTATACCCCACGAAATCGGCGCTCGCACCCGTTTGACCTCCAATAAACGCTCCAATGATGCTTCGGAACGGGAAATCGAATTGCGAGTCCATTTCGCCGCCGTACGGAAGCATATTGTTCGAGGCTGCCGGATCATCCCACCGATTTTCTCCTGCCAAAATGACTTTGGGCAATCCCATGGGACGCACAATGGTTTTCTTGACGTACGAATTGAATTCTTTCCACCATACGTGCGTGCCATGTTTGCCGACGACAATCGAATTGTTGTCGTCGAATTGGTCGATGTGTTTCGACGCGTCGAGACGATATCCATCAGCGCCAAGACCAACCCAGTGGTTGGCAATCTTCTTCATCTCGGCACGAACTTCGGGATTGCGGTAATTCAGTTCGGGCATCGATGTGCTGAAGATCTGGTGGTAACACTGGTAATTTTTGCAGGCCCATATCAAGCCAGAAGCATCCCACGGATGTTTGTCTGCGAGCATGTTGGTGTAGGAATCGGACCAGACAAACCAATCGTGGTACTTGGTGTAATCGGGGCTTTTCGGATCCGATCCGGCGACGAACCACGGATTGACATCGCCGACGTGATTTTGTACGAGGTCCAGAATGATTTTGATGCCCACGGCATGCGCCGCATCCGTCAGATCGACGAAATCTTTGGTGGTCCCCGCGGAAGGATCAATATCGTAGAAATCGGTCGTGTCGTATCCGTGATAACTCTTGGACTTGAAAACCGGCGTCATCCAAATGGCATCGGCACCGAGATCCTTCAAATAGGGCAAGGATTTTCGCAAACCCACCAGATCTCCGACGCCGTCCATCTTCGTTTCGTCAATGCCGCTTTCTTTGCTCGAATCCGCGACCGCTTTCGTCGCTCCGCCATCGGCGAACGTACGCACCAGAAGCTGGTACATGATTTCGTTTGCGCCCCACGACGCCCAATCCGCCGCATCCTTCACGATTGAATACGCAATGGGCTTCAAATCAAGCACCGCGGATTGATCCGTGAGCTTTTGTCCCTTCACGTCCACCGCCGTAGAAATGCGATAATATACTGGCGTTCCCGTAGACAAACCAGAAATCATAAGGCCATTTTTGTTGATGTCGTCCGTCGTCGTCCACGAAACTTTCTGGGTGAGCATTTCCGGCGCCATTCCATAGTCGACGAATCCCGTGGAACCCGGCGCCACGCGGAACATCATCCGTACGCTACCATCGCCCATATCAATGAAATCTTTCGGGCGCGAAATCCTGTAGGCCGGTCCCGAGGCTTCGGGAGGCGTCGTCGAAACGGATTGCCCTTGCGTGATCCAACATTCCGCGATACTCGAGTCCATTGCATTGACCGTCAAATCAGCAAAACGTACGCTCGTTTCCACGTCTTTTTTGCAATCACCATTGCTGCATTGCACGGGAAGCACGCCGAGCCATTCATCGACCGCGCTCACGAGAACATCCGTGTAGGCACCAAAAACATCCGTCTTGTCGAACATTTGTGGCGAACCCCAAGTAGGCGACGTCGAACCCGCACCCCAAAAATGCACGCCCCATACCTTGGGATCACTGCCGTCCTGCAATCGGTAATGAATACGCACGTACGACTTGGCCAGAACAGCCCCGCCACTGCCGCCGTCTCCTGCGGTGCCGGACGAGCTGGAAGTTCCCAGCAAGCCCGACCCACCCTGCCCCGCGTTATTGTTGAGATCTTCGTCCTCACAACCCGCAAGCATTACAACGCATACGAGCGAACCGAGCACCGAAGCCACGAGCGTTCGTTTCATTCTCTTCTCCAGTAATTCGAGACAAACCCAGAAGCAAACTGCGCCTGGCGGATCCATTGCCCAACCGGCACGCCGAGCAACATTTTGACGTATATACAATCGTTATTCAAGCAATTTTTTGTATTGGATCATGTCACACCACCACGGGCCGACATGTCACGTCGACATAAACGATCTTGCACCACAATGACTCGCAAAAAAGACGACGTGAAATGACCTTTCACTGCTGATTCATCAGCGTTGCCAATCGCTTGCGTAATGCTTCGTTGTCTTTCATGAACAAAGCGCGATCCTTGTTGAGCGCCAGTAGGTGATTTTCGAGCGGAAAACGCAACCCGTCGAGCGCCAAGTGCCCGAGGGGATTCCGTAAGAACCACAATCGACTACGCAAAAAATTGGGGGCTTCCCCGGCATTTCCATTGCGGGCAAAAACTATGTATTGTTCGAATCGCTCATTGAGCATTTCGAGCGTATGGCCCGGATCATAAAAAATGGAAGTGCCTTTCGCGGGTCGACCCTGGGGCGAATCCGTGAGGTGCTCGATCGTAAAAGCGGAAAATAGATATTCAGCAACGATCGCGCGTTGTGGTGACAAATCTTCCTCGTGAACGTTTTTCAAAAGCGCATCGATATCGCGAGCAAATTGAGCAAGCCGAGCCGTTTCGGGACCACGATTTTGCTTTTTTTCCTGCGCTGCCCCGTCCAACAAAACTTCCACGAGTTTCATCGTTCGGTGGGGTTGTGCTCGCGCAATCGCTTGACTCAACGTTGAACGAGCCGAGGGCAAATAGTCAATATCAGCACGCATCATTTTTGCCGTTCGCGCGAATGCTCCCTCCCATCGGCTGCCCATGGCGTCAAACAAGACGACTGCTTCTTGCAATTGATGGAGCGCAAGCAGTTGCAATGGAGACGGACAATCCGGATTAAATGAAATAGAACAGGCATCCGCGAATTTCGGCCGCTCCGCAGCCGTATCTGCAACAGCAATCCATTTCTTCGTTTGTTCGTCATGTGCAACATCGGAAAGCTTTTGCGCTCGCGCTTCTGCTCGGGCCCAGCGATCTTCGAATGTCGCTTTTCCGTCGCAAATTTCGGCTATTTCTTTGTCGGGACGCTGAGGGTCCCGAGTTGCGTGCATTTCGATCCTCAATACCTCCCACCCATTTTCATGGGCCGCAGGCATTTTAGGCAGATCCGCTTCCGTGAAAAGCAATGCAGGGTTGGGCCGCCGCAATAAAACTTGCGCCGTGGCCCAAATCAGCGCGAGCACCACGAGTCCCGCAAGCACGCTGCCGATTGGGCGTACGGCACGACGCCAACGCGGCACGTTTGCTGAACGATTGGGCACCGATGTTTGCTGGTCCGGAGACGTCATCGCCTCCGCAAATAGCATATTTTTTGTGCGAAGGGATGAATTTGTTGGTGGGGTTTGTCAGGCAGCGCGAGTACCAAACGTCAAAGGGTCACGTAGAAGAACCCAATGCACATTTCGTCTTCGGTGCTTTCCCCGCCCGTCGTCACGATACTTCGCCCCAAGGTATCATAGCCGCACGTGATTTTGATTTGATCGCCGCCGTTGACGGTCAACGGAGTTTCGTACATGTTGAAGGATTGCCAATGGAAATCCCAATTGCCCACATCGACCAAGCATTGGGTTTGCCCATTGGTTTGCGACGTGATTTTCATGGTTTTTCCGGCTCCGTGCATATGGGGAGCGACGCCCCAAATCGTGACGGCTCCTGCTTTTGCCGGAACGGGCATTTCGTTCGATACTTCGAAGAGCGCTTGTCCGGGCGGAATGCTGATGCCAGTGGCCGAAATTTTTGAAATCAAGGCTTCTTTTTTAACAGTCGGCGCGAGGTTAATTTTGATTTTCGTTTGGTCGGGGAACGCGCCACCGGCAAGATTGTAGTGAATTTGCATCACCAGCTTACGACCGCCGGGAACGCGCAATCCAGTATCGGCGGGGAATCGCGTCGGACCACCTCCAGGCGCCCACCCAACGGTGAATTGACCGGCCACACCAGCACCGCCGAAACATTCATATCCCGGCGTGGCATCTTTGGCATCCAACGCTTCGGCTTCGGCCTGCGCAGCTGCGGAATCGAGCGTAAAGGCAATCACGTGATGCACGACGCGAGCGTCCCCGGGAACGACTTCATAACCGGTGATAAATGCATCCGTCGCGGTATCCGGGTCGACGAGGAAGCACCGATAATCGTCAGCAATTTTATCGTTGGGCGTGTACGAAACGCCCATATCCCATGTCGCGTTCGCTTCGGTCAAACCTTGCGGAGCCGCGGGCGGCATAGGAGCCTTTGCCAAGTCGCCAGAAGGAGCGCCGGCATCGGCCCACGCGGCAATGATAGCGATTTCTTCCGAAGTGAGCCACCGAGCATCTTGGAATATATTGCAATGGCCACAATTGTTGGGGTTGTACGGCGGCATTTCGCGTGCCGTTGTGCGATCTTTAATGAGACCCGCGAGCGGTTTCGTGTCCTCGTAAGAAAGCAACGTAAATGGCGCAATCCCTCCTGTGGCGTGGCAATTGGCGCAGTTTTTCATGAGAATCGGCGCGACGACTTCAGCATACGTCGGAGTCTTATCCACCGTCGCTTCTACGCCGCAGGTCGGATCGAGGACACTCGTCACCTGGTTGCCGGGATTGTTGGGATCGTTTTTCGCATTGCCGGAACCACAGGCAACGGCGACAAAAACAAGAAAACCACAAGCAGCAGAAATCGTGAATGATGTGCTTCGCATGCGCGTAAGACACGCGAAGGGGCAGAAAGGTTAAATGGTTCGCTGAAATTTCACCGCCGCGAACTCGCCAGCGCCAAGTGGCGCGTCGGTCGTACTTACTTTTTCGCCCCCAAGTACCCCAGCGCTTCCGCAACCTGCGTGTCCGTCATCACGTGACCCGTTCGCGCATGTGGGAGCGAAATCGATGGCCAACGCAATCGTCCGAGCAGTTTGACCAAGTCCTCTTGCTTTTCATGCGACGGATCCGCCTCGCCCCAAGCAACCGCAATGGGAGCGCGATTCTTCGTTTTACGCCCCTCGTATTCGTGATAAGGCGCTCCGCTACCTCCGGCAAACAACGCATATCCATCCACAGCCACGACAGCGCGCATGGCCAACGACGTCGCATAATACGCACCGTTCGAGAATCCAAAAATGTACGTTCGCTCGAAAGCCGACCCGGCCTGTTTCTCGAGTTCCCCTTTTGCAGCGAGCCATTCAGCTACCAGAGCTTTTTCGAATTTACTCCGCGTGTCGATGTTCGTCGGCCAAGCCCAATAATGCTCCAACCCCGTAGGCCCAATGCCTCGACGACCCCGCGGCATAATGACGGTAAAACCATACGCAGCGCCAACTTTCGCCGCCGCACGCTGCTGGTTCCATTGCGATGTGGCATCCGGCTGAATGACACCATGCAAATGCATAATGATCGTCCGCGGACCCATCGAAGGCACATTCGGAACGAATGCACAGACTTCATGGGACAACATCTGAAGCTCGGGCGCACACCAACGACGCTCAGCTTCTGGCGACACTGGCGGAGTTTCCTTGACCGACGGGTCAGCAAACACGACGGCAGGGCGCACGAAAATCGCCCCGAGAGCAAGAAGCAGCAGCACAGAAATACGCACGATCGAACGGTATCACGCGCGCCATCGGAAGGTAAATTTTTTGGCGTTCATGGGCACGCCAATGTCGAACCAAGCAGTGCTATCATGACCCAAATGACCACCGCGCCCGTCGAAACGGTAGCCGATGTTCTAGTTCGACAAACTCGCGTCTTACGCTCGCTTGCGACGCGTTTGACGCGCGGCGACCAGCTCTTGCCCGCGGATCTGTTGGGTCGCCTCGCCGAGGAACTCGAACGACGAATTGACGAAGAGGCCATTTTCGACGCATGGGCTGAGCAGGGCGATCGTTGTCCGCATCCGTGGCGCGGCGAGACGGCACGAGCGAGCAGGCGATCACGCGGACGTGATGTCGGTGAAGTATCGATTCTTGAACGAGCTGTCCGTGACCTCGAAAAGCTGGATGCTGCGCTGCGCGAGGAGATGAGCATCGAGATCGACGCATTGGCATTCGATCCGCTTCCGCGTGGAGCTGCGGCAATGCATGGTCTCAAAGACGAACACCTGTACTTGCACGTCGGTGAATGGCGATTGCTTTACAAGGTGCAACCGCATTCGGTGATTGTCGTGGCATTGACGACCTTGGAGTCAATTGAGTAACTTTAGCGCAACTCAGCCTCGCACCAAATATTCGATTAACTGCGCCTCATCGGTCATGATCATTCTTTCGATTTCGTCTTCTTGAACCAAACGCTTTATTTGCAGTGCGCCTACGGAACTGCGCACCAAAATCCCGACGCGCACGAATCCACCATAAAGGCGCGGGCGAAGTGTTCTCATCCGCGCCTCGAATGTGGAATCATTGCGACCAGAAATGGCACGCAAGTCGCTCATGAGTGAGCGACCATCTCGACCGATACCATCGAGTGTGCGAACAACTTCGCCAATGCCTTTTTCAAGTGCTTCGATCGATTTAAATGGTACGTCTGAACGAACCATTCGTACGAGATGCCGTTGGGATTCTATGGATACTGCGATGAATTCGTTCCGAAAAACTTCGGTAAAGGCCATGGGGTTCTCGAGGAGCGGTCAGGTCTTGGAGCGGGTGAGACGCGCGGTCGATTCGAGTCCTTCGGCCCGAGCGGCAGCTTTGACGGCCTCGACGACGGCGTCGTGCACGTTTCGCAAAAGCGGCGACGGGACAACTTCCCCTGGTTCGGCGCATGAAGCAATGGCGCGTGCTGCCGCAATACGCATCCCGGCGGTAATGGCGCGGCTTTCGACGGCGAGAGCTGCTCGGAATAGGCCAGGAAATGCAAGGGCATTGTTGATGCTACGGCCATCCGAGCAAAATGCGGCGCCGGCAGCTTTGGCATCCGTGGGTTCGATTTCCGGATCCGGATTCGACAGAGGGAAAATCACCTGACCGGGACGAATTGATTTTGGATCGATGAGCCCTGGTTTGCCGGTCGCCGCAATGACGATGTCGGCTTCTTTCATGAGTGTCGCGAGGTCGACGGGGCGGGCACCAAATTTCGCCAGCCATTTCATCGATTCTTCAGAACGATCGTGCACGAGGACGTCCCGCACACCGTAGGTCATCATGAGGCGGGCGATGGCGCTACCTGCCGCCCCGAGACCAATTTGCCCGACGCGCGCCTTTTCAATGGACACGCCCGTCATTTTGCAAGCATTGAGCAGTGCTGCAAGTGCCACGGTCGCCGTGCCATGCTGATCGTCATGCATGACTGGCTTTTCCAAACGCTCCATCAACGCTTCTTCGATGCGATAACAATCCGGAATGCGAATGTCTTCGAGGTGAATGCCGCCGAACGTGAGCGACAAACGCGTCACGGTGTCGACGAATTCATTCACGTCGAGCGTATCGACGAGAATCGGTGTCGCACTGATACCAACGAATTTATCATAAAGAACGGCTTTTCCTTCCATCACCGGAAGTGACGCCAATGGACCTACGTTGCCGAGGCCCAGCACACGCGTACCATTCGTGAAAATACCGACGGAATTACCAATGCCCGTCAAATGACGCGCCCGTTCAGGTTCGCGTTCGATCGCTCGAGCGACACGTGCGACACCCGGCGTATAAATGTAGCGCAAATCGCGCTCATGACGAAGCTCCATGCGACTCGTCGAATGAAGTTTGCCGCCGCGATGCAGATCGAAAACGCGATCGATTGCGTCAAGCACTTCGACGCCATCGACTTTGCTTACGGCGGCGATGACGCGATCACGATGCTCTTCATCTTCGGTTTCGATGGTCACTTCACGCAACGAATCGGATTCACCGCTGCGTAATGTTGTGAAGTCGCCGAGCAAACCACCTTGTTCCGCAATGGCTGTCGCCAACCGGGCAATTTGCCCGACGCGATGTTTGGACCGAAGACGAAGGACTGTATCGAGGCTCGTTTTCCGCATGGCGGGCGAACGTTACCACGAAGTTCCCCAACGCAACACCATTCTGCAAAAAAAAGACACTAACGCGGCGCGGCGAAATGATTCCCTTCGTCAGGGAATCCACAGTCTGTGCGCGAAATCGCGGACATCAACATGACTTTCACAAATCAAATAGATCATCCAGATCCGTGGCGGTTTCTTCCGCGATGAGCGCTTCTGTTTCCTTTACAATCGTTTCGTAAAATCGTCGTTCAGGCGAACGCGGAGCAAGTTTTGCCGCCGCTTCGCGTGCTTGTGTACGAAGTGCCGTGTCGCTCATGTACGATCCCGTAGTCGGACCGCGACTTCTTCCCATAACGACCGGGAGCAGCACTCGTTGCACGGTATCGTAAAGATCGGCGCCTAATGCATGACAATTGCGCAAAAGCGTCGCCACGAGATGGACATGCGTGAAAAAAAGCGCGCTCGGTGCTTCTTCGAGAAGGACAGCAATCCCCTCGAATTCCTCCGCTCGACCCGCCAGAAGCCATTCGGACAAGACATCCATGGACGCTGCGGAATATTTCCTCGATGCCACGCGAAAAAGACGCGCGGCCAACATTCGCACATGACTCGATCGCAATCGCGCGAGATTACGAATTCGTCGCAAAATCACGAGCCATTCCGGCGAATCCGGAAGACTTTTCAAAATGGACGCGAGCCCCTCGGAGGGCAAGGGGACAAAATGGACCATGGGCCCCGTGTCCGCACTCGCCAACCCCTCGACGCGCTCGATGAGCAACAAGGCGGTTTCTTCAGGCAATCGTTTGCCCGCAAAATGCAAAAAACGAATCGTGGAATTTCCCTCGAGGCTCGGCGCAGTGGCCAACCGCGATAGAAAGATGACGATATCCTCGACCGAAAGAGCATGACCCGTGAGGAGTTTTCCCGCGTCGAGGGCTCCAAAAAGCGTTTCGACCGCTTCGGGACCTTCGGACAAATCCACTTCGAGGGCCAATGCGACGGCATCTTGCGGCGCCGTCTTGGCGAGTGTTCGTAGTGAACCAAGCGCTGCACGTCGCACGAATCCATCACTATGCGCGAGCAGCAAACGTAATGCGTCTTGATCGCCCAATCGAGGTCGATCGACCCAGCGTGGAAACGCTTGCGCCAATGATGCGCATAACGTTGCATTCCCGCCACCAACAATTTCGCGCACGAGTTCAACGGCGCGGTCAGGAGCTGATTCTCGCAACGTATGGAGCAGCGCCGCAACATGAGGACCAAGGGGTCCGTTTGCGGCAAGCATAATGGCCTGACACGCTCGGGCGGCAGCTTCTGGGTTTTTTAAGGAAAACACTTGCAAAAGCACGCGCGGAGACCCCGATTTGCCTGCCCCTGCCAAGACATCGAGCGCATCCGATAAACGCTGCACGAATGTACCGAGTTCGTCGCCTTTCGCCATCCATTCGTCAATGACCAGACGTGCCGTATCTGCCCCACGAGGCTCGGTACTGCGGCCTTCTGAAATCAGAGTCGACGACGACGGTAAATCCATATCGATTCCGCCTCGCTGCATAGGAGGGCGTAATGTCAGCGCCTCAAACAGCAAGCGTTCCGCCGATTCCGGCACATCCGCCAATACCAAATCCGTCGCAATTCGAATGGTATCGTTCGTCGCTCGATGCGCCGTCCAACGTAATGCGTCGGCAATGGCATAATGAACGACCGGATCGGTCGATTTTTTCGCTGCATCACGCAGCCGATCGAGCACTTCCAAACGTTCGCCGTTTCGCCAATTTGCTTCGGAAAAACCTGCGTTCGATTGCTCCGTCGCATCCGCCAAAAGAGCTTCGAGCCCCCGTACACCTGCCAAAGCCGCTCGACGATTGGACGACAATGCCGCACGAGCCATCGTAGCCAACGCTCGGGCGCGTAAATCGCGCTGCCTTTCTGCCCAAACATCATCGTCGATCACAGAAGCCGAATCGGCGAGAAATGTATCTAAAACATCGAGCGGCGAATGTTGATGTTCATGCGCTTCGGGAGCCGTTTGCCAACGCTCGACGGCATCCAGCATCTCGTTGTGAAACCCTGGACGGAGAGCATATTCCTTCGAGGCAAAATCACGCAAAATGCGCATAGGGTGATCGGCATGAGAGCTTTGGAGTCGGACATCACCGCGACCGAGCTCCCACAACAAATCGACAGATTCGGCAACATGCCCGCGATGCATCGCAATGCGCTGCAATATCCGTGGTAATTCGTTCGTGACCGTCGTTTGTGAAAGAAAAAGCCGCGATTTCTGCTCGGATTCATCGTCCACCGGTAAAAGCATGGCGAACTTGACCAACTCGAGCATTCCCGCTGGCTGATCGTAACAAACGTCGCGTAATGCCGAAAGAAGCCGACAACGTTCCATCATCGAAATTTCAAAAAGTTCGGCGCGACAGACTCCAACGAGTTCCGCGACGAACGTAGACGCTCCGCCTGGAACCACCGAAGGTCCATCCATCTCGCCCGCATTGCGAAACAACTGCACGAGCGCGTATACGCCGAAATGCCGCACAATGTTGCGCACGCGTTCCGCCAACGTCCCCGAAAGCGGCAATGACGTCGTAAACAGCCGCTGAAGCGCGTAATCGCTCAATGCTGAAGGCACAACACGCACGCCCGGCGCCGATCGCTCCAAAATGCCCCCACTCTCGAGTGCCCGCAGCGCCGATACCAAATCGCGACGCCGGCATCCGAGTAACTCCCCAGCTCCTTGCAAAAACCGTTCGTCCGATGTGCGCACGGGCGCCAATGTCGCCACGAGTCCCAACATGTCCGTCACCTGCGCAAGCACACCCCCCACGAGTTTCTGATCTGGTGTTGAAGACGCGCGAATGAGCAGGGTTTCGTAAGCTCGGGCCAACACGAAAGCGCCAAAATCCGCGGCTTGTTCCAGCGCTACCGGATGCAGCGCTGCCTCGCGCAAGAGCCGACTGGCAATCGAAATTAGCTGCGGATGCCCAGCACAAACGGTGACGAGCTGTTCGATACAGGAAGCGAATTCTTCGTCGAGAGCGGCGCGCGCGGAACGAGCGGCATCGTCTCGAATCAGCAGCTCGAGTTCGGGTAACACACGCAGTTCATCACCAGACAAACCCAATGGCGCGGTCAAGGCAATGATCCGTGACAAACCTCCCGGACGTACGGTCAAGACAAACGCTACTTCGGGACGATCCTTCGCTGCGTGCAAAAGCGACGCCGTGCACACCTTGCGATGCGCGTCATCGATCACGATGACACTCGCACCTTTCGGCAAGCGCGGACCGTGAGGAGTCGCCGCGGCTGCCGCATCGAAAGCGAAATGTACGGTTCGATCAGGACTGCGATGTGCGAGTGTTTCGGCCAACGACAACAGCAGACTCGTCTTGCCAAGACCCGCTCGTCCCACGATGACCGTGACGCGCACGGAGCCCGGCATACGAACGAAATCAGTCAATGCGCGTAATTCGTCGTTGCGGCCAACGATGGGCAACGCGTCTTGAAAATAACGTCCAGCCGCCAAGGCGACGTCTACGAATTCATGCGGTCGTCCGAAGGTCACGCCATGTTCGGTCGTGACGTCTGCAGGGCTTGGAACGGCGACGAAAGTGTCCATGACTCAGAGGGTGTTCATCAGGCGTAGCGAGCGTAACGAAGCTAGGGAGGACGGCGGAAGCGTACATCGTACGCTGAGCAAGTCTGACCGACGATTCGTTACGCGCAGCAGCCTGATGAACACCCTCTCAGGCGCCGATGCCTCTGATGCGACGTGCGAGCCTACCACGTGCCTGCGTGCCTCCATGCAGTGTTCCATCGGCGAAAGGTTGCTGTTCGATCCACGGGCAAGCCGGTAGCGTTCGGAGCGAGCACCGGGTACAAAGAGGACCACGATGGCCAAGCTCGCTTCTTCCTCTGTCGAAGGCTCATTTCGCGAGGTTTTTCGCCGATTCTCTGGCCGGGTTCGTCGGCGTCTCGCCCTCGAACGGGTATTGACCGGTGCTGCTCTAGGCCTTTTGCTCGGCACCGCAGCCTCCGCAGCGGCATGGCAAACGCGACATGGTTCGTGGCGTCCGTGGATGGCGACGAGCGGCGTGCTCGGAGCTGCTGCAGGAGCGCTCATATCGCGGCGTAAACGCTGGAACGACGGCGAAGTTGCGTTGTATCTCGATGGGCGTTTGGGTGGCAAAGAAAGCATTTCGACAGCGATCGACTTGCAACGACGCGTTACGAGTGCGGAGGATCCTGCGCGCGCGGTCGTTATCACGCATGCCACGGAAATACTGACAAAAGCGGCTCCAAAAGATGCTCGCGTGTCGTGGGTTCGTCCGTGGCACGTCGCCGTTCCCCTAGGCTTGGCAGCGATTGGGTACTTGAGTTGGTTGCCTCTTCCGCCAGCTCCCGTGGCTCCAGCAGCCCCGCCAGGTGCCGAAACCGTCAAGCTCGCGGACATCAAGGGACTCGACAAGATCATCGATTTGGCCAACGCCAGTGCCCGTGACGAAGCGCAACGCAAGCGCCTGGACAAACTCGCGGAAGAAGCAAAGAAACTCCGGGAAAAACTCCGCGCAGGCATGGAGAAACGCGAAGCACAAGCCGAGATCGCCAAACTCAAAGACGCCATCACGGCGGAACGTTTGTCACTCGGGGATGGTGAACAACGGGCAGGGCTCGAGTCGGCGTTGGGCAAACTGGGGGAAAACCCCGACATGAAAAGCGCAGCGAAAGCTCTCGGCGATCGGGACCTCGTGCAGTTTGACGACGAGATGGAGAAGCTCGCGAATCGGCTGGAAAAAGAGGACCGCGAGCGCGCGAAAAAATCGCTCGAAGAAGCCGAAGAAGCCGCACGCAAGGCCAACGCTCCAGATGTTGCGAAAGCGCTCGCAGAACAACGCAAACGTCTCGAAGAAAGCGCCAAGAAAAACCAGAAGCTCGGCGAACTCGGCAAAGCGATCGGCGAAGGTTTGCCCGATGATGCAAAACAAGCGCTGAAGGATTTTCAGAGTGGCAAAGGCGGCGCGAAAGAGCAGCAGAAGCTCGCAGAAAAAATGGAAGAAGCCCTGGGCAAGCTCACGCCAGAGGAACGTAAGCGCCTTGCTCAAAACATGAAAAAGCGCGCCGAACAAATGGGCGAAGGCGACACGGGCGAAGGGCCGACGAAGGAACAACTGAAAGAACTCGCCGAAGAACTCGAATCCCCCGAAGGTCAAAAACGTCTGGCCGAAGAGTTGAAACGAATGGCCGAGGGCGAAGCGGACAGCAGCGAAGAAGGCGAGCGTCAGAAGAAACTCGATGATGCTCAAAAAGGCGCTGGCGAAGCAGAAGGACAAATGGGCGGCGGAACTCCTATGCCTGTGCCCATTCCCGGGGGCAAACCCGGCGGCCCTGGTGGGAAAAATGGCGGAAAAGACGGCAAGGGTGGCAAAGATGGGGAAAATCCATCAGCCGGTCATAGCGATGGCGGCGGCCCTGGAGACCATAAGGGACAAACCGGTGTGGTCGATGGACCAGGCGTGAAAGCACGAGCTTCGGGTCCCATCAACAAAGCGCCGTCGATGCCTGGGGTTACATTAGGACGAACCACAGGCAAAGCTGGCGAAACTGCAAACATTCAAGGCACGGGCGCACTTGGAAACGCTGCCGCGGGAGAACTCGGTGCGGTCGAACGTAGCGACGTACCGGAAGAATATCGCGAACAAGTGGGTCGGTACTTTCAGCCTAAGTAAGCCATTTCCAAGGGATTGGGGCGAAGGGCGCCGAAGGCGAACCGCAGCCATCCCGCAGCCACAAATGTTCAAACAGCGAAAACCCACCACATCGAACGGCCATGAAAGGTTAGGCTCGAGGAGCACATGACGAGCGCCAGTGAATTTCAAAAGCGGCTCGATAGCGCGCGCGAAGCGAGCAATCGGCTCAAGGAAACGATCGGCCAAGTGATCGTGGGACAAGAAGAGGTCGTCGAGCAGGTGCTTTGGGGCATTCTGTCGGGCGGCCACGTGTTGCTCGAAGGGGCACCTGGTCTCGGGAAAACACTTTTGGTTCGTACGATTGCGAGCGCGTTGGAGCTGAAATTTTCACGCATCCAGTTCACGCCGGATCTAATGCCGAGCGATGTTACGGGAACAAACATTCTTGTGACCGCAGCCGATGGAAGTCGTCACTTCGCGCTGCACAAGGGGCCAGTGTTCGGACAGATCATCCTCGCCGACGAGATCAACCGCGCCACCCCCAAGACGCAAAGCTCGCTACTCGAAGCAATGCAGGAGCATGCATGCACGATCGCTGGCATTCGACACGCGATGGAACAGCCGTTTTTCGTACTCGCGACGGAAAACCCGATCGAGATGGAAGGCACGTATCCACTGCCTGAAGCGCAACTCGATCGTTTTCTGCTCAAAGTAGTTGTTCCGACGCCGGACGAAGACGAGATGACCGAAATCTTGGTGCGCACGACGGGGCAACCGAAAGATGCTCCTTCGGCCGTGCTTGATCGTGACGAAGTGCTCGCGTTGCGATCAGCGTGTCGAGACGTCGCGGTGGCCGAGCCGATCTTGCGTTTTGCTTCGCGTTTGGTGCGGGCGAGCGACCCTTCGATGAGTGGAGCGCCGGACTTGGTGAAGCGGTCGATTCGTTATGGAGCTGGGGTGCGTGGTGCGCAGTCGTTGATCCTCGCGTCGAAAGCGGTGAGTCTTCTCGAAGGACGCGCACACGTCGCGTTTGGCGATGTGCAACGCGTAGCCAAGCCTGTGTTGCGACACCGGCTCATTCGATCGTTCGAGGGTGAAGCGGATGGAATCACGACCGATCAAGTGGTTGACGAGCTCGTGAAAACCGTCTCTACGCGTCCGGACAACGTTGAGCAGGCGATGCGTCGATGAAACGTTTGACATCAAAGTTTGGTGCGCTTGCAGCGAGTATGTTGCTCGTTTCGCCAGCTTTTGGCGTGACGCCGATTCCGTCATCTTCGGCCAAGGCAGCAGGTGCACCACAAGTAGCGGTCGAGATCACGCCGATGTTCGGTGCCGGAATGCCGCTTCCGCAAGGGTACAGCGGGTTTTTGGTGCGGGTACAAAACAACGAGCAGCAGCCAGTGCGCGGCGAAGTCGAGTTGGAAAGCCGTTTGTACTCCAACCAATTTCGTTATCGCGCTACGGCGCCATTCGTTGCGGGAGCTGGTGCGGCGGTCATGGTGCGTTTGCCGTCGCATGCAAACTTGTATGGCGAAGTGAAAGTGGTGGCGCGTGACGAAACGGGCGTCGAGTTAGGATCGTTCAGTTCGACCGTGACAAACGCGCCGTCGGTGATGTTGCTCGACGTGACGGAGAGTTCGCGGCTTCGCGGAGTGATGCACGAAGCGTGGATTTCGCCGCAATATGCGCCTTGGGGTAGCGTGCCTTCGTATGGGTCGGGGCCGGTGTTGCACATTGGTTCGCCGAGGTTTGATCCGGCGACGGGAGATCCGGTGCTTCCGGATCGCGCGGCATTATATGCGCCTGCATCGGCGGTGATCATTCGTTCGGATGTCTTGGCGCGCGTGAGCGCTGCGGAACTCGATGCGTTGAGCGGGTTTGTCTTGTCCGGAGGCACGTTGGCAGTGGCGCTGGCGCGACCGGAAGACGTGCGAAGTCCGGTGTTGTCGGCGTTTGCCGGAGGGGACATTTCAGCGGCATCGCCACATTCGGAGACATTACGTGAATTACGTTTACCTACGGCGCCATCGAATGCGGCGAAACACATTCCGTTTGCTGAGTCTCCCACGGAGGAAATAGGCAAAACACTGATGGGGTTTTCCGGGGGCAACTTGCGTGGCAGTCGTTATGGGGCGTCGGCCATTTACGGACTTGGCGAGTTTCACCTTTTGGCATTCGATCCGACGCGAAGACCTGCCGTGGACGATCCGTGGGTACAAGGCCGCGTTCTCGATATGTCGCGTCGGGCGCTCGATCGGCGAAGTACGCTGATCTATCGCCAAGGTTCGTTATCTGGCGGGTATTCGTCGGATGGAATTCGCAAGCAATTGGATCCGAATGAAGGATCGCGTTGGGCAATTGCCGTTGCGGCACTGCTGCTCATTGCTTATTCGATTTTGGCAGGTCCTGTCAATTTCACGTTGAATGCAAATAAGGGCAAACCTTTGCGGGCGCTGTTTTGGTTGCCCATTTTTGCGGCTATCACGTTTTTCGCGATTGTCTCGATTGGTTTCGTGGCCAAAGGCGTGCGTGGTCGAGCTCGACATCTGACGCTCGTGGAAGCAGGCGCCGGCATGACGAAAGGCACTGCGCGACGGTGGCGCGGGTTCTTTTCACCACGAGCCAAGGACCTCATCGTGCGCACGAGCGATTCGTCGTCGGTCGTGAATACGGCATTCGTTTCGGCCCCGGCGACAATCAATGATCATTTGGTGGTCGATCGTGATGGGGCGCGTCTCGTGGACGTGGCAGCATTACCGTGGCAAACCGTGGTGATTCGCGAGGATGGTTTTGCCGATTTGGGCGAAGGCATATCGATTATCACGGAAAACGAGACGGATACGGCGATCTTCAATCGTTCCGGGCGCGATATGCGGGCGGCGCTGTTGATGTTGCCGAGCGGAACGGCTCGTTATTTTGCGCATATTCGCGATGGCGAAAAAGTATTGGCAACGACGGGTAAAGATCTGGGCACCACGTCGGCAGGCAAAGCTTGGCTCGCCAGTGTCTCCGCCTCGAGTGCTTTATCGGGATCGCTCGTTTTGCTACCCTTGCGCGCGTCGTCGCTCGACAAAATCATTGATTCCGATGCGCCGGGGCTCGCGGATGCGTGGTGGGCCATTGAAGAAAATGCCGGGTCGGGTGTGAATTGGTTCCCGGACAACGTGCCGGTGCTTGTGGCGCAACTCGATGGGGGCGAAGGTAAAACATCGGATGCGGGGTTGAAACTCGAGCAAGATCGCCTTCTCGTGCGAATCGTGGGTCAAGGAGGTCGGCCGTGAGGGAAACTTCGAGCGCCGTTCAAATCGATTCGCCGCCAGTCGCGCCACCCACGCTACCACCAACGATTCGCGTGCGGCATTTGTGGCATCGTTACGGCAATCGCGACGTGTTGCGCGATGTGACGTTCGATGTCGGAGCGGGCGAGATTTTTGGTTTCATTGGTCCGAACGGGGCGGGAAAAACCACAACGATTCGCGTGATGGCTACCTTGCTGGAACCGATGGCGGGGCGGGTGGAAATCGACGGAATCGACGTGACCATGGATCCGGAAGAAGTGCGCCGGATCATTGGCTACATGCCGGACCATGCGGGCGTGTACGATCGTATTACGGTGCGCGAATACCTGGAGTTTTTCGCGGACGCATTTCATGTTCCATCGATCAACGTGGTCGACGCGGTACTCGAATTGACGGATTTGGGCAAACTTCAGGATCGGTTGGTCGCCGAAATGTCGAAAGGCATGAAACAGCGGCTCCAACTGGCTCGTATCTTGTTGCACGATCCCAAAGTGCTCATTTTGGACGAACCAGCGAGCGACCTCGACCCACGCGCGCGTATCGAGATTCGTGATTTGTTGCTCGAATTGCGCGGCCTAGGAAAAACCATTCTGTTGTCGTCGCATATCTTGACAGAATTGGCGGATGTGTGCACGTCGATTGGGATTTTGGAAAAAGGACGACTCGTGGTCGCGGGACCCATTCACGAGATATCGTCGCGCTTGGAAGCCATTCGCGCGGCCGAAGCACAAGGGCATGTTCCTCCGCCGGCGTATGTGCCCGCTGGTAGACCCATCCTACAACAAGCGCCTGCGGGACATCCAGCTGCGGCGCAAGGTTATCCAGCACATCCAGCAGCGCATCCGGTGCCAGCGCCGGTTGCGGCAATGCCGTCTGTGCGTCGCGTAAAACTGCGCGTGATTGGTAATCCCGAAGCCGCGGCGTATCATTTGCGCGGTGGCCCTGGGATTGTCGAAGTCCACGTCGGGGGCGGCATGGTCCACATCGGGTATACAGGTGCCGAAACAAAAATTGCAGAAATGGTTCAGCATTTGGTGCATCGCAACATTGGAATCTTGGGCGTCGAACCGGAACGTAATGAACTCGAGCGAATCTTCCTCGAAGTGACGCGGGGGGATGTGCAATGAGCGCGCAAACGGGAACGGCTTATGCTTCGCCGCCGCCGCCGAAGACCCCTTTGGATTACCTGCGATTTGCTTGGCGCCGTCTCATAAACGATCCCAACCCTCTGTGGATTCGCGAATTGAAGCAATCCGCGCGGCTCGTGCGTACGCCGGTGATTCTGTGCGTGTTTGCCGTACTGACGACGATGCTCATTGCGTCTGTGGGTGGGCTCTTATCGCTGAGCGAAAGTCCGGCGACGACCGGATACATCCTTTTCCAGACATTTTTCTCGATTGCGTATTTCATCGTGACGTTTATCGGTCCGGGCGTGGCGGCGAACGCCATTGCAGCCGAACGCGAAGGGCGCACGTGGGAAGCCGTGACATTGACGGGCTTGCGGCCGGCAGTCATCGCGCGAGGAAAATTTTTGGCGGCGTATACAGCAATCGCAATGTACGTCGTGATGCTCGCGCCCGTGGGCGCTTTGCCATTTTTGTTCGGCGGGGTGACAGCGACCGAAACGATCGTGGCATTTGCGTTCTTGTTCTTGATTGCAGGTTTGGCGGTCGCGTTTGGCCTGGCCATCAGTTCGAAGATGAACAGCTTGCGCGCGGCACTCGTCGTATCGCTGTTGTGCGCGGTCATCGTATCCCTGAACGTGTATGGGTTTCTCGGCGTTGGTATGTCGTACGGCGCGCATACGCTTTGGCCCGGCGTTCCAGAAGGTCCGCCAGTATGGCTTCCAACCGCTTATTCCCGAGCACCGTTCGACTTGACGTATCTGGGGCTCCTGGTGGGTTTGCCCGTTGCGGCCGCAGCGTTACCCGCATGGCTTTTGTACGAAGTGACTGTCGCGAATTTGACGAGCATTACCGATGATCGCTCGACAGGTCTCAAGCGGTGGTATGCAATCTGTACGCCGATTTTTGCCATCGCCACGTCGATTCCCATTCTCACAGTGAATCCGAGCGATCGCATGGCCGTGTGTTTGGTCGCTTTTTCTGCGCTTTTCGCTTTTCTAATGATGGGTGTCTACCTTTTCGCTGGTGATTCCATCGGCCCGTCGCGTCGCGTCGTGCTGCATTGGGACCGTTCCGGAGCGGGACGGATGAGGCGATTTTTCGGCCCGAGTATCATCAAAACGTCGTCGCTCGAATTGTTGGTGGGAACATTGACGATTTTGATGCTCGCGATTGTGGGACTCGTGGCGATTCCTCCCAAGCTCATTGCCGGCATACGCTCGTATGAAACCGAAAGCATGATATTGTTGATGGCGGGCTACGTCATTGGCTTCTTCGTCTTTTCAGTCGGGTTTACGGCATTCTTGCGTTCGCGAACGAGCACGACGTTGGCCACACGGATGCTTCTTTTGGCAGTGCATTTTCTCGTGGCCATTGGGCCCTGGGTCGTGGCGGCCATTGCGGGCGTGATGTCGTCGGGTGCGGATCGGTCGGCATTTATCGTCGCGGCTCCTTCACCGTTTTATGTGTTCCTCGCCCTAGATGCTCTCCATCGCAGCAGCGAATCGGTCCTGGTCGTGGGTTCGGTTTTTATGTCGGTGGCCTGGGCGTTGTTCGGTTTGCTCTTTTTGGGTTTGGCACGGTCGCGTACGGCGCGCGTGATTTCGCAACACAATGCGGCACTCGCGGAAAGCGATCGCTTGCTCGCTGCGGAAGACGCGGCCATGGCGCAAGCGAATGCGCCAGAGCCAGAGCCCGAAGCGGCAGCCGAGCTGCCCACCGCGGCAGAGCCCGAGGCCATTCCGGCAAGCTGAAGCATGGACCACACGCTGGCTTCGGCTACGATTCTGCTGCTCCTCATCACGGATCCATTCGGAAACATTCCCGTTTTCGTAGCGGCGCTGAAAGAGGTTCGCCCGGAACGGCGCGTGCGCGTCATTTTGCGCGAAAACCTCATTGCCTTCGGCATTCTGTTGTCGTTCATGTTCGTGGGCGACAAGTTCATGCGGCTCTTGGGTTTGAGCGACGTATCGCTGCAAATTGCCGGCGGTATCGTCTTGTTTCTGATTGCGATACGCATGATTTTCCCGCCGCCGCCGACGGATCAAGGTTTGCCCGAAGGCGAACCATTGATTGTACCGCTGGCGATTCCGATGATTGCCGGGCCGTCGGCACTAGCCACGGTCATGTTGCTCGTGAGCCAAGCGCCACAGCGGCGACTGGAATGGATTGCGGCGTTGACCATAGCAATCAGCGTGGGCGCATGCATTCTCGCGCTTGCGGAACGTATTCAACGGGTACTTGGCGAACGTTTTGTCATCGCGATGGAACGGCTGATGGGCTTGATTTTGGTCGCGTTATCGGTGGAAATGCTTGTGCGGGCAATCAAAATGCCGACGTGGCCGTGGAATACGTGAATTCGGCCAGCGCCTAGGTGGCTGGTGTCAAACGTCGCGAGCGCCCAAAAACTAGAGCGACGGCGCGAGAAATCCTCCTGGATTTCGATTTCGATGTCGATGTCGACCGACGATTTCGGGTGCGCAGCAGTTTGACATGACCCACCTAAATACTGCCTCGATACCCTTCCACAGCTTCGTGCAGGTCCAGGAAAAATCGTTCCACCACCACAGTATCACCCGCCACGTCAACAGGTCCGAGCGGCTGACTCATTGCATAACGCAAACTCGCGACGTCCCGACGCAAGTGTTCTTTTTCAGCGGCAAAAGGAATGCCACGTCGACACACCTGGGAATTGACGGAACATTCTAACTGGCTTTACGTTGCGTTGAACAGTTCCGTTCGCTAGAGTCGAACTTCGATGGACAGAAAACCCGCCGCTGGCAACATCCTTCTCGCTCCGGGGTACGGTTCGAGTTTGTCTTTCCCCGGCCGGGATCGGCAACCGTCGACGCCTTTTCCGCCGATAGACGAGCACATTGTCCGGCCGGAGGTGTCGCGGGACGAAGTGATTCGCGGCCGGAAGATCGTCACGATGGGCGCCAATCCCGAGCATGCGGATGCGCATACAAGAGCCGATTTTGTGCTTGCCGCGCATGTTTGTGACGGATACGTCGTGTCGTCGGACTTGCTCACGCGGGTGTCACAGGGGTCGAACTTTGCAACGGATGTGAGCATTCGGAAACAGGGGACGGATCCATCGACGGGCAAGCGCTACTTGGAAGAAGTGTCGTTCGAGATCGTGAACGAGCAATCGATGCGCGACGCGAAAGAGAAGGCGGAAGACCTGATCAAGCGGGGCGTGCGCCGGGTGTTCGCAATTTTTGTCAAGACGAACGAAATCCGTGAATGGTCGAGGTCGAAAGAGGATTTCGATCTGCTGGACATGGATGGAATGTTCGAGGATAGAGTTCTGATTCGTCCAATCGCTGTTCGGGCGCTCATCGATATGACCATGGCCGAATGCGAAGTCGCTCGTGCGCTCTGGAAAAAAGGCAACCCAGAAATCCAGAAAATTCGGGACGCCGGAGTAGACGAAGGGCACAAGAAGGGGCTCGACGAAGGGCACAAAGAAGCACTCAAAGGGCAACAGAAACTGCTCACGGTGGTGCTTCAATCACGTTTCGGGGAACTCCCTCTTGCAATTCAAGCACTGCTAGGAACAGCCGATGTAGAAAAGCTGAATGCATGGGCAGAAAAGGCCGCGACCGCTCAATCGCTCAACCACATATTTGGTGCAGACGTTGTCTCATTGTAGTGCAAGTCGATGATTGATTGTCGCGCGACTTCTCACGTTCACAGCTTCGACAGATTTCGACCATTCACGGTTTGCCGAGGTCCTGCCTCCAATAATGCTTGTAGGTCGCTGTGCCGGCGTAATAGTAGCCAACGCCCCAGTGCGTGTCGTGCGCATTCATGATGTTGTTGCAATCCTCCGAACTCGCCATGCAGCCATTCACGGCGGCTGTCGGAGTCGTTTGTCCTGCCGCGATTCTACGACCTCATCCGCATCATCCACCGAAGCGCAACTTCCACACCACCACAATCGCTTCCAAAAAGATCGCTCGGCTCATCTTGGATTGACCCACACGCCGATCCTCGAAAACGATGGGAAATTCTTTCACGACGAATCCCTTCGACAAAACGCGGTAGGTCATTTCAATCTGAAATGCATATCCCGTGCTGTCGATGGATTCGAAATCGATCGCTTCGAGCACTTCACGACGAAAACATTTGAAGCCACCCGTCAAATCGGCAACGTGTACGCCTAAAATCGTTCGTGCATACAAGGACCCGCCGCGACTCAACAGACGCCGTCCCAATCCCCAATTCGCTGTACCTCCGCCCGTTACGTACCGCGAACCCAGCACCAAATCCGAACCTCGTGCCGCTTCGTCGATCATCTTTGGTAAACAACGCGGATCGTGACTAAAGTCCGCATCCATTTCCACGACAAACCCATATCCGAGCGACAAGGCTTCGCGAAATGCATGCAAATACGCTTTGCCAAGTCCGCGTTTTTCCGGACGATGCAATACGCGTATACGTGGCTCGGTCGCCGCCAAAACATCGGCCAGTTTGCCCGTGCCGTCCGGGGAATTGTCGTCCACCACGAGCACATCGACGCGACCGTCCGCATCGAGCGCCGCGCGCGTGATCGCCGCAATGTTATCGCGTTCGTTGTACGTGGGAATGCAGACGAGCGCTCGCTCGGCAAGCGATGAATTCGGCGATGCAGCTCGAGACGACGACACGCCCGAACCGTATACACGACGAACCGGTAAAGCGGGAGGGTGAAAAGCGAATTAGCGTGAGGCGACGGCTGGCTGCGCCGAGGGAAGATCGTACGCACAACGGAAGCCCGTCATATGACTCACGGTATCGGGGCTTTCTTGACGGAAAACGTTGGGACGAAGTTCCGTGGTGGCGCGACGATCAACGCCCCCAATGTAACAAAAACCGCCTCCACGCGCTTTTTCAACGGGAACGCCGCTGGAAGCAGTCATCACGCCTTGCAACGTCCACTCGAACATGCTGCCCGCAAGATCGAAATGGCCCCAGCGACCGACGCCTTTGGGACGAGATCCAACAGGGAGAATGTCTACGAGTGCGCAGGATGCCGAGCCGTCTCCCGTGCAATTAAATACGGCACGCTCGGGAGTGGCCGCTTCGGATCCCCAAGGATAGGCGCGCTCTTCGTCGCCACCTCGCGCGACGTACGTCCATTCGACGTCGGTTGGCAATCGTCCCCCTTCCCATGCGCAAAATGCTGCGGCCGTGTACCACGAGACGAAGTTTTTCGGACGCGTTTCGACACCCGCTGTCCACGTGTCGTATCGTTTCCAACCCGACAGGTGTTTGTCATCCTGAACCTTGGCGTCCTTGGTCCAACGTACGATTCGTCCGGCATTGTCATCGTAAAGGACATCGCCTGGTTTCGGAGTGGGTTGTCCAGCATCGACCCAAGCGCGGAAACGCCCGACGGTGACCTCGAATTTGTCGAGAACGAATGATTTGACGACGCGTGATTCGGCAGGCGCATTGCCGTCGCGCTGATATCCGACGACACCACCGGGTACACCAAGGCGATCGCAACAGGATTGGCCCTGACAATCGTTTGTCGCTCCGGAACGCCCGTTGCAACTCGAGCCAATATCCGCGGGTTTGTCGGGTACCGAAGCGACGAGTGGAGATGGAGGCGTTGCGACGCTGGGCGTGACGACAGCCGCACCTTGGTCTTCGCACGCGGAAGCGGAATCCGAGGGCACATTCGATGCGGCGACAACCGCGACGACAGGCGTGGGTGCTTTGGCGGTGACTTGTTCAGGTGCACTGCCACAAGCCACGAGACCCACGATGATTGCCGATATTACCGAGACGTTGCGGAACATGCTTCCTCCTGATCGCCGATTCACGAAAACACATGACGACGCTGTATTCGCCATGGTTGCCGCTACGTTACCAGAGGATGGTGGCAAATGACTAGATGGAATCGGACACGCGAAGAATCACGGACGGCGGGCAGCGTTGGGGTCGAGTGTCTTGACGGCACGTTCGGCGTCGACGCGATAGGCATTGTTGAGCGGTGCGAGCTGAAGATAGCGACGATAACCTTTGAGGGCTTTTTCTTTTTGCCCAGACGCCTGCATGGTTTCTGCATAGATGAAATATGCATCGAAATGCCACGATAACGAAGCGCCTGGTTTGGCTTCGACGAGTGTTATGGTTTTTTCGAGCTCCGGAGCGGCCGCGCCTCGATTTCCATGAGATTCGTAGATTTTGCCCAGGCGATAATGCCATTCCGCGATCGATCCATTTCCTTCGATGGCTTTGACCCATGATTTCTCAGCATCGGGCCAGCGCGCTTGATCTTGATAACACAAGGCCATCGTGGCATATGCCTCGAAACGTGAGGGGCGCTTTTCGAGGGCTATTTGCAGATCGGCCAAGGCATCGAGTGTGCGACCTTGTTTATGGTAAAGAACTGCGCGTTGCCAATAAGCATCGGCGAGTTCTCGATCGAGTTCCAAAGCGCGCAAAATGGCTTGTTCGGCACGTTGAAGTTGATTGAGGTCATTGGCTGCCCAACCAACATAGAGATAATATTCGGCACGATTGGCGTCGATTTCCGTCGCCCGGTCGAGGAAGCGAATGGCTTCCGCCGTACTCCCTCCTTTGAGAAGCAATGCGCGACCGAGGAAATGATTGGCATCGGCCGACGCCGCCCGATCTTTCAAGACTTCGCGCAGAATCTTTTCCGCTTCGTCGGGATGACCCGCAATGATCTGCGTCGAACCTACGCGTAACTTGAGGTCGATGTCGTTGGGGGCTTTTTCGAGCGCGGCATTATACATTTCGAGCGCGCGTTCGCTTTGCCCCATTTCGGCATAAACAAGGCCCCGTTCGAGCGCCAAACCGGGATACTCCTTGTCTGCTGCTTGAAGCTTGTCAAGAATACCCATGGCCTCGTCGAAAAGGCGCATGCGACGCATGGTCACACCAAGACGGAATCGTGTACTAAGATCGTCTTCTTTGGCCAGCGCAGCTTCGAATTCCGTGCGTGCTTCGGCATATCGGCCAGCTTCCGAAAGCACTTCACCTTTGGCACGATGTAATGCCGCCAGGTTCGGATATTTGGCACTCGCTTCGGCAAGTTTGGCTTGTGCGTCTTCTCCTCGACCAATGGCCGATAGAAGAGCTACGAGCGAAACATAGGCATCGACGATTTCCGCGTCATTACTGCCAAGTTTGATAGCCTCGAGATAAAGCGTTTCCGCGTCTTTTTTATTGCCGAGCGCTTCTTCGACACGGCCCGTCCAAAACGCACCAATGGCCAATTCCGGTTTGGCATCGCGGATTTTTTTCGCGAGATCTTTGGCGTCTTTCTTTTTCTCGAGGGCAAGAAACGTTTTGATGGCCCCGACTTTCGCCATGACGCTCGTGTCGTCGGCTTTCATGGCCTCGTCGAAACGAAGAAACGCCTGCGAGAAGCGGCCAGATCGAAAAAAGAGTTCCGCGTCGCCCAAAAGCGCTTGCACGTTACGCGGGTCCATTTTTAACGCCTCGGCAAACGCTTCGGACGCAGCAGACACACGTGAACGCAAGAGGTGAACACGCCCCGCCTCGATGTACGCTTGAACGACCTGACTATCACTCGTCGCCGCGCGTACGTCGCCTTGCGTTGTCACCTTGTTGAGCAACTCGATCGCTTCGGCTTCCGTCGTGGCGACTTTGGAAATGATCGTTGCCAGCAGGATGCGGGCACCAGCGTGTTTGGGAGAAGCTTCCATCGCCGCGCGGGCATTTTTTTCCGCATTGGGCAAATCACCCATGGCGAATTGAGCGCGAGCCAGACCGAACAAAGCGCGGGCGCTTTTTTCACGGAGGGCAACAGCGCGCGTCCAGATGGCCAGCGCATCTTCTTTCGTGCCCACGACGAGTTCGATTTCGCCCATCAGCGCGATAGAATCGATGTCCTTCGACGACGGGCCCGCAACATCCTTGGCCGTGCGTCGCGCAGCGTCGAGTTTGCCTGCTGCCTTGTGTTTTGCTGCTAGCGCCAGCGTTCGTTCGCGACTCTGCGTGTCCGCGACAAACTCGAGCAATTGTTTGCCAAACGTTTCGTCACTGGCGCGAGGTCCATGGCGAAGGCTACCCCAAAAGGCAACGTACGCCGTGTACGCCGCAATGGCTCGATGGCGGGGCAAGTTCACTTGCGCAGCTTTGGCCGCCGTGAGTGCTCGTGCCGATGCAGCCATCGTGTCTTCATCGAGCATCGCTTGCACGTTCTTCTCGAGCTGCATGAGCGACTGCGTTTGCTCGTCGGCTTTGACGATGTCCGTGATCGCGTACAGGCCAAACGGACCGATGTCGGGTAGGAGCGCGAGAGATCCACCGCCGACGGCGATGCTCACTGCGACGCCCATTTGCAGCGCGCGACGCCGAAACCGTTCTTTTCGATTTAATGGCGGCGCCGAGACGGCATCTGAACGTGTTGCTTTGCCAAGTTTGTCCTTCTTGCCAGCTCCATCGGCGGCAAGCGCCTCGCCCATACCTAGCTCGACTTCATCTCCGATTCCGCCGGTAATGTCCGACCCGCGGTGAGGAGGTGGCGGCGAGCTATTCGTTTGTCCACCAAGGGAAAACTCTTCACCCGGCATGGACGCCATGACCGCTCGAGCTGCTGGCGATCCTGTATCGCCAAATGTTTTGGGCTTCGATGCTGGGGCATCGAGAGACAAGTCATCGAGTGCGAAATCGAGCGGAGGGCCGGTCGGAATAGCTCCCGGCACGATGATGGCTCTGAGGCTCATGGACGACTCGCTCGTCAGAGGGAGTTCCAGATCGCCAAACGCTGAAAAAGCGCCCGAGGTACTCGGTATTGGTGCTGGTTTCGCCGCTTGTTTGGGAGGAATGACCGCTTGGTATTCGCCGCTTGTTCCGGCCGGTAGCGGTAGATCAAGTTGACCGAATGACGAGTCGGCTTCGGGTGCGGGCAAATCGAACTCGCCAAACCCTCCATCATCGCTGGTCTCGGGGGCAGCCAGATCGATTTCGCCGAACGATGTGTCGCTGACGACGGGCAGATCTGCGCGACCTGATCGTGATCCCGCGGCGCTGGCGACGCTGCCTTTCGCGGCAGGTGACGTAGGAACAGCTGGTAGGTCGATCTCGCCAAAGGAACGAGCGGCTTCGCGCATTGGAGGAGGCGCGGGTAAAACCCCCACGCCAAAACCTCGTGCTGCAACATGTCCGGGTACCGTCGCGGGCAAGTCGATTTCGCCGAACCCTTTGGTCGCTTCCGTTGGAGGCAAATTGGCTTCGGAGAAGTCGATTTCGAGGTCGTCTTTTACAGGTAGTTTTGCTGGCGACGGGAGATCAGCGATGCGCGTTTGTCTCGCCGATGGGTTTGTCACAACGGAAGGCAGCTGCGCAGCCGACCGATTGACGTGCGGTATGGGCGGAGCGATGGCGTCACGCGACGGCACGGCGGACGGCAGATCGTGCTTCGCATTATCAACCGTGACCACGGCCATTTGGCGGACCGTGGGCTTGCCGCGCAGAGGAAGATCGACCTCGCGAGGCGCGAACTGCGTCACGTCGGCCCTGACCACAGCGACGGCGGGAAGATGTGGAGCGGTTGGTCGGTCCGAAGCGCGTTTGTCGGGTTCTGCATCAGTTTGTTCGGACAAACCTATGTCTTCGATGGATTGCGGCGTCGTGGGTCGATTCGCTTCGCGAAGGCTTTCGTCGACAATCGCGGGAGATGCGCTGGGTTTTTCTTTGGAAACCAACGTAGCTGGCGACGGCAGATCGAGATCTCCCAGGGGGTCGTCTTCGATCGACTGAAACGGAATGTCGAAACGACTTCCTTCACCCCGAGCAAACGCGAGCGCTGCTTTTTCGGCGCTCGTAACGTCCGGTTTTGCAACGATGGGAACGGGTTTCGGCGCACTAGGCCCGCGGGGAAAAACGGGCGCGACGCGCTTGGATACGGGAGGTGCCGGTATCGGCAGATCGTCTTGATCTGCAACGTCTGCGGTTGATTTTTGTACCAAAATCGAGTTGCCGCACTTGGAGCAACGCATTTTGAGCCCCGTCACCGGGACTCGTCGTTCATCGACTTGGTAGGGTGATTTACATCCGTCGCACTCGACGTTGATCATGCTCGCGCCCTAGCTGAATAGAACGGCGCATCATCCGTCGCGACTCGCAATTGGACGGAAGCGACAAGCTCGTCGCTAAGGATGACGCACCCATCGTTTGAAACTGTTCGTACTCTTCTATCAGGGTTTTGGACGTGTTGCTCTTTTGCAACGCGGAGCAAGCGATGGGCAGCGGTCAACACGCACGGTGCATTCGCTCGTCTATGGAAATGTGCTAACGCGCTCGACACATGCACAAATGGACCGCCCTCTTGTTTGCGGCGCTGGTGATCGGGGCTGGCACGCTGATCTTTGTGTCGAATGCACGTCGTGATGCGTTGAAAACATCAGCTTTGAGCGATGCGGGGGCATCCGACGATGCTGGTGGGGACATCGCGGATGCAGGAGCGCCTCTCGTCGACGGCCAAGCGACTGGCGACCCCACAGGGGACACTGATCCGACGCAACGTGCAGATGGCGGTGGCACGCTCTTGTTGTCGGGCGAAGCAGCGCCGGCACTGCCTGCGGATGCACCGAAGTCCGTGGTGTTTGGCGTGGTACTCGTGACGTATCGAGGTGCTCAAGGTCTGCCAGGTGCACCTAGGTTGCCGCCAACGGTACGAACACGCGAAGCGGCGCTCGAACTTGCAAAGCAGCTCGCAGAGTTGGCGAAGACCGACTTCAAAGCTGCGGTTGGGAAAGGCGACAAGCCTGGGTCGATGGACAACGCCGGCCGTATTCCACGCGGTGTCCTCGAAGCGGCCCCTGAATATGTGCTCTTCAGTCTACCGAAAGGTGGCGTGAGTGAGCCTGTCGACACACCACGCGGATACTGGATCGTTCAACGGATCGAGTAGACGACGTCGAGGCACTGCTTGCAGTAAGTACCGCAAGTAACCAACTCGCCCGATTCCATGCGGACGAGGCTTTACTCTGGAGTCCGCGATTCGCTAGTCTGCGCGTCGCGGAATGCACTTCATCAGCAACCCGTGTTCGCGAGAGGCGCTGCGAGCCCAATGACGGTAGAGACATCCACCCCCACGGGGCCCGCCGAGGATGCGGCGGCCTTGCTCAACCGACTACGATCCGAAACCGCTGCACAGGAGAACAAGGCCTTACAAGCCCTGCTTCTTCATGAGAGCGGTGTGCTGGAAGAACGGCACGGAGAGGAGCCGTCGGCGGCCCGCGATTATCTCGCGGCGTTTAATGCCGACCCTCAATTCCGTGAACCGCTCGAGGCTCTCGTTCGGATCCTGACCCGACGCAAGTCGATCAAGAACTTGGGCAAACTGCTCGACGCGCTTACGCGCGCAGCGGCGACGCCCGAGGAACGAACGCGTGCGTTCTGGGAGCGAGCCGCATATTTGCAGGATTACGAGCAGGATCTCGCAGGGGCAAAAGAGGCGCTTGAAGAAGCCGTCAGTGCCAATCCAGAAGATCCAACGCCTTGGCTCGAACTCGAACTTCTTGCGGCAAAAGAAAACGATCTCGCTGGACGGATGCGGGCCATCGAAGCTCGTGCTGAACTCGCTGCAGATCCCACGTGGAAGGCGTTTCTTTTCATCGAGTTGGCCGAGCTCGCCGCGAAATCTGGTGATCCACAGCGGGGATACGATCTCATCGATTCCGCCGCCGCGCTGGACGGCAAAGGTCGGTTTCGGACGCAATTGGCGCTCGAATCGATCGCGCTTCGTGATCAGAACACGTCAGCACTTTCGCGTGCACTCGAAGGCCAAGCCGAGATGATCGAAGAAGCGATCAGCGAGCCGGCAAGTGGAGACGCAAATGGCATTCCAAGTTGGGCGCGTCGACCGGAGTGTGCTGCTGATGCGTGGCTGCGCTGTGCGGAAATCAAGCGCCGCGCTGGAGATCATGACGCCTGGGTGAAGTTGCTAGCGCGAGCAGCGGATCAGCTTCCGCAGTCGTCGGTGATTGCCCGAGCGCGGTTGGCCTCGCTTGAAACGATGGGCGACGCCAAAGGAGCAGCGGCCCTCGCACGTTCGGAAATCGAACGTGGTGCAGCTGGTCCTGGTGCGGCCGCGTTGTGGTTGCGCATCGCGGAAGCCGCAATGCTCGACAACGATCGCGATGGTGCGCTCGCGGCGCTACGGAGCGCGCTCGAAGCGGATCCGGCGTCGATCATGGCGCGAGCGCTCGAACTTGATTTGCTGAGCGATGCACAAGATCCCGCAGCGCTTGCGAAGTCGCTCGAAGCGGCGGGTGAAGCGTGTCCATCGACGGGCAGCAAGATCCGAGCGGCACTCGTTGCGGCTTATGTTTGGGCGTCGAACGCAAGCGATACCGATGCTGCCAAAGCAGCACTTGCCCGAGCCGTAACGCTCGGGACAAACTCGGTCGTCATCGCTCGTGTCAGCCGCATGCTTGCAGCGATTCGCAAAGATAGTGCGTGGTACGAACAAGCTACGGTCGACCTTCTGTCCGCGGGAGCGGAACCTGGCGAGGTCGCGAGTTTGTGGTTCGAGGTTGGTCGGAGTCGATCGCTGCGTGGTGATGTGGCCGGTGCAGGTGAAGCATTTGCCAAACTCGCAGCCCTCGAAGGTGAAGGCGAAGCTGGTTCGAGCTGGCTTGGTCGTGTGCTTGGTGCATACGCCTTGGGCATTAAGAAGACGCCTCATGGTGAAGCTGCGCATCGCGCACTTCCTGGCGCGATCGAAGCTTTGGCGAGTGTCGAGTCGGACGCGAATTTAGCGCGCGGCTTGTGGGTCGTTGCTGCGTTGCGAAGCGCGCGAACGGGTGACGTCGATCGTGCACGGACGCGACTACGCGAGCTGCACGAAGCGATTCCCGGTGACGAAGTCGTAGCGATATTCTTGGCGGATCTCGAACATCGTGCGGGCAACCTTGCCGCCGCTTCCGCGGTGCAGGCAGCGTGTGCAACGGCGACGGACGACATCGACTTGGGCGCGGCGCTGTACATCGAAGCGGCGCTGCTTTCGTGGCGACAGGGCGATCGAGACAAGACGTTGGAGCTTCTCGAACAAGCACGCGGCAGTGCAGCGAAAGCCGCGTCTGCGGTGTTGGTGTGGGCGCTGCGCGGAGCGGATCCCGACAGCCTCGATGGTCGTCGACGAGCCCTCATGACGGCGCTCGAAACGGGAGCTGACCCGGCGAGTATTGCGCTCGAGCGTTTTGGCCTCGAGGCTGGCATTGGTGAAACGGGTGATCGTAGCGAAGCGCTTCTGGCGCTCGAACGAACCGAAGCCGATGCATCGGGCGACATCACGGTAGCCGCGGGTTTGGCCCGGCTTACCTGGCCGGATGCGCTGACAGATCGAGACGCGATAGATCGAGCACTCGATCGTCTCGAGGATCAGGGCGACGAAGCGACGGCGATCTCTCGTGCAGAACGATTCCGAATTTCGAGAACAATCGATCTAGACGTCGGCGCGACGGTCGCACGTGCGGCATCGTGGTCCGAGGCGGAGCCGAAGCTTTACGTAGCTTTGGAATGGCTTGGTGCGGCGCTTGCGGCGAAGGATCGCGAGGCTGAAGTATCAGCTCGACGCGCGGTGGCCTCGTTCCTCGGGGACGAACCGTGGGCAGCGATGGAATCGTCAGCATCGATCGTCGCAGCGCTTGATCAATCGAGCACACCACAACCGCTACTTGCCGGCACGTCGGCAACGACGCGTTTGACGAACTTGGAGTTGTCGTTGCCTGGTTGCGATCCACGGCGACGAGCGTTTGCCCTGAAAAACATCGGCGAAGCACTTGGCGAAGACGCTTCGAATGATGCTGCCGCTCTCGCGGGCTGGTCCGAGCTTGCGTCGGGCAATACCGACGAGGCGTTGGCCACGTTCCGTGCGGCAGTCGAACGACGTCCCGAAGACCTCGTGTCTTGGGAAGGTGTTCGTGCAGCAAGCGAAGCGCTTGGTGATCACGTCTCGACGGCTTTGGCACTCGCTCAGCTTGGTTCTTTGTGCAGCAACGATGCTCGTGGCGCGGAATTCTGGGAGCGTGCTGGTCTCATTTTGCTGGAGCATACGGACGCGCACGAAGATGCGGAGATCTCGTTTGCCCGTGCGTTCGATCGCGACCCGAACCGTGCGGTTGCGTTCGACAAACTGTTCCGTCGTGTCCGTGGGCGTAATGAGGACGATCGACTGCTCGAGATCATGAGTCGACGTCTCGACGTTGCCGATGACGAGACAGAGATCAGCAAACTCTTCTGGGAACGCGCTCGCGTGCTCCGCAAGAAGGGCGATCGCGAAGGCGCACTCTCGTCACTCGAAAACGTGACGATGATCGAGCCGGATCACGTGGGAGCACTCGCACTCTCGGGCGAGATCTCGATCACGATGGGCAAGTTTCCCGAGGCGGCCGAGTACCTTGGGCGTTTGTCGAGGATCAAGGAAGCGCCGACGCAACAGCGCCTCATGTCGGGCATTGCCGCTGTGGACATTTACGAGAACAAACTGAACGCTCCGGAGAAGGCGCTCAGCGTGCTCGTAGGCTTGCACGAAGCGGGTTTGTCCACGCCTCCCGTGCGTGAACGTCTTGCACGCGTAGCCGCGCGAACGGGTGCGTGGGCACGGGCGACGGTGATCCTCGAGCAGCTCATGCAAGAGCGTGAGAAGCGCGAAGGACGTATGGAGGCGGCGCGCTTGGCGATGGCCATTTGGCGCGACAAGATCAAGGAACCGCTCAAGTCCGAAGCTGCTGTAACGAGGCTATTGGACGAGTCGAACGACGATGGCGAAGCACTCGACATGGTGCTGAATACGAACTTCGATGCGTCGCTGCAGAAGCGGCTTCTGGGTCGAGCCAAGTCGGTTCTTCTAGCCAAACTGGCCGAGGATCCTTGCGATGCAGATCGTGTCGAGCGTTTGTCGAAGATTGCGCAATCTGAACAAGACCAGGCGTTGCGACAAGCGACACTTGGAAGCCTGGTGTCTTTGGGGCGTTCCACTTCGACAATCTCTGCCGAGCTGAAGAAGGTGGACACGCGCGTAGCGACACGTCCGCAGATCGTTGTCGATGCCAAGGCGATGGCCGAGATTGCGGATCCAGACGACGGTGGACCCATTGCCGAACTGTTCGTGCAGATGGCTGAGACTGTGACCCTTGCACTGGGACCAACCCTGAGCGCGCTCAACGTGGGCAAGAAAGAACGCGTTGATTCACGTGGAGGACATCCGCTTCGCGTTGCGGTGTCCGAATGGATGGGCGCTGTTGGGTTCGAGGGAGACTTCGAACTTTACGTCGGTGGACCTGATGCGAACGGAGTGCATGGCATTGCCGGCGATGTGCCCGTGATTGTCCTTGGTTCAGCGATTTCGACACCGTTCGACGCGGCGGCTCGATCGGCTGTCGCCCGCACCGTGTTTGCACTGCGCCGCGGCATCACGTCCCTACGAACGCGTGACGAAAATACGATCGCATCGGTCGTGATTGCTGCGTGCAACGAGGTCGACATCAAGGTCGCGAACCCAGGCTATGCCGTTTACAACGAGATCCAGCGTGCGGTGCACAAAGAGATCTCGCGCAAAGTGCGCAAGAGCATTGGGGAAACGTGTTTGAAAGTCGTCTCGAGCAAACAAGATGCTCGCGTGTGGGCCGCTGCTGCCCGACGCAGCCTTGATCGTATGGCGGTCATCTCCGCTGGCGACGTTTCGATCGTGTTGAGCGACATCCTTGGAACACCAAGGGATCAGCTTGGTTCGGTCGTCCCCGAGAGCGAGCGCGCACGGCGCCTACTCTCGTTCGTACTTTCGCCCAACTATCTCGAGCTACGCAAGAAGCTCGGCATGGGCGTCCGGTGAGTAGCGTATCTGGAGCAAAGGATCAGGTCCCGTGAGCGATCACCAAGACGAATTCGACATGGCGAACGTCGTTGAAGACGACGACAACGAAGCGACCCTTTTGGCTCGAGTACCCGAGGAGCTGCTCGGCGCGCTGCGTAAGCGACCTGCTGCAGAAGGTTCGTCCGAACAAACGGAACTCGGCGAAGAGACGACGGAGCGCCAAACTGACGGCGCCGTCGACACGATCCTGGTTGCTGAGGCTCCCCTCGTCGCTGAAGAAGCTGTCGAAGCTGAAGAAGCGGCAGTCGCTGAAGTCGCGGAAATAACGGACGAAGAAACGTTCGACGCAGCAGAGCTCGTCGAAGAGGAAGCACCTCCATCGCGTCCTGCACGCAAAGCTGTCGCGGCGGCACCATTGTTCCCGGACGAACAGGATGCATCGGCGCATCTCGTGGGTACGCAACAACGTGACGCATGGGCGGAACGAGCTGCGTGGCTACGAGCAGAGGCCGAAGCGATCGAAGACAAAGCTGCACGTGGCCGAGCACTGGTCGCTGTATGCGAGATGTACGCGATGGCTGGCGAGGAGCAGACGGCACGAGCGATCGCTACGGAAGTGCGCACACTCGCTCCGAGTTCGCCGCTTGCACATCATCAACTTCGTGGCTTGCTGGTGCGGGATCAAGACTGGCAAGGCGCCCTCGAAGTGCTCGATAGCGAAGCGCGAGTTTTACCGACGAATGCTGCTCGCGTGCACGCAGCGATGCTCGGATCCGAGATCGCTCGCTTGCGTATTGAAGACGACGACGGTGCCAAGAAGCGACTTGATGCTGCGCAACGATCGGATGCGGGCGATCCGCGTCCATACGTGCAGCGTTTTGCCGAAGCACTTGGCGATGCAACCGATGTGAATGCGTTCACGAAGGTTCGCGCACCAGAAACGAGAGATTTGTCGCCTGTGCGCGATGCTTTCTCGAAGGTATCGATTCATCGTGGCAATGCGCCGCGCGGCACGAAGAACATCGTGTCCACGTACGACGCACTGCTTCGTGCACGAGCCGCACTCGAGAGCGGCGATGTATCGCTCGCCGTGGCGATGCTCGGTCGTTTGCAGAGTGCACCGTCGCTCAAAGGCGGCGCCGGATGGCTCGCGAGCATGCTCGCGGCTGCCCGTAAAGAGACGCGCGGTACTGCGATCGAAGCGTTACGCGGAGCCCTCGACGGCACCCACGACGCCGATGCGCGTCGCGCTCTTGCCGCACGCGCCATCGAACTCGGTGATGCAAAAGCCGCTCGTTCCGCCATCGAAGGAAGCGACACGGTTGCCTTCTCCGCGGCGGATCGTTTGGCACTCACCGCACTGACGGGTGGCTCGCGCGAAGTGTTCGACCAAGCGGTGGAAGCCGCTGCTGGCGACGACGATCTCATCCCGCTACTCGCTGCATCCAGTGCTGTGACACGTGACCTCGAAGGTTCGTCCGCGAACTTGATCGGTGCTGGCGCTGCGGCAGCACGTGCGGGAGCAGCACTTGGTCGTGCCCTCGGCGCACTACGTGCCGACGACCAACCGCTCACGTCAAACGATGCGCTTGCCGCATCGATCTTGGGCTACACGGAATTCGTTCCCGAGAGTGGTACGGGTCGTGCCCTCACGCTCGAACTCGATTTGGAAGGAAAAGCCGGCGCAAAGATCGCCAAAGCTGTCGCGGGATGGCGTGGTGATCAATCAGAAAACGATCGTGACGGAGCACTCGCAGCCGCACTTCTCGCGGAACTCGCTGGCAACTCGAAACTGGCGAACGAAAGTTACGAGCGAGCACGTGGAGCAGATTCCGCTCACGAAGCCGCGGCACGTGCAGCTGCAGCGAACACGGACCCGACAAACGCCGCGACGATTCTTGCCGAGCTGTCGCAATCGATGGAGCCCGGCACGCGTGCAGCGCTCGTACTCACCGAAGCGGCCAACCGTCTCCTCGAACTGGATTCTCCAGGGTCGTCCATCGAAGATGAGCGGGACAAACTCCTGCGTGGCGCAGCGGAAATGGATCCGCACATGCCGCTGTCGATTCACATCGGCGAAGGCATTGCCCGTTTGTCCGGCGATCGCGACGGCCTCATCGCATGGCTGCATGCACGTCGCGAATCCGGCGACGATCCGATCGAGCAAGCGCGCGACTTCTTGCGCGAAGCGCTCATCACACCGGAAGGAGCAACGCATGCAACTGGCTTGCTCGTCCACGCCCTGAAAGCACGACCCGACGACATCGGCCTGCGCGAACTGTACGAACGGCTGTCGCCAGAACGGCCCAGCGATCGCGCATCATTCCGAGCCGAACGCGCAGCTGCATCGAGCGGTCCTGAAGCCGCACGATTCGCTCTCGACGCGGCGCTCGAATACGAACGCGACGGCAACCTCGCCAACGCCGCAGGCATGGCGAGAGAAGCCATTGCCGCCGGCGAAACACTCCTCGCTCCACTGTGCGCATATCGCATGGCGTTGTCGGGTAACGGAACGGCGGAACTCGTCGACGCATTACTCGCCCACGCGCGCTCCACGGAAGATCCCATCGAGCGACTGGAAACGTACGAACGCCTCGCCGAACTCGATGAGATTGGTCGAAACGATCCGGGCAACGCATTGCTTTGGCGCCGAACGATATTGGAGGGTGCCCCGACGCACTTGGCAACCCTGCGACGCATTGCGAGCACGCTCATCGTTGCGGGTCGCGACGAAGAACTCGAACCCATCGTGTTTGCCACAGCCAAAACGCTCGAAGGTCCCGAAGCAATTGCGCACGCGCAACTCGCAGCCCGCCTTCGTCTGCGTCTTCGCGGTTGGGACGACACTCGTGAAGCGGTCGAGATCGCCTACAAGAACGAACCACGCGGCGTCTGGGCACTGCGACAAACCGCCGCTCATGCTCGCGCGAACGGCAATGAAGCACTCGCGCTCGACGTCGACATCGAACTGGCAAACCGCACGGAACGAACGGCCGAACTTTCGACGTTGTCCCTCCGTGCAGCAGAATCGGCAGCACGCGCCGGCAACCTCGAAAAGGCACGCGAACTGCTCGACAAAGCCATCGAAGCTTCGCCGAGTCATCTGCTGCTGCACCTCGAACGAGCTCGCATTCTCGAAGCACTCGGCAACTCGACCGACGCAGCCGAGTCGTTCGAAGCGGCGGCGCAGACGAGCGTCACGGCGGATGAGCGAGTGCAAAACCTCTACAAGGCAGCCGTGCTCTGGACCGACAAGGCCGAGAACACCGAACGAGCCCGCGGTGCATTCGAACATGTCTTCGCGACGGATCCATCCTACCGCGACGTGTTCCAACGCTTGAAGGACGTGTACGTCGCGACAAACGCTCGCGCCGAACTCGCCGCACTGCTCGAGCGACGTCTCGAAGCGGTCACCGATCCTGCAGAACGCGTCGACATGGAGATCATGCGCGGACGGGCTCTTGCCGACATCGGCGATGCGGGCGCAGCAAAACGCGCACTCGCATCAGCTCTCGAGCAGTATCCGGATCACGTCGAAGCGTTGTCTGCATTCGCGGAGGTCAGCGCGAAAGAAGAAGACTGGGAGGGAGCCGAACAGGCTTGGATTCGCTTGGCACGTTTGGTGTCCGAACCAGAAGGCCAATCGGATCTCTACCTTCGTCTCGGTGACCTTTACGACGGCCCGCTGCCGAACCCCGAACGTGCTGAACTTGCTTACCAAGAAGTGCTGAAGCGCTTCCCGGACAACGAGTCTGCACGGGAAAAACTTGTCGAGCTTTACAAGAAAACGGGCAACACGGCGAAGGCACTCGAACAACAAACGACACTCATCAACAACGTTGAGGATCCGGAAGCGAAGTGCCGTCGGACCACAGGTTTGGCGTCGATCTACGAATCGATGGGCGACGCGAAGAAGGCCGAGCAAACGTTGCTGCAAGCCCGTAAGACGTGGCCCAAGGACGACATCGCGCTTCATGCACTCGCGAGCTTTTACCAGCGCACGGATCAAGCACAGGCCGCGAACGTTCTTCTCGAACGTGCCGTCGCGGATGCACGCCGTGCACTTGGAACGGGTCGCTTCGAACCGTATTTGTTCAGCACCGTAGCAACGGTTGCTGAACTGCGGGGCAAACCCGCGCAAGCTCGCATTGCGCGGGCGAGCGTTTCCGCGCTCGATGGTGGAGCTGTCGATCTGGCCGGTGCGGGAGATGCAGCGGGCGATCAAGCGCTCGATGAATTCCTCGCTCCGGACATCATGACTCCGGCCTTCCGTGACCTCTTGCAACGTACAGGGCCCTTGCTCGATGCAGCGGTCACGTTCGATGTCAATTCGGTGCGTGGTATGCCTCTGCCGCCTCCGCAAGCCGAATTGGCCGAAGAGATCAAATCAATCGCGCGTGCGTATGGCATTAGCGATATCAAAATCTTCCAATCGGCAGCGCTTGGAGCGGTGTGCATCCCTGCAAGTTCGCATCCAGCAACAATCGTGATTGGACAGCCGCTGGTCGCTTCCGAAAACAGTGCGGTACGAACGTTTATGATTCACCGTGCACTCAAGGTGATTCAAACGAATGCCTCGGCGTTCTCGCGAACGGCGCCCATTGATCTTTGGCCGCTGCTTGCCGCGTACCTCAAAGCGTTGAATTCCGCGTTTTCTCCACAAGGCGTCGACCCCGCCAAACTCGCCGAAGCGTCAGGCAAGATTGCCAAAGCGATGTCGGGCAATGTCGATGCCGAAGTACGTACGCTTGCTGCAGACGTCATTGGGAGCATTGGCAATCGAGCTTCAACGCTCAATACGGCAATCAATGGCTGGGGCGCTCGCGCTGGTCTTCTAGCGATAGGCGATCCCAATATCGCGCTCACGGGCATTGCGTGGGCAGGCGGTCACACGAATCAACCCCCAACCGCCGGCAAAGATCGTCTCACGTGGATTGGTCGAAATGCCGAAGCTCGAGAACTCATTGTGTTCTCGGTCAGCGATGGTTACAGCGACGCTCGCGCTCGCCTCGGCCTGGATTGATTTTCCCCACCACTTGAATGGAAACGCAGGGCCCCCGTATCGAGGGCCCTCGTTATCCGTTTGTCTAGGCGGGTGTTCAT
>JANORL010001109.1:0-2261 GCA_031415295.1 Polyangiaceae bacterium | reverse complement strand
TGGCGGTCATCACGCGCGCTTGCATCGAGAGCTGTTCGTAATATTGGTACAACGTTGGCGTCATGTGTGCCAAGTCGACCACCGATAATCGTGGAATGAGCACATCCGCCGTCTGCGGCTTCATCGTGGACCCGCGGTCATGAACTTTCCCAGTTCTTTGTCGGCCAATTCTGCTTGCCGATACAGCTCGTCAAGCTTCTGTTGCAGGGTGCCCGTGCCTAGATATTGCCTCGAATGCGGCATCGTGTCCTCCGATGACGATGTTGACAGATTTTTCGTTCGCGTGATGGCCGAAGATGCGTCAACGGGTGGACAGATTGTGAACAGATGGAAAGCTCGGGTCGAATCTCGTCAGTCGCGACACTTTCGACAACGGTCAGGTTTTCACGTGCCGTCAAAGGGATTTTGTCATGCGCGAGATTCACCTTGGTGGCGCGGACTTTCGCGATACGATCCACGAATCGATTTGTTCCCGCAAAACGGGCAAAGAAACGGGCCCGCCAGAAAGCACGGCATCATGAAACCCTTGCAAATCGAATTTGGCACCGAGAGAATCTTTGGCGCTTTGCCTGAGCCGCAAAATCTCCATTTGTCCGACCTTGTACGCCAACGCTTGTCCCGGCCATGCAATGTACCGGTCCACTTCGTTTTCGATGTTGGAAGGCGTAAGTGCCGTATGATCGCGCATGTATTGTTCGGCTCGTGCGCGGGTCCACCCCATTGAATGAATGCCCGTATCCACGACCAAACGACTGGCGCGCCACGCGTCGTACGAAAGCATGCCCATACGATCGAGATCACTCGAATAAAGTCCAGACTCGTCAGCGAGTTTTTCCGTATACAGAGCCCACCCTTCGACAAATGCCGTTGCACGACCGAATTTGCGAAACGCGGGCAGGGACCCACGTTCTTGGGCAATCGCAATTTGTAAATGATGCCCGGGAATCGATTCGTGGAATGAAAGCGCTTCCATTTCGAACCGCGGTCGAATCTCCGGCTTGTACGTGTTGATAAAATATTCGCCAGGTTTCGTTCCGTCGTAGTTCGGCTCGCGGTAATACGCAACCGTCGTGAACGGCGCTTCTTCGGTCGGAATGAGCGACACCACGCAATCGGCTTTGGGAAGAAGGCCAAAAAGTTTCGGAATCGCCGCGCGCGCTTTGCCCAATGCTTGCCGCGCGGCATCTTCCACGGCTTTCGGCGAATCGAAATACAACGCCTTGTCTGTGCGTAGTTTGGTCAAGATCGCCGCGAGATCATCCGTGCCAAACAGTTTTTTGCCAAGCACTGCCATTTCGCCATTGATGCGTTTTATTTCGGCATGTCCCGTCTGGTGCAGCGCTTCGGGCTCGTGCGCCGTCGCCAAATGCGTCATGATTCGCGATCGATAACACGCCGTGCCTCCTGCCAGTGCCGATACGCCTTCTCGATCGTCGGGCCGAGCCGCAGGCAAGATCTCCTTCGTCACGAAATCACGAAACCCAACGTACGCCGGCGCTACGCGCAATTCCACGATACTCGCAGCCTTGTTCACGAATGCCGCTTCCTCCGATGCCGAAAACGCTTTTCGTCGCGCTTTCGCTTCCGGCAACGACAACATCGTCACCAGCGACCATTCACGCACCGGCTTTTCCAATTGCCGATTCAACTGCGTCAATAGCCGCTTTACGTTTTCACGACTCGCCACCCGACCTTCCTGAAGCCCTCGGCGCAAATTTTCCTGGCGTTCCTCGATGACGCGCGGAATTTCGCCATAACGATCGAGCAAATGGTCTCCATCGGCGACCGTCGATACCAAATGCAATTCAGCCAAATGATTCGTCGAACCTACCGGACTGTTGTAACTCGATAACTCCCACGTCTCGAATTCGCACACTTCGGAACTGATGTCCGCTTCGATATCTTCGAGGAAAAGTTTCAAGGTTGTGCGATCTTCGGCTGATAAACCACTCGCATCAATGGTATTGGCGCGATCTCGAAAAAATTTGCGTTGTTTTCGATTCGCGACGATGTCTTCGAGCCGCTCGTGCCCCAATTGAGAATCAAAACGATGATCACCGAGCGATGTTGCATGTACCGGAGCATTTCGCAATTCCCAATCGAAATGTTCATCGAGCAGCGCGATCAGCGTCTTGTCGGACACGCCGGCAACCGCATCGGCCGCCAAAGGACCTCGGGCAGCCACTGTCGTCGGTGCAGGCGCTGGTGCAGGCGTCGCGACGGTCGGTTTGGGACCTTGCGAAACGCACGAAATCAGTAAA
>JANORL010001108.1:0-8371 GCA_031415295.1 Polyangiaceae bacterium | reverse complement strand
CTGCTCCGCCCCCCATACCCCCGAAATTTGCCAGTTTACAAACTGAACGGCGTCCTAGACAAACGTTTCGCTAGGTAGCTGGTAATGGTTGCAATTCGAATTGTAAAAGGCTCGTGCCTCGTATTGACCCAAGCACCTTGTGGTTTGTTCGCGAAGCGGACAAACCATGCACGGGTCAAGGGGTATTACCCCTTGCCGGGTCGAGGGCGGGGAGCCCTCGTGGGGTTCGGCTGAAACCCCGCGTTATAACTTTTATCGCCCCGAGTACGGATAATACGCCCCATTCCCGTTCGGGCCCTGCTGCTGCACCGTACAACCACACGAATTGGGATCCACGGGACGCGCGGGCGCGCGCATACAACCGGCCGTGATTGCAATCGTCGCGATGGTTGCCACCAGGAGAAATCGCATACAACGATCGAACCTGTTGTGTAGAGAAAGGTCAAGCATATGTGCTGTCTTCTTTTCTGCCGTTGCCTCCGGGGATAGCGTGAAGCCCTCATGAAACGGCAAACGCATTCGCACGGTCATTTCGATGCGGAATTTCACGCAAAGGAGCGTTGCTTATGAATGCCGCCCCTGCTGTGCGCCGAATCGTGCTTTTTAAGCAAGGACTCGCCCACATCGAGCGTTGCGGGAGCGTTTCTGGGGGCTTCGATCTGCTTTTCGATCGAGCAGACCTTGGCGACGTACTCCGTTCGCTGACGGTGTGGAACGAACGTGGAGACGGGCACTTGACGGCGCTGGCGTTCGACGCGCCCGAAGATCCCGACGCCGCTCTGGCAGGGCGAAAATTGCGCTTCGAGCAAGGAGCGACGCTGCGCGGAATGCTGCATGCGACGCGCGGAAGGCGCGTACGGATCGAAAGCGCCGACGGCACTACCGAAGGAGAACTTTTGGGGTTCGAGGAATCCACCAGCACGCAAGGCGCGCAGCGATGGCTTCTTCTACGCACAGGTCTCGGCCAAATCGCCATCTTCGATCTCGCTGCCATTCGTACCCTCGACTTCGGCGACGGTGCCGTACGTGGCAGCCTCGACTTGTTCGTCGACCGCAGTTGTGCCTCGGCACGTGGCGATGGACGGACGGTCCATGTGGCACTCGACGGCCCCGCAGAAGACGTTCGCGTGCTTTACGTCGTTCCTTCGACGCCGTTTGTCATTTCGTACCGCGTCGTTTGCAACGTTTCCGATGGGCGATTTTTCGCCTTCGCGCTCGTCCACAATCCGCTCGAAGAAGACCTCGATCGGGTGGAAATTTTATTGTCGACGAAGGTGCCAACGCACGCCGGCTCGTCACATCAAGGTCCCGGCGGTACACGCGGCAGTGACATCATCAAGCCCGAACGCGTTCGACGTCGTACGTCCGGACAACCCAACACCGTACGCGCACCCGTACCTTTTACGACCACCGTACAAGTGATCACGCCCGGAAAAACCCTTCCCCCGAAAACATCCGAACGCACGACAGAGAGCAACGATTCGAACGTCGCGGCCGGCGACCTCGACACGTCCTCCAACGTTCAGGCAGAGCCGACCGAGTGGCGCGTGGGTGAAGCCATTTCCATTCGTCGCCGCAGTGCAGCGATGGTTCCGATCTGCGCAACGACCCTAGCGATCCGCAAAGAACGTGTCTTCCGCGATGCTACGAGCTTGCACCCAGACTTGCTGGTTTGTTTTGACAACTCGACGTCGTCACTGCTCGAAGAAGGACGTTGCGCCGTCTACGATCTTGGTCGGTTCATCGGGGAAACAACGCTGCCCCAAACGGCTCCCGGTGCTTCTGTGCAACTCACATTCACCAAGGATTCGTTCGTTCGTCGCAGCCGCACCACGCACAAAACATCGTTCGTCGGGAGTATCGATTTCCGAACGGACGGCATCGACGAACACGAAGCTTTCGAAGAGGGACAGTGCGTGACGATGCACAGCGATCATGAAGTCACTGTTGATGTCGTCATCGACATAGCGCGAGCGGAAGGCCGCACGATCAAGGCCGATGGATACAAAGATGTCAACGAGACAAACTCGTCGATGAGTTTCCGAGTCTCCGTACCTGCAGGTGCCGAAGCCACACTCAACGTATGCGAGTCATGGAAACAGACGCGACGCATTCCATACGATGGCATCGAACTCAACCAGATCGACGGTTGGCGCCGCGCCGGACTTCTCGACTCCGAGCACCACGACGCGATCATCAACATCTTGCGAGCGTGGGAAGAAGCGCGAAATGCCGACACTCGATGGACACGCCTCGAGCGCGAAATGCTCGATTTGTTCAGTCGTCAATCGAAGATCACCGATCAGCTTGCCGTGCTCCGCGAAAATGGACCTGAAGGCATGTTGCGTATGCGTTTCGTAAGCGAACTCGACAACGCACAACATCGGATCCTGGCCATCGACGCAGAGATGCAGACACTGCGTGCTCAAGCGTCCGACCACCGAAAAACAGCGCAGCGAGAGCTCGCGAGTCTGTCTCGACCCTAGCGTCGTTCGAGCAGAAACGATCCCTTCAGAAGTGGTGCGCCGTATACTTGGCCCGTGCTTCCTCTGCTCGCGCTGACGATCATCACGGTCCTGACCCTCGGCTACTTTTCTTACGGACGAGTTGTCGCGAAAAACTATTCGCTCGATGATTCCGTCGACACACCGGCGGTGCGTCGTGCGGACGGGACAGACTTCGTCCCAACCAAACCTTTTTATTTGCTGGGACAACACTTCAGTGCGATCGCGGCAGCGGGACCCATCGCGGGACCGATCATTGCAGCTCAAATGTTCGGTTGGATGCCCTGCGTGCTCTGGATTGGTTTCGGCGTCGTGTTCATCGGCGCCGTCCATGACTTCTCGGCGCTCGTCGCGAGCATTCGTCACGACGGAGAAAGCATCGCGGAGGTCGTGCGTAGGCAACTCGGACGTCGCGCGTGGCTGCTGATCCTTTCGTTCATTTGGCTCGCGCTCATTTACGTCATCGTGGCGTTTACGGACATCACGGCGAGCACGTTCGTGGGCAAAACGGAAGAGTTCGAGGGCGGGACGTATCAGTTCAACCCCGGTGGTGCTGTTGCTGCAGCGAGCGTGATGTACTTGGGTTTGTCCGTGCTTATGGGGGTCATCGACAAGCGTTTTCAGCCGCCTTTGTGGCTCACGACGATCATTTTCGTGCCAGCAACGTTGGTGGCCGTGTGGCTCGGGACGAAGGTGTCGACGACGTTTGTGTTGTCGGTGGACAATCCGCAACGCGTGTGGGGTCTAGGCATTTTGGCGTACTGCTTCGTCGCGTCATTGTTGCCAGTGTGGATTTTGCTTCAGCCTCGCGGGTACCTAGGTGGGTTTGTCTTGTACCTGGCACTTGGCGTAGGTACGATTGGGCTTTTTTTTGGAGGGCTTCGGTACCCGGGTGAATTCGACATTCGAATGCCCGCCTTCAAAACGTTCGATGCTGGTGGTCCGTTTGGAGCGTTGTTTCCGTTTCTGTTCGTGACGATTGCGTGTGGAGCGTGTTCGGGATTCCACGGATTGGTTTGTTCGGGTACAACATCGAAACAAATATCCAAAGAATCGCATACGCATGCGGTAGGATATGGCGCCATGCTTTTGGAAGCATTCGTCGCGATCATTGCCTTGACGACGGTCATTACGTTGGCGCCGAATGGGCCGATGCCTGGACCGGGCAAGATTTACGGTGACGGCGTCGGGCGATTCATGACAGTGATCGTGGGCAAAGAGCATTATTTGTTTGCGGCGACGTTCGGAGCGATGGCGTTTTCGACGTTTGTATTCGATACACTGGATGTATCGACGCGGCTTGGTCGATATGTGCTCGAAGAACTTTTTAATGCGAAGAAGCGCCGTTGGGTGGGTCCGGTAGCCGCAGCGATGACGTTGTTGCCACCGGCGTATTTTATTGCCACCGCAACACCACCGGGGCCTGGCGTTCGTCCGGCATACATGAATTTCTGGACATTGTTCGGGACGAGCAACCAACTCTTGGCATCGCTCACACTGCTAGCGGTCACGGTATGGTTGTACCGAGAAAAACGAAAGATTTGGTATACAGCGATCCCTACGGTATTCGTGATGGTCATCACGGTATGGGCGCTCGTGGCGCAGATTCGCCATGCGTTCACGTCGTTCAAGAATGGCGGGTTCGTGTTGAACACGACGACGATGAATGGCGTGGTCGGCATTGCGCTGGTGGGTTTGGCGGTGGCGATCTTGGTGGAGGCGGGCCGGGTGGTGATGACGGGGAAAGTTGCAGCGGCGGAGCGAGCGGAGACGACGTGAAAAAGCGCGATAAGAATTCGGTACAGACAGCAAATTCGACGGCATGGCTCGAATCGATCGAGCTGGAGAACGTGCGATGTTTTCACGAACGGCAAATCGTTCCATTTACGACGACCGACGGAAAAAAAGCGCAATGGACCCTGCTGCTCGGTGAGAATGGGACAGGGAAGTCGACGTTGTTGCAGGTATGCGCGATGTTGATGCCCAGGAGATGGGAGACTTACGAGGGTAAGTATTCAGCGCGGTCCCACCTACACGACAGTGAATCTCTGGTCTGGGGCCGCCTACTCCGCGCGCACCTTTCACAAAAAGACGCCGCACGAATTGCGCTTTCGTTAGAGATTGGAAATCGCGAAGTTCGATGGGAGTGGCATATCAGAATAGCGGGCGGAGCATTGGGGGTTGGTCAAAAACAACCAATACCGTCGTTCGATGAGAGACCAACTGTACCGCTGTGCTTGGCTTACGCGCCATACCGTTCCCCCAGATCATTCATTCCTGAAGACACAGGTTCGATAGACATGCGGGGTTTGTTTCTTGGATTTACACGTCTTCGACATCCGAGCGACTGGTACAAGGACTATACGTTAGCTACGGTTAATCCGAGCAGCGACGAAAAGAGCAGAACGCGCGCTACGGCAATCCTCGATCGCATTCGCAAAACGTTGCGGAGTGTATTGCCCGACGTTAACGATCTGCGGATCGACACCGAGCTCGAAGGTGGCGTCGCAAATCGATTGCATGCCCAAACTCCTTACGGCTGGGTCGATATCGATAGTCTCGGGTTCGGCTACCAATCCATTCTTGCGCTCGTCGTTGATATTGCATCGCGTCTCGTCGAGCATTACCCGAAAAGCACGAATCCACTGGCAGAACCCGCCGTCATTCTCATTGACGAAGTCGACCTTCACCTGCATCCAAAGTGGCAACGAACATTGCAGCAGGAACTCTCCGAACAATTTCCCAATGCCCAATTTATTGCCACCGCGCATAGCCCGCTCGTCGTCCAATCTTCGCCCTCTGCGAACGTGCTTCTGTTAAAGCGCGACGGTGATCACGTAATCATCGAACGCGCACCCGATGTGGTCAAAACCTGGCGCGTTGATCAAATTCTCACGAGCGATCTTGTCTTCGGATTGCCAACGGCTCGGCCGCCGCATCTCGACGCTGTCATCGGGGAACGAGACGAGATTCTTGGTAAGTCGGAGCTGACTGCCGCGGATGAGAACCGCCTGGAAGAATTACGAAAGCAAATTGAAACGACGCCTGGTGGTGAATCTCGTTGGGAAATGCAAGCCGCGGAACTCATTCGCGAAGCATCGCTGGAGCTGAAACCGGCTGCGAAAAAAGCCACAAAACGCCCCGCCAAGAAAAAGCAGGGACGTGCATGATTCGCATCAACAAGCCGTCAACCGCACCCGCGATTTTGAGCAGCGATGGCACCACCGAAACGAAAGATCATTGCGACGCATACATTCGCGATCAACCCGCATATCAAGATGGAACGAAAACGTTCGAATTCAAACGAACCATTTATGCCGACGACTCAGTAAAAGCCGCTCTCGTCACGGCACAGCACGGCAAGTGCGCGTTTTGCGAATCCCGTATCACGCACGACCAACCTGGGGACGTCGAGCACTTTCGGCCAAAGAAAGGAATTGCTCGCGGCAAAAGTTTGTCGCGGCCTGGTTATTATTGGCTCGCTTATGATTGGGAAAATCTGCTATTCGCGTGCGCGCTTTGCAACCGCCGACATAAAAGAAACAGTTTTCCATTGCTCCCTGGATCTCCGAAAGCGCGCTCGCACGTCGACGTCGTCTCGAAGGAGCAGCCCCTTTTCATTCACCCTGCAAACGAAGAGCCAGAAACCATGATTGGCTTTCGCGCCCATATCCCGTACGCACGAGGGGGAAACATTCGTGCGCGGCAGACGATCCAAGAACTTGGGTTGAAGCGCAAGGAACTGATGGAAGTGCGTGCCAAGCACCTTGCTCGACTCCGGCTGTTGGTTGAAGCAGCGTCGAAACTTCCGCGCGGTTCCGTGCGTGCGAAGATCGAGAAACATTTGCAGGAAGCCACCCACGACTCCGAACCGTTCTCCTCCATGGTCCGTTCCTTCCTCGCTGCGATCTGACCGCAAATCCGCCTCGAACACCCCTTTAAAAAATTTCCGGAACCCTTTGCCAATCCCGCTGTCGGTTGTGGGGCGGAACGAATTGAGCAGCAGACGAGACGCCGAAAACGCGTCACCCCGTGCCTCATTCGCCCTGCCTTTTCAAAAATTTCCCCGCCTTGTGCGGAGGACGAAGGAGCAGTTTGTCATGGAACGCAACAGCAGCAACGAATCGTTCGACAAAGCCACGGCCATTCTTTTTGGACAAACCGCACCATCTTTCGATCCGCGCACCGTATTTGCCACGCCCACAACGACCGAAATCCCGGCCAATGCTCCGGAAGGCTCGTACACCTACGCGCTCGTGCAAAGCGCGCCTGCCGTACCCGCCGAAGAAGTCGAGCAAACGGCAGAAGCGATCGAAATCGTGATTCAATGGGGCACGTCGATTCTTCACGTCGCGCACCTGTCGCCTCCGCGGTCGTTTTATGTTGGCGAAGAGAATGCCGACTTCGTATTGCCCGAAAACACCATCGGCGCAAAACGATTGCCCGTCGTGCTCGTCGGCGAAGACAACGTCGCGCGGGTCGTCTTGTCCGCAACGGCCTGCGGCTCGATGGAAAGCGATGGAAAATCATCCGCCATCGATGCAACCAATTCAGAGCCGTGTGCGGCAGTCGCCGGAGCTGCCCAGATCACCGTGAATCTCGGCGCCAAAGCGAAAATCGAAATGGGTGGCATTACGGTCCACGTCTCGCGCGTCAAAGCGGGCAAGAAGGTCAAGGGCGGAGTCGTTTTGGATCGGAAAGGCTTACCATTTCATGGTTTGTCGTTCCTGATGCATGCGGGTTTGCTCGCCGCAGCAGCGTATTTCTTGCCGCCCATGGGCGCGGACGGAGAAAGCGTTATCGATAACGACAAGCTCGCGTTCATGCAACAAGCGCTCAATGTGACGGCCGAAAAGGAACTGGACAAAAAAGAATCGCCGGACGTCGTCGAAAACCAAGAAAAGAACCCGGGCGGTTCGCAAGGTACGCGGTCAGTCGGTAGCGAAGGCAAAATGGGTAGCACCACAAGCCGCAATACATCGGGCAAGTTTGCGATTGCTGGCGCCAAGGACAATACCGATCCGCAGGTAGCTCGCGCCGCAGCTCTTTCAGATGCGCAAAACTTCGGAATGATTGGCGTCTTGGCCTCGATGTCCGGTGGTGATCCCAATGCGGTCACAGCTCCTTGGGGCGGCGATCTTTCGGTCGGCAATGATTCGCGTAGCGCACTCGGCAATCTGTGGGGCGCTTCCATTGATGAAGCTGCCGGCGCGGGTGGATTAAGTTTGTCCGGGCTGGATGAAGGTGGCGGAGGCAAAGGCGAAGGCATTGGAATTAGTCGCGTAGGAACCATTGGCACGGATCTCAGCAATCAAGGAGGCTACAGCCGAGCAATCTCGCGGAAAACGCACGTGGCCAAACCCCCGAGCGTCCGACCCGAAGGCGTTACGACGATTGGCCGATTGCCCAGTGAAGTGATTCAACGCATCGTGCGGCAGAATTTCGGTCGATATCGATTCTGCTACGAGCAAGGTTTGCGGGGCAATCCGAACCTGCAAGGTCGCGTCGCCGTGCGGTTCGTCATCGGTCGCGACGGCGGCGTGTCGCAAGTTCAAAATGGCGGCTCGGACATGCCGGATGCGAACGTGGTCTCGTGCGTCGTGCGGTCATTCTACGGCCTGAGCTTCCCGGCGCCCGAGAATGGCATCGTAACCGTGAATTACCCCATCATGTTCCAACCCGGCGGTTGAGCACGATTCGGTAATTACTGAGGGTATTCGGCAGGCGTCGCGAGCGTTGTGAATCTAGTATGGACGACGTAAGCTTACATCGTACGCTGAGTAAGACCGACCGACGATTCGCAACGCGCAGCAGCCGGTCGAATACCCGAACCGGGAGCTTGCCTGATGGGCACGCTCCCGGTTTGC
>JANORL010001107.1:0-3972 GCA_031415295.1 Polyangiaceae bacterium | reverse complement strand
ATCGCCCTTTAATGTGCAGCGATCCATGCAGATCCCGAACCTTACCCGCGACGAAGTCATTGATATGTTTCGCCAATACCAAACGGAAAGCGGACAAGTTGTCGAGCCTGATGTCGTGAATGCCATTTTCGATTCGACGCGAGGTCAACCGGGTCTTGTCGGCTGGTTTGGCGAATTGCTCGTGGAGAAATACAACCCGGGCAAAGACAAACCAATTACGCGCGACACCTGGGCCGAAGTGTACGATGCCGCGGTGTATGTCGAATGGAACAATACGCTGCTCAACCTTGGCAAGAAAGCTCGTGAGCCGTACCGCGCCGAGGTGATGCGGCTGTTCACCGATCCCAATGTGCCGTTCGTCATGGAAAAGGAATGGTGCAGTTTCCTCTATATGAATGGCATCATCGATCACGCTCCAGCACCAGACAAGCATTCGCATCACGGACGCGTTTGCCGATTTTCGAGCCCCTTTGTCCAGCTCCGATTGTATTCTGGCTTTACGTACGACATGTTCAGCCACAAAGGGCCGCTACCGGCGATCGATTTAGACGACTGGCTCGCGGATGTTTTCACGCCAAACGGGATAAACGTTCCAGCACTGCTCGAACGATACCGCGGCTATTTGAAACGACTCAAAGCAAAAGGCATCGATCCTTGGATAGGTCAACCGCGCCGGGCGGACTTACACTATACCGAAGCTGTCGGGCATTTTCATCTTTATGCATGGCTGCTCGATGCTGTGGGTCGACAATGTTCCATCAGCCCCGAATTCCCTACGGGCAATGGTAAAGTCGACTTGGTATTGCGGACGAAGGAAAACGTCTCGCTCATCGAAGTGAAGAGCTTTCGTAATAGGTCGGACCTTGCGGACTACCGAAAACAGGCTGCGGGATATGCCAAGAAGCTTGGCATTACGCAAGCGACGCTCGTGGTTTTTGCGCCGACCGAGGACGACGCGATTTTGGCGACGTTATCGAACGAAGCGGATGAGGACGACGTGCACGTGACGACCGTAGCGTTTGGGTGGGTGTAACACGGGCATAAGTGCCATGTCGGAAAGTCTGCAAGCCCGCGCATCTTGAGCAGCCCGACTACCATTCGTAATGGAGAGTCTTAGGCTTTACGCGCGGCGTGTTCGATGATGGGAATTTGCGATAAAAGCCACGAACGAGCTTCGTCTTCCGTCGCAAAGAACCCGAGCGGTACACTTCTGCTTCTACGCGCCAGCACGTTCGCCGCTCGATTCATCAGCTCCATCGCAGTTCGTATCACGAAGGGAGCTCCGATCACTGCGGATCGACTCTGGTCACCATACGTTTTCCCCCACTCCGCAGATGCTTTGCGAGCGGGCATGGCCATCCCTCGCGCTTGCGCCACGTCAAGAACGATCAATACGTATCCTTGCTCTTCCAACAACGCCTGATAATGCGCGAGAATTTCGAGGGTTTGCTCGAGCGTCAACTCGCCGCACATTGTCATCTTCACGATCGAGCCATCACGAGCCAAGCTGTGCGTGCCGATTTGAATGCTCGTGCCGTCGGACAGCGCGGTTGCCATAGCACCAAAACGGTATCTCATGTGCGGTCGAGTGTGACCTACAGTTTATGACTCTTTCGCGTAGATTTTTTGCGGTCGTGGCCTACGGCCTTACCAGGTCGGCGGCAACGCGTGGATGGGAAGCCGAGAGTCCACTGCGCTCCCTTGACAAACCTTTTCGCAGGGAGTAGCCTCGAAAAGTGATGGATCCCAAGTACGAATCTCGCGGCATGTTGCTCGCACCTGGCGCTTCGTCAAGCGCTTCTACCGCGGTGTTTCCCTCGCGGGATCAGCGCCATCCGTCTTCGTTTCCGTCTTCGTTGCCGTCTTCGTTGCCGTCTTCGTTTCTGCCCGTCGATGAGCACCTCGTCACGCCGGAAGTGTCGCGTGAGGAGTTCATACGCGGGCGTAAGATCGTCACGATGGGGGCAAACCCCGAACATGCCGAAGCCAACAGTTGGCTTGATTTCGTTATTGTGCCGCATGTTTGCAAGGGTTACGTGGTCGCGACTGATTTGCTCACGCGCGTCTCGCAAGGATCCAACTTTGCCACCGATGTTTGCATTCGCAAGGAGGGAATTGATCCCAAAACGGGTGTTCGTTTTTTGGAAGAGATTTCTTTTGAAATCGTCAACGAGCAATCCCTGCGGGACGCTACCGACAAGGCTATTGATTTGATCCGTCGTGGCGTGCGACGTGTCTTTGCTATGTTTGTCAAAGACAACCAAATCTGTGAATGGTCGCCAACCAAAGGCGAATTCGTGCCGATGGACATGGATGGCATGTTCGAGGATCGGTCGCTGATTCGGCCCATTGCCGTGCGAGCGCTCATTGATGCAGCCCTGGCTGAAAATGAAGTGGCGTTGGCATTGTGGAAAAAGGGCAATCCAGAACTGAAACGTCTCGGAGAAAAAGAACGAGCCGACGGCCACAAAGAAGGCCACAAAGAGGGCCACAAAGAAGGCCAGCGCGAAATACTCGTTCGGTTGCTGGAGCGACGTTTTGGGCCTCTGAGAGCTGACGCGGCATTACGCATTCAGGCGGCCGATTCGGACGTTTTGAGTATCTGGGCGGACCGGATTTGGGATGCAAAGTCCATTGAAGATGTGTTTGGGTGAATGTCCCGCGGTTATGTATTTATTGCGGGGGGCTGAGCTTCGCGCAATCGCAAATGCGGCGGAAACTCGTCAATGTCGCCAGGCTCGAAGCGGCAGAGGTTGATCGTGCTCGAATTGTTCACGGGGCTTCCGGGTTCGGGAAAGTCCACGGAATTGAAAAAACTCGCCACACAACTCGAGAATCGGGATGGACTAAACCTGCTGACGATTCGTATCGATGCCGAACAGGTGCTCAATATCGAAGTACCCATCGACATTCCGGACATTCTCGTCGCTATCTTGTATCACACGGAAAGGGCCGTGCTGAAAGCCGAAGGCAAAGATCCAGAAAAGGCGCTCGTTGCCGGACACTTCATGAGACTCTGGGATTGGCTGAACAATACCGATGTGGAGCTCAAAGGTTTCGACGTAGGTGCGGAAGCCGGTGTAAAAATCGACGAAGTGGTCACGTCCAAGGTACAAGCCAAAGCCTCAATCGACCTCAAAACGAACGATACGCTGCGGCAGATGGTTCGTAACAAAGTCAATGCGCACCTGACGACGTTTATCGGGGCGGTCAAGAATTACCTTGAAGCATTAAACGAGCGAGCAAAGAATACAGGACGCGCTGGGCTCTGTATTCTCTTCGATTCCTTGGAAAAACTGCGTGGCGGTAGTACGAATTGGACGCAGGTACTCGATAGTGCAGAAAGCATTTTCTCCGATGGTGCGCCTTATTTGCGGCTTCCGGTTCACGTCGTGTACACCCTACCGCCTGCGGTCGTGCTGCGTTTGTCGACCCCCGTTCGTTTTCTTCCGATGCTCAAAATCCGTGATCGCGACGGCAAGCGGGCGAATGCAGGATTTTACGCGGCCCGGGAAATCGTGACCAAGCGTATAGATAACGAGGAGCATCGGAAAGCGATCTTTGGGCAAGACCATGAAAATCGCATTGCAGAACTCATCGATTGGTCGGGAGGTTATCCGCGAGAAATCGTCCGTCTGCTTCAGGAAGTGATCCTCGCGTGTCCTCTCGATCCGGAGGGCATCAAGTTCAAACGCGTTCTTGCAGACGCAGCAGACCAGTATCGCCGTACGATTACGACAGACGCCATCGCATGGCTCGCGCGTGTGCACGTGGACAAGCAAGCTATCGCCGCTGATACGAAACATCGAGAAATTGTAGACTCGGCCTTCCGAAACAATCTGATTCTGCGTTATCAAAACGATAATACATGGGAAGACATTCACCCCGCCATTCGAGACATGCCGCAAATTCAAGCCGCGATCAAGGAATTGCAAGGCAAGGGTTACGACGTTCCGGACTATCCGGACAGCG
>JANORL010001106.1:0-5059 GCA_031415295.1 Polyangiaceae bacterium | reverse complement strand
TTCGATCAAAACGACGCGAAATGCAATTCTGCATTGCTTGTCCAAGCATTAAGACATCGTCTAATATCAGCCCACGCATCGAATGTGATGACGAACCAATCCTCATCGCCTTGATTCCGCAAGGAAAGGTTGCGCAGCATCGAAACGCCGGCACCGAGCGTTTGTGCCGCGGCACAGGTATCGTTGGGTTCCAAATCGTCCGAAGTATCGGTCGAAATGTTCACGTCGAAGGAATACCCCGAAACTCCATAGCTGTCCCAATAGATCATGTAAATGGGTTTGTCGCTCAGAGTCAGCAATCGTCCCGCCGAATCAAAACTCACGATGAAGCCTTCTCGAAATGGTTGCCATCCCGCTAACACCCCATGCACCCAACATGCTGGCTCCTCTTACAAGAGGAGAAGCTTTGAAGGCAATTCCACAAAAACAGTGACACTGCACGTTTACGCATGCCAAGCAACAGCTAGAGCGAAAATCTAAAAAGTTTGTCCTTTACGAGCATTTCCAACTTCCAGTACACTCGCCTCGAGGTGTCACGCTTATGCCGCTCTTGGAGCTTGTTTTTGGCTGTGGGGAGAAATCGCTCTCGGTCCGGCGCTTTTCGGTGCACGAGTCTGTTTCGGGTATGTTCACGGTTTCCGTTTGGGCGCGTTCGGAAAGCCCAAGCATCGACCTAGAGGCGATCATTGGCCAGCCCGCCTCGTTACGCGTCGTCAGCGGTTGGCTCTTCGCGCGACTCGGTGGCGCCCGACTCTGGAGCGGCATCGTCAGCTCCATCGAGCAGGTGCAGGCCGTGCAACCAACGAGCGGCGCACATCAGCTTTCCACGTATTCGCTGCGCATCGTTCCTTTTCTCTGGACACTCACGCAGCGACGCAATTACCGCATCTTCCAACACCTTTCGATCCCCGACATCATCGATGAGTTGCTCAATGACTGGGGCATCGAAATGATGTGGGACATCGACCGCGGCAAATACCCCAAACTCGACTACCGCGTGCAATATGGCGAGAGCGATTTCGCCTTTTTTAGTCGCATGCTCGAAGAAGCGGGAATCGCCTACACGTTTCCCGATGACGACGCCAAGGGCTCGAAACTTACGTTCTCAGACAAACTCGAGTCTGGCGTTCCCCGTCCCGGTAGCGCTTTGCATTATGTGGACAATCCAAACCAGGAAGCGGAGATGGAATTCGTCTCCAGCGTTCGCCTCTCGTATGGGGTTCGTCCTGGCGCATACACGATCCGCGACCATGATTTCCGTAAGCCGACATTCGAGCTTCTTGGCGAAGCACCCAAAGCGTCTGGACAAGAGGCCAAATACGAGCAGTACCATTACGAACCCGGTGGTTTTCTCGTCGAAGGCGGCAAAGGCGGCGATACGCCGGTCGCGGATGACAAAGGAGTTGCTCGGCACGAACAGAGCTTTGGCAAAGGTCGCGCAGAGCGAATGCTTGGCGGGGCACGCGTAGATCGCCGCGTCGTCACGTTCGACACCAACACGATCGATCTCTGGCCCGGACAAATCTTTTCGATCGACCGGCACCCGCACTCGGACATTACCGAATCGACGAAACTGTTGGTCACCGAGTTTTCTGTAGAAGGCACTCCAGAAGGTGAATGGAGTATGTCGGGACAAGCGGTCTTTACCGACGCGCCTTATCGGCCGGGACAACGCACGAACAAGCCGCGGGTCGAAGGCGTACAGAGCGCACGAATCGTGGGACCCAAGGGGCAAGAGATCCATACGGACGAGTTTGGCCGGGTACGTGTACAATTTCCGTGGGATCGCGAAGGCCAAAACGACGACAAGAGTTCGTGTTGGATCCGTGTGAGCCAAGGTTGGGCAGGTACGGGGTATGGAATGATCGTGCTGCCGAGGGTCGGGCAAGAAGTCATGGTGGGTTTCCTCGAGGGTGACCCGGACCAACCCATCATCGTCGGCCGTGTGTACAACGCAAAGCAGGCAGTACCCTACAAACTGCCCGATCACAAAACACGTAGCACGTGGAAAAGCGATTCCTCATTGGGATCGGATGGCTTCAACGAGATCATGTTCGAAGATGCCAAGGGTGGCGAACTGGTGTTCGAGCAGGCCCAGAAAAACCGGCGCAGGTTGGTCAAAAACGACGAGACGATCACCATTGGTCAGGATCGTCAGAAGCTCGTGAAGAATGACGAGCAAGACAAAACGCTTGGGTTTCTCAAGGTCTACGTCGGGCGAGATCAGGACATCGCCATCAAGCTCAACAAGCGTGAGCGCGTCGAAGGTGATGCGCATCTACGGGTGTATGGCAAGCAGAATCAACGCATCGAAGGTAAGCAGTCGCTGACGGTGAAAGGCGATCGCCACGAGATCGTCGGGAAAAACTATGCGATTGGCGTGAGCGAAGAAATCCACGTTGCGGCAGGCACGGCGATCGTGCTCGAAGCGGGGCAGGATCTAACGATCAAAGGGCCGGGCGGCTTTATCCGCATTGATCAGAGTGGCGTGACCATTCGTGGCAAAGTCGTGCGGATCAACAGCGGCGGCTCTCCGGGCAGTGGCAAAGGCAGCAGCCCGGACGAACCCGAAGCGGCGGTCGAAGCCGAAGTCGATGACGTCAGCGTGACCCTGATTGGGCAATAAGGAGGAAACGAGATATGCCTCCGTCGGCAAGAATCACCGATAGACACACGTGTCCAGCACACCCGCCCAACGCGATTGTGATGGGCGAAGAGACCGTGATTGTCGGTTATCAACAGCAGGCACGCGTGGGAGACCTCACGGCTTGCGGGGCGACGATTGCAGAAGGGGAGTCGACGGTGATCATCGGCGACAAGGATGCGGCTCGGAAGGGCGATCCGACGACACACGGAGGCGTGATTGCGTCGGGGTGTCCAACGGTGATGATTGGCTCGAACGCGCAAGCGGAGACACTCATCACGGACAAACCATTTTGCGAGGAATGCGCTGTGAAGGCCAAAGCACGGGCAGAGCAGTCCAAACGCGATCGGGAGCCATCATGAGTGCACGCGATTTCGTGAGGAGGCAAAGCTATGGCTACGCTTGAGCTGTCGCTTGTTTCGGGCGAGTTATCGGTACGGCGCTTTGTGGTGAACGAGGCGGTTTCGACGTTGTTTTCGGTTTCAGTTTGGGGCCGATCGGCAGAGCCAAACCTCAATCTCGGAGCAATTCTGGATCAACCAGCGACATTCCGTTCGGCGCCTGGATACTTGCATGTTGCGGGCCTTGGGCAACGCACGTGGAAGGGAATCGTTACGTTTGCCGAGCAGGTCCATGCGCTTCAGCCGCAGGCGGGACAAAATGGTTTGTCCACGTATCATGTCCAAATTGTACCGGACCTTTTTAGGCTGACGCAACGGCGAGGCAATCGCATTTTCCAGCAGCTTTCCATCCCGGATATCGTCGACAAGCTTCTGGGTGAATGGGGTATCGAGAAGGTTTGGCAGATCGAACGAGCAAAGTATCCCAAGCTCGAATACAAAGTGCAATATGCCGAGAGCGATTACGCTTTTTTTAGTCGGCTTCTGGAAGAGGCGGGCATAACGTTTACGTTTCCCGAGAATCACGGCGGGACGCTCACGCTGGGAGACAAGCTGCACGCTGGTCCGATTCGTGCGGGCGATACGATTCGTTATGTGGATCATCCGTCCCAAGCATCGGAGCAGGAGTATGTGACCGCGGTACGTTTGTCGCGGGATGTTCGTCCCGGCAAATACGTGATACGCGATTACGAGTTTCGCAACCCTGATTTTGGCCTTTTCGGTCATGCGCAGGGCGCGCACGGAATCGAGCAATACCATTTTGATCAAGGCGCATTCTTGGTCGAAACGGGCAAAGGCGGCGGCACGCCGGTTGCGGACGATCGAGGAGTAACGCGACACGATGAGAAATACGGAAACGAATTGGCGCAGCGGTCACTTCACGGCGAGCGCGTCGGGATCAATGCCGTGTCGTTCGAAGCGAATACGTACGATTTGGCGCCAGGCAGCATTTTCTCGATGACGTGGCATCCGCATGCGAATCTGTCGTCGGATAAGAAGCTGCTCGTGTTGGAGACGACGTTCGAGGGGACGGCGGAAGGTGAATGGAGTTTGCTTGGCCAAGCGGTTTTTGCAGAAGTCCCTTATCACCCGCCGCGGGCGACGCCGAAACCGATTGTGCATGGATTGCAATGTGCGACCGTCGTGGGACCGAAAGGACAAGAGATTCACACGGACGAGTTTGGCCGGGTACGTGTTCACATGCCTTGGGATCGCGAAGGTAAATACGACGAGAATAGTTCGTGTTGGCTTCGAGTGAACCAAGGTTGGGGGGGCATGGGGTACGGAATGGTCATGCTGCCGCGTATTGGTCAGGAGGTCCTTGTGGGGTTTGCCGAGGGTGATCCGGATCTGCCTTTCGTCATGGGTCGCGTGTACAATGCGATGCAACAAGTGCCTTATCGCTTGCCGGAGCATAAGACGCGCAGCACGTGGAAAAGTGATTCATCGCAAGGCTCGGGCGGCTTTAACGAGATCATGTTCGAGGATCTTGCCAAAAAAGAATTGGTCTGGCAGCAGGCCGAGAAAAACCGCGTACGAATCGTCAAAAATGATGAATTCGCGACCGTGGGGCACGATCGGCAAAAACTGGTCAAGCGTGACGAGCGGGAGCATACCGACGGAGCGCGTAAGTTGTGGGTGGGCAAGGATGCCGATTACATCACCAAACAAACGAAGCGCGAGGAAATCGACTTTAATCACAATGTCGAGGTAAAAGGAAACCTGCGCGAGCAAATCGACGGCAAGCAATCGCTGACGGTGGGCGACGAGCGGCACGAAAAAGTCGAAGGCAGTTATGCACTCCGGGCTGCGGACGAAGCGCATATCATTGCGGGCGAGCAATACGTTGGCGAGGCGGGGCAATCATTCACGTTGCGCGGGCCTGGCGGGTTTTTGAAATTCGACGAGAGCGGTGTCACGATCGAAGGGACGATGGTGTTCATCAACATCTCGGGCGGTCCTGGTGCAGGGAGCGGAAGCAAGCCGGAAAAACCCGAGGATCCAAAACTCGATT
>JANORL010001105.1:0-6776 GCA_031415295.1 Polyangiaceae bacterium | reverse complement strand
CAAGAAGGCAATTGCCGCAAAACCCGCCGCCATGGCCCGCAGCACTGGCGTGCGCCATATGAAAGCCATGCCTGAAAGCAATGACTCGATATTAAATTCTGCCCGAGATGTCGATTTTTCCGACGCGGAATCATCCGTTTTACGAAATGTGACCATCGCCAGCGAAGCTGCCGAAATGACGAACGAGATAGCATCCACTCCGATTCCCAGGACTGGACCAAATCGAGCGCACGCAATGCCACCCAACACGGGTCCAACCAATCCCATGACGGCGTAGGCTCCCCAAAGCCAGCTATTGACCTCCACGATACGATCACGACCAACCAATGCCGGCAGTGATGCAAAACATGCGACATGAAAAATGGTTCCGGCAAATGAAACAATTGCTACGCCGACAAAAATCAAGGGCATCGAAATGCCTGATACGAAGTGCATGACCGGAACGAGTCCCAACAGCAGCGCGCGGACGACGTCACAGAGGATCATGATCGAACGACGATCCCAGCGATCGGCTACGATTCCAGCGACGAGAGCTGCGGCAATACGCCCCGTCGCCATTGTCGCGGTCATCGCGCCCATTTGGGTCACCGATCCCGTTGCCCTCAGGACGAGCAATGGCAGCGCAATTGCGGCAAAGCCATCTCCGAGAACAGACAAGGCTTGTCCTAGCCAAAAAACAAGAAAATTCTTGTTCTGCCAAAGTGGAGTCGGGGAACGATTCATCACGTACTGAGAATCCGCATGAAAACAATCGGATTCCGATTGCATTTTCGAAGAGTTGCTCGTATGTCACGTAACGCAGCCATCAGCCAGGTACTTCCACCGAAGTGCGAGGTTGCATTCAGGAGTACAAAATGCAAACGATTCAGACTGTGAAGAAGAAGCTCGTCGTCGACGAGGATCGCGTGCGCAACATCGATGCCACCCGCGGCTTTTATGCCGGCGCCGACGAAATGCGTCCGCCTATCGTTGCCACCAACTTCTACGCCGGTGCCGACGAAATGCGTCCGCCTATTGTCGCTCATTGACGAATTACCCACATCCCGCAAGCTTTCGTGCTGGATCCTCGATGTTCATCAAGACGTCCATGCGGAGCAATTCCGCAATTCGTTCTCGGTCGCGTAGCATGACGACCTGACGATACATTCCCCGAACGGTTTCCCGTTCCCCATCCCGCACGAGATCTCTGCTCTTCTCGAGGACTCTGGGCGTATTCCATGTCTGCCCGAGCAGATTATCGCCGGAGAAATCACCCAAACGTGCGAATTTCGCTAGATACCGCTCGAAACTGGTGAAGGGATAATGCAAGATACACGGCATGGATAAACTCGCACGCCCCAGAGCGACGACAGGAAGCCGAAAACCGTGAACGGTTGCTGGTGTCACGCCAGGAAGTGTACGTACGGCGCATTTGCCATTGTCATACGCTAGAAAATAGGCGCCACGTTCTTGCCAAAATGGACGCAATGACTCGAATACATCCGGAGGAATCTCGGCTCCATTTCGTTTGAAGTGGTTGATCTCGCGAAAACAATCATCGTGCTCGTCGCGATTCGGAACGGCCTCATGGTTGATGTAACGCGCTTGACCTATGGACAAGTTATCGAGAAGCAGAAAATGGTCGACGGCACTCTGATCTCCAGAATAAAACAATTCATCGATATCAATATGCAAGAGCCACCGAATACCATCACGACGTGCTCGATCGAGGCCCGTGGACATGTTGCATAACTGAAGCGCGGTGAGCGCATCGGGGGACGTAATGGCGGATCCATTGGCGAAAATTTGGGCTGCGTGTTGTTGCGAATACGGATGGTGCTTCAATTGAGCGCGATAGTCGTCATCGACAATCACCACTTCCACGCCAGCGAATGTGTGTGCTTCGGAAATACCGGCATCAGTAGGATCCATGAACAAATAGAATCGTTCGAATCCAAGACGTCGATGATGCGTGTACCATGACCGAAACGATGCCAGGCTTTGCGTGCGGACGGTGCTCACGATACCAATGGTCACGAAGCACCTCGCACGAAAAGCGGCGCAAGTAGGGAATGACGAATCCGCTCCACCTGCCGCAATACATTCGCCCGTTGAGCGACAATAGATTCTTCGTCGAAATCCGCACCAAGTTTGGCAAAGATGACGTCGTCCGTTGCGTCCTCTAGCATGGATTCCACGATAATACGCTCGAGGTCCCCGCTGATGTCCACGCCAAGTAGATGCGAATATTCAGCGAGAAAGCTCCTGACGATCGCTAGGGAAGCGGATCCGGGATGTCGATCGCGAATGACACGATAGATGGCGTCACGATCTGGAAGATTTTGCAACAATGCCAAGAAAAACCGCCCATCGGGTTCGCGAATTTGTCGGCGTAATGAGTGAAGCAGCCGACGTCTCGATCCTTCACCAATGGCAAGCATGATCTCGTCAACGACGTCGCCGTGACGAATACGCGCGGCATCCGCCAGCGTTTCGAGTTGCGTCATGGTGGCGCCATCACGCAAGGCATGGAAAAAAATGCGGAAAACCGTGTAAACGTCGGTGCGGCTCACGAGGTTCGCGACTCGATCCTCGAGCTCCTTATGTCCCGAAGCTCGCAACAAATGCAACGCTTGAAGCTGCCGTTCGACGAGCGGATCCACGAAAAATGGATCCAGAGCAATCGATGGGGGATGGTATTCGTATTGCGGACCGTCCGCAGTTTCTCCTTCGGTACGCACGACAATCGTCGCCGAGGGGGCTTCGAGGTGAAACAATCCGTGCGTTAATTCGGGCGTGATGCAGACGACGTCGCCACGATGCAATAGGTCGGCGCCAAGGAAATGGGTTTGGCCAATGAGCATGCGGCTATTGACGCGATGGCGCGTCGAAAAGCTCCAGCGCGAATGTAGACTACCGCCTTCGAGCACTTGGAAAGCACCACAAAAGCCATGCCGATGGATCGTCGTTGATCCATCCAGCCAATAAAGAACCTGGATATGAAACCTTCGACCTCGGTAAACCGTTATCGGTGGCTGGCCAAAACTGGCGCGTAGATCCTCTTGGGCGGGAAGAACTTTTGCCGCGAGCACCCATTGAAGGACATCGTCGCTCGTGATGCGATCTGGAAGCCGTTCTGCCGCCAGCGCTTCCCTAGCAATCAATGGAAATGCTTGTTCGCTAAAGTCTGCGGCTTCCCACGCACAATCGACGCGCGAGCCTAATTCGTGGAACTGCTGCATGGCGCGGAATGCTATACCACGCGGAAGCCACATGCAAAACGAAAAAACGAGCTGAGTTCCACCCAGCATAAACTCGCCATAGGCGGGGCAAATTTTTCGTGATGATCGGCTAAGTCGACCCCGCGGCCATCCGTCGTGAAAACGGATGGCCACTCGGTCCAATGCGCAAAACGCGCCTACTCAGGCAGCTTTGCGCCGCCGTGCCCACGCCAATCCAAGCGCGCCGATTACAAAAGCGAAGGCATTCGTTCCCTCGCCTGCCCCAGGCGCCATGCGGCAATCGCAGCCGGCGTCTTCGCCTGGCCCACCGCCACCCGCGCCGCCAGAACCGCCTTCACCGGCCATTCCACCGGCGCCACCCATTGCGCCGCCGCCAGCGCCGCCTTTGCCTGCAGAACCGCCTGCGCCACCATTGCCTGCAGAACCGCCTGCGCCGCCCATTCCGGCCACACCGCCCATTCCACCGCCACCACCAGCGCCACCTTGGCCCTCGGTCAAACACGTGTCGTCACATCCGTCGCCAACTTGAGTGTTGCCATCGTCGCATTCTTCGACGCTATCCTTGACAAACCCATCGCCACAAACGGCATCCTTGCAACCACTCACGCAATCGTCCGTGTCGTTCTGATTGGCATCGTCGCATTCTTCGATACCCGTTTGCACGTATCCGTCGCCGCATGTCGGCAGCAAACACGTCTCGAGACACGCGTCGGTATTGATTGCGTTTCCGTCGTCGCACATTTCGCCCGCACCAGCGACGCCATCGCCGCAACCCGGCAATGCGCAATTGTTGCGGCACATATCACTGTCGACCATATTGCCGTCGTCGCAAGCTTCGACGCCCGATTGAACGTGTCCGTCGCCGCATGATGCCGCAAAACAACCCACGAGGCACGCGTCGGTCTCGTTTTGATTGCCATCGTCGCACGGTTCGACACCCGTTCGCACGAATCCATCACCGCAACTCGCGGTCACGCATTGATTCAGACACGCATCCGTGTTGCTACCATTGCCGTCATCGCATTGCTCCGTACCTGCCAGGACGAATCCATCACCGCAACTCGCGTTGATGCACGTATTCAAACACGTATCCGTGTTGTTTACGTTTCCGTCGTCGCATTGCTCGACACCCATTTGCACTTGTCCATCGCCGCATTTTGCAACGATGCACGTATTCAAACACGTGTCGGTGTTGCTCATGTTCCCGTCGTCGCATTGCTCAGATCCGGCGCGCACGAAGCCGTCTCCGCACTTGGCATTTACACACGAATTGACACAAGCATCCGTGTTGATCGCATTGCCGTCGTCACATTGCTCGACGCCCGCTTGCACATAGCCGTCACCGCAACTCGCCATGACGCACATATTGAGGCAGGCGTCGTCGTTGCTCATGTTTCCGTCGTCGCATTGCTCGCCGGCTTGGATGATACCATCGCCGCACGACGGAGCTTTGCACAGGTTCGAGCACATGTCGGTGTTGTTCATGTTCCCGTCGTCGCATTGCTCGACGCCGGTTTGCTGATACCCGTCACCGCACGTCGCATTCAAGCAGCCCATGACGCACGCATCGGTGTTGATCATATTCGCATCGTCGCATTGCTCGACACCCGTACGAACAACCCCGTCTCCGCACGTCGCATTCGAGCACGTATTCAAACAAGCGTCCGTGTTCGATGTATTCCCGTCGTCACACATCTCGCCCGCTTGCGTGTATCCATCGCCGCACGTCGCCGCTGCGCAAACATTCGTGCACGTATCGGTATTGGACATGTTTCCGTCGTCGCACGTTTCAACGCCCATTTGCACGAATCCGTCACCACACTTCGCGTCCATGCAACCCATGACGCACGTGTCGGTGTTGATCATATTCGCGTCGTCGCATTGCTCGACGCCTGTGCGGACAAACCCGTCACCACACGTCGCATTAAGACACGTGTTGAGACACGCGTCGGTGTTTACGCCATTGGCATCGTCGCATTGCTCGGGACCGTTCATGAGACCATCACCGCAGAACGGACCAAGGCCATTACACGCGGCGTTACACTTGCCATATTGGCCATTTTGCAGGCCATCGTCACAAGTTTCTCCAGCACCGAGAATCCCGTCGCCACAGACGTTTGCCAATGCGAATTCATACGCGCCCATGTCGAATGCAACGCCACCAATGCCGTCCCCATCGAGCGGCCGCGGCGTACCTTCGATGTCCTTGTTCGGCGCTCCTATCGCGGTACCGACGTCAATGCAAAAGCTCGAGCTTTGCAATTTCAGGTTTGTCGGAGCTAGCACGTACAAGGGGTTGGTCGAAATGCTCCCCATCCCCGCGGTGACACTGGAATAGTTGCTCGACGTGTTACCCCAGACGTCCGAATACGTCACCGATACCGTCGTATTACCACTCGACGTATACCGATACACGCCATACTGCTGCTGCGTGACAATGGAGTTTTTCACAGCCATCGTCGCGGTCGACCCTGTCGTCGATTCGGCGTAAATGCCGTACGTCGTGTTCGCATGGATCGTGGCATTGGTGATGTTCACCGCCGCCGTCGAATTGTTCGTCGTGCTCATGAACACGCCTGTGAACGTATTACCACGAATGAGCACGTTCGTGAGGCTTCCCGCCCCAGCGCGTTCGTAATACACGCCGTATTGGTTGCCAATCGATGTTAATCCATCGATCGCAAACGAACCTTCGGAAATACGCACGCCGTACGTCGAATCGTTCACGACCACACCCGTGAACACGTTGCTCGACGACGTTTGGCGCATGTCGACGCCCCACCAATTCGTCGCGCCCGCCGTCGACGATTTGATGGTCACCGGTTGCGCTGTCGAACCATTCGATTTCAGCGTTCCTTTCACGATGAGTTCCGAACGATTCACATCCAGATTCGATTGCATCAAATCGTTCGTCGGAAAACGCAGCGTCACACCCGCATCGAGCGTCAACGTCACGCCTTGTGCAATCGTGATGTCGCCGGTCGCCGTATAGGGCGATCCCGCGAGATTGAGCGTCGTATTCGTCCAGAGCACGCCCACGAGCGACGACGTTGCGTCTCCCCCATACGGAAACGCGCCAATGTCCGCGCCACCACTCGACGCAAATCGACACGGTGAATTCGACGTGATCCGCAAGTTTGTCGGAGCCGTCACGTACAGCGGATTTCCAGAAAAACTCCCAGTTCCCGCCGTCACGCCCGAATAGTTGCTCGAACTGTTACCCCACACGTCCGAATACGTCACCGATACTGACGTATTGCCGCTCGATGTATACCGATACACGCCGTATTGCTGCTGCGTGATGATCGAATTCGTCACGTTCATCGTCGCCGTCGATCCCGTTGTCGATTCCGCATACAGACCGTACGTCGTGTTGCCGTAAATCGTCGATTGATCGATCGTCACCGCCGCTGTCGAATTGTTCGTCGTGCTCATGAACACGCCCGTGAACGTATTGCTCCGAATCAACGAATTACTGATGCTTCCCGCTCCCGCTCTTTCGTAATACACGCCGTATTGGTTACCAATCGATGTCAATCCATCGATCGCGAAAGA
>JANORL010001104.1:0-4558 GCA_031415295.1 Polyangiaceae bacterium | reverse complement strand
TCGATCACCGCCGACAGCATGACGATGTCCGATGTCGCGATGGTCTGCGAGTCCACCGTCGGTATTGGTGCGCCACAAGCAGCGAGCAGGCCGGAAAGAAGAACGAGCGCGAGGTTCAGATTGCATTGCATGTTTTTAACTCCAGGTCACCAGGGGTTTCCCAAGCCATTAGCAACCACCATGCCAACGCCATTTTTGGCATGTTTTCCGCTTCTTTTGAGCGGCCCAGCGTTTCGAGAACTGTCGCCTGGGAGGCCACAACCGATCCTGCATCGTGTCCTCTGAAGCCACAGTGCGTTCGCGCGGACCGGCAGATCCGCGGATCCATCGGGAGCAGCGTTTCGATGTATTGGGCATGGTCTTTGCGGTGCAACATGTAACGCCGAGGTTTTGCAATGTTGAACGAGCGTCTCTCTCCCACGTCCCCAACCCTACCTTCCAAACTCGACGCTGGATTCATGGGCGCAATCCTGAGCGTCGGCGTCATTGGACTCTGGTACGTTTTTAACCCAAACAACAAAGCCTTTGGAATCGTCCCGCTCACCGCGGCTCCGTTCGTTACCGCAGCTCCCATCGTTTTGCTTGCCTTTGCTCTGTTGTTCGGATGGAAAAACAGGAAGAATCATTATCACGCGATTTATCCGATCGGCGCCATTACCCTCGCGCCGGTCCTATTCGTTCACGCCCGCGCCGCGCTTGACGTGCTCTTCATTCTAGATGGGTGTAACTATGAAGAAGTTAATGTGTTTCGGTATCTTGAGTCGTTTTTCGGCAGCGCCCTGGCTGGGTTCGCGCTCGTTTCTTGCAGCACCCTCGGCTTTCTGCTCGCCCGCTACCTCGTAAAACGCCTTCCCCAGTGGCTCGGGCCTGCACTTCACATAGCAAGCTTGGGCGTTTTTGGCAGCGTTGTTTGTCTTCTCCTCGCCGTGGCCCCACGAGCTTTCTTATTGCCCGCGCCCGAGCGATACGTCGAATCACTCCCGATTATCGCAAGCGTCCCACTGAATGCATTCACCGAGCCCACGCGTGTGGAAACCGGTACCAATTGGAAACTCGAGATCGAGGACATTCCCGTGGCCGATTTCGTCGTGCGGAGCATCTGCGTTTACGACAAAAAACCATTGCGGTGCTTGATCGAACTCCGCGAATCGATGGAGGAACGCCGCCGTGAATTGGGTGAATACGACTACCCTGTCCGCCTCGGCCTGAAGACGCTCCCGCCAGAAATTACCCCTGCCTGCGGTCCCGATACGGAATTTATGGTCAAACGCTCGTCGCTCGTCCTTCGAGAAGACCGAGCACGGGGTCTCGTTTTCGTCGATGGGGACACGCCTCGCGACGCTCGAATTCGTCGTGCTGCAAAAAGATCTCGTGGGCTTCTGTCCATGACTTATGTGTCCTTTCGCGATATCGCCGATTTGACAAGCCCTCCGTCGGGTTGGATTGGCACGGCTCTCGTGGGCTTTGCGCTCGCCTGCTGGTTCCTGCTCCGCCGCAATCGCATAGCGCACCGCCAGGCCGAGTTTGCCGCAGCGCACGCCGGAGTCCTCGGTGAGAATGGTTGGATTGATTTCGTGGACGAGAGCAGCAGCCTGCCTCCTTTTCGCATTGGCAAGGATCAAGGCCTCGTGCCCGGACCCGTATTGGTTTTCCCAGGTGAACCTCCCAAGGTCCCGCATAGCAGCCCGTACCGCGACGCACCACAAGGTGACCATGGCGAGATCGTGTGTGGGGAACGCGCCCTGCTGATTGCCCGTACCGAGGACGACAAACTCACATGGAGCGCTCGCGCCCTTGCTCTCCTGCTGCTCACGGCAATGCCACTTCTCGCTGCAATTGAAATGTGGTTTTTCGGCTGAGGTACTCACCGTATGGTAATCCCCTTCCTTTTACTCGTTGTTTTTTTCGTGGCCTTTGGGGTCAGCGACAAGACCCAATTTCGCGCCATCTTCCCGCTCGGCGCCATCCTGCTGACTCCGGCCTACTTCCTGCTCACGCGGCACGCGCTCGGTGGCACTTTCGTCGACAATGGATGCGAGCCGCCATTCAGCGGTGGGATTTTTTGGCTGGTGGATGTCCTCCCGAGCCTGATCCTCGCAGTCCTTTGCGTCGTCCTCTGTGTGTTCCTCGCTCGCGGCCTTGTAGCACGCCGGCCATTGTGGCTCGAGCCCGCAGTTCATTGGACGAGCCGTTGTGCGCTTATTGTCACGACGTGCCTCCTCGTCGCCGTCGCCCCGCGTGCCTTACGTTTGCCTTCTCCGGACCAGTATGTCGAATCCCTCCCTCTCCTCGCGGAGATTCCGAGGCAACAAGGCCAGATGCCCACGCGTGTGATAACCCAATTCAGCGCGTTTTCGGTTTGGCCGTTCCCCGACGTGTCCGTTTACGATGTCCCCGTCGCCGATTTCATCGTGCGGCGTTCTTGCGTGGGTTCGCCGCAATCGGCATGCTGGATCGACCTGACGAACTTTGGGGACAAGTCCAATCCACCCTATGTGGGTCGCACAAAAAAATATCATTCCTCGGGCTACTTTTCTTGCGATGATGTCCGTGATTTCGCGGTAAAGTCCACGGTAATTGTCGTGCGTGCGGACTCCGCGGGCAAACGATAGCGCCCCGATATATGCACCAAGTCGGTTTTTGTCGACGGAACGTCGTTTTGGGGGACAAGGGGCGTTTTTCACGCGCTGGCGGGCCGAAACAGCGTTATTCGCCGCTGTCGTCTTTCTTCGTTTTGGATGAACGGCTCTTTGGAAAGAACGCTTCGGAATGTGAGGCGAGGCGGCCTTTCAATTCGCTATAAAAATCGTGCAATGGAATGCAGGGAAAAGCAGCGCGTTGGGGTCTGTCGAGGGCGTCGAAGCGGATATCATGGGCTCTTGGCGTGATGGCAAGGAATTGGATTCAACCTCCAGGGTATTTCTCTTCGAGTCTGCTTAGTAAGCCAGAATGGACGCCGTTGATGCCCGTCCTCAAATTCTCGTACCATTCTGAATTGGTGGCTTGAATATGCGCCAATTCCGTTTCGATGAGACCGGGCGATTTGAGCCATTCGCGATGCTTCAAATTGGGATCCGTGTCGGCGACATGGTGCAATCGCCCCATTAGGCGCGCGTGAATTTCGTCCTCGGATGCGTTCCGCATGCGTTCCATGGTCTCTCGTAGCACCTGTCGGGCAGACCTTCCTACGGGGGCGTCCGCCCATGTCAACATGATGTCGTAGGTATAGAACGTCAAAAGCTCAACCAAATCGACTTCTTTTAAATAACGATCGATGTATCGCACCGAGTCGAGCTGTTCCCAAAACGACAACACGGCTTCCAGCTGTTGGGAAACGCAAGCGATGGAGAGGTTGAGCCGTCGATGGATAATGAGCGACAACGCGCCCCAGGGATACCGGCACGCGAAAGCGTCATAAGCAAGGTAAAAGGAATCGTTTGTGCAATCTCCAGGTGAGGCTTCCGATGCCACATAATCGAGAAGATAGAAATGCCAGTTTGGATCTTTGCGCCGTTCGTGGGATCCGAGCATGAGCATCTGGGCCGCACCGTCATCGGTCCAAATCACCGATCCTGGCTGGACCGGAATCAGCTTCGGCTCGACAAAGTCCCCTCGTTCCAAGTAACGTTTGCCCCACTTCTTGCCTTCGGCCTTCCACCTACGGCGACACGTGGCGTGGTCACCGTACAGAAAGGCGGGGAAAAGCAGCGTGTTGAGGTCTGTCGCGGGCGTCGAATCGGACATGATGTCGACGCGTTTCGCACAAATTTAAAACGATGGCAAGTCAATTCGGGGAATCGTTCGGGGAAGCCGAAGGGGTTTTTGGGGTCGCAGCCGGACGCGAAGTCGGCTGTACCGATCCGGTGACCGTGGTAGCGCGATCAGATCCCAAAGAGGGAGCGTTGACCGGCGGCGTCCCGTTCGTCCGTAATGGCGTTGGTTGTGTAGCCGTCACGGGTTTTCGTAACACGGGCATCGCTTGACGCCCAGCGCCGGCCGTGCGGGAAAGGCCCGCCGAAAGGCCAACTTGCGCCGCAATACCGACGCCTTCAATGGGAACGGTCATGCCATTGCGAAAGTGACCAAGCAATTCACGGCGCAGCATCATCTCTTCGAAGTCCTTGAACAAGTCTTCCGCATCGGCCGCCGCTTCCGTCCTCGAGATATCCCGCACGCGCCCGTCTCTGATGGCTTGTTCCCATTCTTTTTTTAATGTTTCTTCGTCCTTCCCAGCTTCTGCGACATCCGGTTTGATCCATTTGTATTGGAGCAATCCGGGCGCCGTGGTTCGCCATTGGACGATCCAGAGGCGCTTGCCGCCTTTGAATCTAATATGTAAGGCGCCCTCGAATTTCGGGCCAGGTCCAAAAAACTTTGACTTTCCCACCATCCCGACGTTCAGCGCGCCGATGTAGACCGCGAGTTTTTCCTTGCCTTTTGCAAAATGCACGTCTCCTCCCGGCTTGATCTCGTAGACGTAGTGCTCTCTCGCGGCGTCGGGTGTGAGGTGCGTGATGTCGGGTCTCAGATCGGCTTCAGACCAGTGTAGCAACGACGG
>JANORL010001103.1:0-5532 GCA_031415295.1 Polyangiaceae bacterium | reverse complement strand
CGCTTCCGCCACCTCTCGCTGCCCTTGTCGCGCCCAACGAGGTCGCCTTTGGCGCTTTTGATGTAGCCCTCTCCGCCCGGACCACGCTCCAGGCCGCCCAATCCGGCGGCACAATCACCAAGGACGACGCGCTACAACTCTTCCGCACCACCGTGCGCCAGCGCGAAGGCCGAGTGCGCGACAAATTCGCCAAAGGCAGCGCTTCGTACGCCGAATTTTTTCCACAGGGTCTCCAGGAATACAACAGGGCGCGCCTAGGACAAGTCCCCGGCCTGCTCGACCGCCTCATCACCGGCGCGACGAAGCATAAGGCAGAACTCGGTCCCGAGCTGCTCGCCGAATTCACCGCGCTGAAAACCACCTTTTCCACCGCCCGCGAGGGCCAGGTGGACGCGAAGGGAGATCTTGCCCAATCCCGCGCCAATGTTGCAAGTACCCGCACAGCGCTCGAACTCCAAGTCGGCAAGAATATCCTTGCAATCGCGTCCCACCATATCGGCAGCCGCGAGCGTGCCGCCGACTACTTCAACCAATCCCTGCTCGAAGACCCCACCCGCACCAATGACGAATTGAATGGCAACGTGACGCCGCCTCCAGCACCCTGAGAGGAGGAGGCACCATTGCATAGATTCGCGCTATCCATTCGTACGCGTCAAGCGCCATGAATAGCGTCCGTCGCGCCAAACCTTTTTTAGTTCGTATCACAAGTCTTCACCGACTTCGGTCAATCGATCGGTCGCTATGCGCGCACGAGCACGAGCACGAGAGACGGGAGACGGGAGAATCGGCGCTCGGCATCGACCGTTCGGTCGAACGTTTCGTGCAGACCGTACACGCCCCTCCTCGTGGTACCTTCCCCGCCCCTGACCCACACGAGGAACATGCCCCGACTACGCATTCTCAATGTCCGCGCTCAGCTCGCGGTCGTTGGTAACATAAAAGAAATACCGATCGCAATGTCCAAGCGTCCGTTGCCCCTTTTCTTCGACGATCGTTTTTGCAAGCACGACGAATCGATACGCGCGCTTCGCCGCCTTGGGTGGATACTCGAATTCCGCAATGTCCTCACGTTCGAGTCGGAGATTCCGAAACTCACGCTCGCGAACGATTTGCTCTTTGACGCGAGGCATTTGGGCTCGCTCGTTCAACACGGTTTTCGCCTTGTGAATGAGCATTTGATACTCCCCATCGTCGAGGGCGTCAGCCTCTCGTTTCATGGTTTTGGAAGCATCGTACCCAAAAACGAATCGAATACGATCGTCGGTCCAGCGGTCGAAATGTTTCGTCAATGAAAATGCTGTGTCGCCGCGCAAAAGGATATCTTTCCAGCCGCCGCGGCGGCAAAGTGCAATGGCTTTGTCGAAATACTCTGGAGCGCCTTCTTCGGACGGTCTATTTCCACTACGATTCACGATGAATAGCGGCTCACTCGTATTGGCCAATGAAATGAGCAATGGGTGATAGCCCCAAGTGCCCTTGTAAGAGACGTTCATGCCCTGCTTGCATTCGGCACCTGTTTCCACCATTGTGCCATCGGCTTCGATTCGTGCGGTTTGCTCGAAGAATTCGGTACGTTGTTTCTGCCAAACTCCGACACGAACATTGTTGACGAGATCCATCAATTGGTTGACTTTGACATCGTCGAATCTGCGGCAAAAATCTCCTGCTGTCGTCGAGTCGGGAATAGAGCGTGCTCCAAGTGCATCCAAAAATGCAGAATCGTTGCGTCGAATCTCGATATCATCGAGCACATTGCCGCCACAGAGCAGGTTGTAGGCGATATTCAGAATATGGTCGGATTCGCTATATGGGCGATGACGCTCCAAAATACGCAATTGTGAATCGATTGCTTTCACGAGGCCAACCTTGTGCGCGAGCTGATGAATTGGACCAATGCCTCCACAATGAATCGCGTGCGTACGATTCGAGGCTTCGTAATGAATCGTCTGCGTCGAGAATTCTGGGCCCTTTGTGTGCGGTCGCTGCCCGCCTTTGGCCGATTCGAGTCGGCGCGTTATCTGCTGTTTCGCTCGTGCCGACCAGCTTTGCAAGCGTTGTCTCGCCTTGTCCTTCATACAGGTAAAGGGCACTCATCGTCACATTTACCGAAACTTATTTTCCATTTCGGTCAAGTGATGTGATGGATTGTCGTGACTGATCACCTGAAACGGTCGTCGCGGAAGTACGAACCAGCCCATGCGCACACTCGCGCGGAAGCGAGCGCTTGATTAAGGTCTAGAGCACGGGCACGGGCAACGCAGACGACTGCAAGAAGTGGGCAGTGCAGTAGTAAGGAATCCCGTAGCAAAATGTGTTTGTACGAAAAACCCCTGACGGAAAGGTGGCAAAGATCGTTGCACGAAACTCGCCGCTCGGCGAAGAACTGTGATAGTTGTGTCCCATATGGGCGTCGGTCCAGGATACGCCATCTCAAAACACGTGAAGCTCGTGCGACTGCTCAGTCGGGGCGGCATGGGAAGCGTGTGGATCGCTGACCACCTCGCACTAAAGACGCGCGTCGCTGTCAAGTTCATGTCCGACATGTTCTCGGACGATGCTGGAATGCTGACGCGCTTCCAACGAGAAGCGACGAGCGCTGCCCAGATCGGGAGCCCGCACATTGTCAGTATCCACGATCATGGCATCGCCGCCGATGGGACTCCCTACATGGTCATGGAGCTGCTCGAAGGAGAAGATGTGTCGGCACGCATCAAGCGGGCGGGGCCTCTTCCTCTCGAACACGTCGCCAAGATCGTCTCGCAGACCTGTAAAGCACTCGGCAAGGCACACCGCCTCGGGATCGTCCACCGCGACATCAAGCCGAACAACATCTTCCTCGTCGATGCGGAAGGAGATATCTTCGTCAAGGTGCTCGACTTCGGCATCGCCAAACCAGGCGGCGGCGAATCGAGCGAAGTGACGAGCACAGGCGCGATCGTAGGCACCGTCATCTACGCGAGCCCCGAGCAGCTCGTCAACGCGAAGAGCGTGGACTTCCGCGCCGACCTCTGGTCCCTCGGGGTCGTCGCCTATCGAGCCATGACCGGGAAGCTCCCCTTCTCCGATGCAAATGGAATTGGCGCGTTGGCGTTGGCGCAGGCGAACGAACAGTTTGTCCCGCCAAGCAAGATGGTGAACGACATACCGCTCGAGGTCGATGAATGGTGCAAGCGGGCGTTCAAGTATGATCCCGCTGCGCGTTTCGAGTCGGCCCGCGAGATGGCCGACGCATTCTATACCGCCTGCGGTAGGACGTCTTCGCCGTCGTTGATCCGCACGTCTCCGACCACGAAGGCTGCACCTTTGCACGACGCCGACACGGAAACGGTCGTCGAGCGCAGCTCGAGCACGTCATCGTCCAGCACCAAGGACGTCGCGCCGTCGGAAGTGACGAAAAACCCGTTCGGCGCCGCGTCAGCGATGACAGTCGCCGGTGAGTCTACGACGAACACGTCATTGGCAACGCGGCGCTGGCGCCGGATCGTGGTCGTCGCGGCGGTGATCACGAGCCTACTCAGCGCAGGCGCGTTGACGTTTGTCCTGCTGAAACGTGTCTCGCACCCCATCGCGACCGAGACCAGCAACGCGATCGCAGCTCCTCCCGCTCCGAGCACGATGGACATTCAAGTTGTGCCAGTTTCGAGCCGTGTCGAAGTTACCTCGCCCCCGTCCGCACCGAGCGCGTCGGCGTCGAGCGCTACCGTGCCGAGCGCGTCGGCGTCGACCGCAGCGGCGCCGAGCGCGTCCGCGACAGACCCAAAGGCGCGAACGAAACAAGGGGGATCTTCACGCAATCCGCTACCCGAGAAGGACTATGGATTCTGAACGGCCGATGGAGCAACGTCAACTCGTGTCAACACGTCTTATCCAAGCTTTGACGAGGGTGTCGCTACACGCGGCCCTGGGTTTTACGGCGACCCTCCTCGTACCGCCCCTGCTCGCTCCTTCCCTGGCGTTCGCTGAGCCCTCCGCGGCCGACAAGGAGACCGCGCGAAACCTCATGAAAGAGGGCGACACGAGGTTTGTCGCGAAAGACTACGCAGGCGCCCTCAAGGCTTATCAGGGGGCGCACGCGATCATGCAGGTACCATCGACGGGCCTTCCGCTAGCGAAAGCGCAAATCGAGCGCGGGCTACTTGTCGAGGCGCGCGACACGTTGCTCCAAGTGACACGACACCCCAAGGACGCCAAAGAGCCAGGCGCCTTCGCGAAAGCTCGAGAAGAAGCCGCGGATCTCGCGCAAAAACTGACGCTGCGGATCCCCTCGCTGAACATCGTCGTGGAGGGCGCGCCAAGCGATTTGGCCGCCGTGGCGGTTGACGGTGCGTCGGTACCCACCGCGGCGCTCTCATCCCCACGCAAAGTCAATCCGGGTTCGCATACGATTACCGCCTCTGCGAATGGATTCCGCAATGCGAGTGCGACGGTCCAGGTGAAGGAAGGCGAAACCGAGAAGATCACGCTCAAGCTCGTCCCGACCGATGGCAGCGAGCCACCCACACTGGTGAACGTGCCTTCTGCGCCGATTCAAGGCGGGGGGAAAATCCGCATCGAGAGCAGTTCTCATGAGGGTAACGTTTTCGTCGACGGCAAAGCTGTGGGCGCAACGCCGCTCGAGCTGCCGGTCACGGCGGGCGAGCATCGCGTCGAAATCCAATACCCTGGGGGCACGCACGAAGAAAAAAAGACGACCGTCGGGGCTGGCAAGACCGAACGATTGGAGTTTCAACCTTCGCCAATGGATGAAGTGGCGCGATATCGAAAAGGCGTCCATTTCGGCATAACGTTCAGCCCCTCAATGGCCGTGCACCCCGACAGCGGCGTGCTCATGTTCGGAGCGGCGGGGACTTTCTTGATGAACATCGGCATTACGCCACTTTTCGATTTCCGCACAGGCGCAACGGCGACCGTCGTGCACCGATTCCTCGACGATGCGACGTATCAGATCACGCAGACCTCCCTCGTCGTTCCGGCCATGCTGCGTGTGAATTGGAGCCCGTGGTTCTCCTCGGCCGCAGGGCTTTCGGCTGGGTTTGTCGCGGATCTTCAGCAGAGCCCGGTGCTTTTTGGCGCATCGATAGGCCCCGAATGGTCGCTCATCTCCATGTGTGCCGGCGACAAACGTCAGTACGAAATCGCATTCAGTCAGGGGCTACGATTCGGCCACGCGCGAAATGACTTTCATGCATCGGTTGCGTTCACGTACCTTTTCCTGGATTGAAACTGGATTGACGGACGAAGCGCGTATCGGCCATCGTGCGGTCGGTCTACTACACTACGGATTCCGTCGCTAGGCAGCTTCCAACGAACCGTGGGTCATTGTGCCCCGCCATTACCTTTGTTTTCGGAGGTGGAAGTCCATCCCGATCAAATTGCGCCATCCATTCGTCCTTTTTTGCGCTCATCTCTTCTCCCAGCGCTTTTAGATCGGCGCCTCCCCGTTTGGCCCGAGAGAAGAGTGCCTCGACTGCGCGATGATCTCCTTCCAATAAAGCGATGGCGTCGATCGGTACGCTCACGGTGGTGCGTTTG
>JANORL010001102.1:0-20690 GCA_031415295.1 Polyangiaceae bacterium | reverse complement strand
GCGACAAACTCCCACTTCTGGCCGAGGAGACGCCAACAATCGGGCGAAAGCGTCCAAACCTTCTTGCGGCGTGAGCATACCGGTTCCTCGGCGAAGAAGCACGTCTGACAACTCCTGGTGCTTCGCCACGCGCCCGACCTCACTGAAAGCGCCCCATTGAATGCTCATGCCCTGCAAACCTCGACGAGATCGTTCACGGCACAACGCATCGAGAAATGCATTGGACGCGCAATAGTTGGTTTGTCCGGGCGATCCGAATAGCGACGCGCCGGACGAATACATCACGAAGAAATCGAGATTCGATGGTGCGGATGTATGCAGATTCCACGCACCCAACCCCTTTGGGGCAAAAACATCGAAAAAGCTCTTCATCGTTTGATTGATGACGACACGGTCGTCGAGAACCATTGCCGCATGCACGATTCCGCGAAGCGCTGGAAGAGTCGTACCGAATCGTTTGAATAAGCGGACAACCGCATCCCGATGACTTATGTCGACGGATTCGACAACGACATTGGCACCCATCTGCGTCATCCGCTCAATGGTGTTTCGAGCATCTTCGTTCGGTCCCCGCCGCGACACGAGCACGATGTGCCGCGCACCTTTTTCTACCATCCAGGTTGCTAGACTGAGCCCTAATCCTCCTAGTCCGCCGGTGATCAAATAACTCGCATCCTCACGGAAGTTTGTCGCGACCAGCGAGCTATTCGGACACGACAGCGGAACGACACGAGCGTAATACCGATCAGCCGCTCGGTAGGCGATTTGCCCCTCCCCCGTCATCGCACGAACCTCGCGCGCAAGTCGTTCGGATTCATCTGGATCCATCCTATTGGGAAGGTCGATACACGTGCACGCCAATTCCGGGTGTTCGAGCGCAAGTGACCTCCCGAATCCCCAAATGGGAGATTGAACAACGGAAATCGGAACGTCGTTTTCTTCTCCAAGCTGCTGCGTTCCACGCGTGACGAGACACAGTTTGCCGCCAGTCTGCCCATGCAACACGATCGCACGAGCAAGGTATGCCGCACTCATTGAGCCACGGAGCAAATCTTCTTCGATTGTCTCCGACGTCGAGCTATCGAAAGTCGACGAGTCGAGACTCCACAAATGAACGACAGCAAAGCATGGCAGCCGTTCGACGGTGGCATTGACGAGAACTTTGACGTAGTCGTCCGAGTTGGATGGATCGATTCGGTACGACAAACGATCGAATGCGTCAAATTGACTGCCCGGAAACACTTTGAGGCATGTTGTGCCAATGGCCTCGAGCTGCGCTGCTAGCGATGCGCCGACGCCTGTCGAATCCATGAAAATGACACAAATGCCGGGGCTATTGATGGACGACTCCGGCAATTCGGGCGCACGACGCCACGTCACGGAATAGAAAAGGTCGGCCAAAGGATCGGGCGGCGCGAGCGTGTTCGTCCCGGTAACGGCGGGAGGATCGATCCAATAACGCTCTCGCTGCCACGGATACGTCGGCAATGCGACGACGCGTCCGCCGTCTGGGAAAAACGCTTTCCAAACCACCGGAACGCCACGCACGAAAAGCGATCCCAGTGACGATAACATCGTTTGACGCTCATCGCGCATACGACGCAACGACGCGAGCGTCGTACCTTCTGCTCGAACATCTCGCAGGTTCTCCTCCACCGCCGGGCCCAGAATTGGGTGTGGGCCTATTTCGAGGAAAACCGTAGAGCCATCCTCGACGAACCTGCGCACCACTTTGGAAAATAGTACCGGTTGGCGTAAATTATCGAACCAATACGATGCCGATAGTTCCGGGCCCCGCACGCGCTCGCCCGTGACAGTAGAAAACATCGGAATCGTCGCTTCTTGGACAGCGATGTTCGCCAATGCAGCAAACAGATCTGCATGCAGCGGATCCATGTACGGGCTATGCGACGCAACGTCTGCCACGCCCCAACCGCAAAAGATGCCCTTTTCTTCGAGTTCATCCAAGAATTCTTCGAGCGCTTCAGGGTCTCCCGAAATGATTGTCGATCGCGGACTGTTGCTCGCGGCGACAAACAGACGCGAGCCGAAACGAGAGATTGCTGCCTGCGTCTCTTCCATGGATAACTCCACCATGGCCATGGAACCCACGCCACTCACCTTGCGAAGCAATCGACTGCGCCGACAAATGATTGCCACTGCGTCTCGAAGCGACAATACACCGGCGACAAACGCTGCCGCCACCTCGCCCATGCTATGGCCAACGACTGCCGCTGGTTCGACGCCCCACGAGCGCCATAACGCAGCAAGCGCCACTTCGATCGCAAAAAGCACCGGCTGCACCACGTCGATCTCACCAAATCGGGACGACTCTTCCGGTTTGTTCAGCTCCTCAATGACGGAAAACCCTGCCTCGTTGCGAATCGCTTCGTCACACGCCGACAGTGCGTCGCGGAAAACGGGTTCTTCTTTGGAAAGCTGCCGGCCCATGCCGACCCATTGCGAACCTTGGCCAGGAAAAATGAACACGACCTTTGGCGTCGATTGCGTCGTTTTACTTGTCACGACGCCTGGTGGGTTTTCACCCGCGGCAAACGCTCCAAGCGCCGCCGCAATCTCTTCTTTGGTCGACCCGACCACGCCAATGCGACATTCGAAGTGACTTCGCCGCAAACTTGCCGTGTACGCGACATGATGCAGCGGCTCGTGGTGCTGGGCAAACCATTCTACATAGGATCGCGCCAATGCCGCCAATGCTTTCGGGTTTTTTGCAGAAAGCGGCACAAGGAAGCTGGAGGCCTGTAAAAAGGGTTTCTCTTCGCGTTGCGGCGCTTCCTCTAGAATGACGTGGGCGTTCGTTCCGCCAATTCCGAACGAACTCACGCCCGCTCGACGAGGCTCCCCATTCGATACCCAATCATGCGCTTGTTGGCGCACGTAAAATGGACTTTCGTCGAGTTTTAGCTCGGGGTTTGGCTTGTCGAAATCAGCATGGGCAGGAATGCGACGATGTTCCATGGCCAGCACGGCTCTGATCAGGCCTGCGACTCCCGCCGCCGCTTCGGTATGCCCCACGGCAGCTTTTAATGCACCAAGAGCAATCGAACCTTTTGATAATGATACCGAGTCGAAAGCTTGTTTCAAGGCTTCGATTTCAATGGCATCACCCAGCGCCGTTGCCGTTCCGTGCGTTTCTATGTACTGAATCGTGCTTGGATCTACCCCCGAAATGGCCAGTGCTTCGGTGATGACCTTCATCTGCCCCACGACACTTGGCGCTGTGAACCCAACCTTGCTCGATCCATCATTGTTGATGGCACTGCCGCGAATGACGGCTCGAATCGGATCTCCGTCCCTGAATGCGTCTTCGAGTCGTTTGAGGACGACCACGCCGACACCATTGGCGAATACGGTTCCACTGGCGTTCGCGTCGAACGTTCGACAGCGACCATCCGGCGACAAGATGAAGTCCTTATCATAGACGTACCCGGTATTGTGGGGAAGCCGCAGCGTCGACCCACCAGCTAGAGCGGCATCGCATTCTCGTGCGAGCAAACTTGCACACGCCATGTGTACGGCTACGAGCGACGTAGAGCATGCAGTACCGACACCGACACACGGTCCACGCAAATTCAATTTGTAGCCCAAGTGGGAAGCAACGAAATCTTTGTCATTGCCCAGAAGCACGTCGAACGATCGTTTGGGATGGTAGAAATCTGCGTAGGCCGGAAAATAGGTGCTTACACTCGCGCCCGCATAAACACCCACGGCACCATGATACGACCCAGGATCCACTCCAGCATTCTCCAATGCCTCCCACGCACATTCGAAAAAGATGCGCCGCTGGGGGTCCATGATTTCTGCCTCGGCACCGCTGATGTTGAAAAAAGCGGCGTCAAACAGGTCGACATCGCGTAGGCTCGCGCTGACCCGAACGTGATTGGCGAGTTTTGAAGGTTCAGCGGAAGGAGGCAACGCCAAAATTGCACGAATGCCCGCGTGGGCGTTTTCCCAGAATTGCTCGAGGTTTGGAGCGCCTGGAAAACGCCCAGACATACCAATGATGGCAATGGCCCCCTCGGGCAGATCCGACATGGTAATGCTCATGATTACAATCACTTTCTCCCATACAGGTCACGCGTACGCTCGTCCCAACTCCGAACAAATCTTCAGCGCCGTCCTCGTGCTCGGCGCCGCGCCTCAGCCCGCGCGAGAGCCTCTTGCTTGGATTCGCCACGCTCCTCGGATTGGCTTAATGCGGCCGCGAGCGATCGAACACTTGGCGATTGAAACAAGATGACCGTCGGAATATCGCGTTCGAGCAGCGCTCGAAGACGTTTGGCGATGATCACGATGTGTAACGACGTGGCACCTGCGTCGAAAAGGTTTTCATCGACCCGGACTTCGGGAATTCCCAAAACCTCAGCCACGATCGCTACAATTTTGCTTTCCAACTCGTTTGCAGGAACAGCATTCTCTGCTTTTCGAGGTGCCGACGCATTGGCCTGAATCTGTCGCAATGCATTGCGATCGACTTTTCCATTGGACGTCAGCGGCAACGCCGGCAGTTCGACATACGCGGTCGGGATCATATAATCCGGCAGCTTTTTTTGCAGGAACGAACGCAGGTTCGTCGACAAATCTTTAGGTTTGGCCGCCGGAACGGATTCCTCACCCAGTGTCGAAACGGAATAATGCGCGGGATCCGCCAAACCTCCAAGAATACCATGTAAGAAGACCGATGAATCGTCGACGCCAAGCGCCGAACGATATGGGTCGAATTGAATATACCCGAGCGGACACACACCGATACCCGACGAGTGCGCATGCTCCATGAGCAGTTGTCCCATATACCCGGCCTCGATCGCACAGAAGTCGCGGGCCAGGGCCCCATAAAGCGGTTCGATGGCGGTAAGTTTTCCCACGAATATGAGGACAAACGCCGCTTGTTCGAACATGTCGACGTTCCAGGATGCTTGCGTCGCACCGTCCATCCGCTCATCGGATACCTTGCGCAAACTATTTTGCGGAGGGTCATAATAATAGAAACCGGCGGCTGCTCCTTCGACCCTCCCGGGCTTGATGTATACATAGGTTTGCACGGGATACAAACTACCGCCTGAAGGGTAACGGTATTTCGGCAAGATCGTTCCGGGGGCCGTAATCGGTGCGAGAACGCGAAGGAATTGGCCCAGTTGGGACAACTCTATGGGTTTATCTAAAAAGGACCGAATGCTACGGCGGCGCGCGTAACTTTCAAGCGATTCCCCATCCTTTTTAATGGGCCCCAGTGCCAACGTCAACGCATTGTCGAGGTCCCGACGCAGGCCATGGCGGGCAAACTTGAATTCTACCTTTTCGGCATCGCTCATGTGCGTCCGAGGTACTACGTCATGGTGCTCGGGCACCGCTCCACCCTTTTGAGTCACGACATAAGCACAAAGGCGCTTGTCCCGCGCGTTGTCCCCAAGGGCCAAGACCACTGCATGCTGCACGTTGGGGTGATCTTGAATCGCGGATTCGACTTCGCCGAGTTCAATACGATAACCGCGAATTTTGACTTGAAAGTCTGCGCGTCCGAGGATTTCGATGTTGCCGTCCGGGAGCCATCGACCGAGATCACCGGATTTGTAAAGCCTTTCGCCTGTTTTCGGGTGAATGATGAAACGTTCACGCGTCTTCTCTTCGTCGCGCCAATACCCTCGCGCAAGTCCCACGCCGCCAATGTACATTTCGCCTGGGACCCAATCGGGTCGTTCGCGCAGTTGTTCGTCGAAAATATGGTACGTGGCGTGTTGCATCGGCCGGCCATACGGAATGCTTTTCCATGCGGGATCGATGTCGCCCATCGGATAACAAATGTCCCAGACTGTCGTTTCCGTTGGTCCTCCCGAACCGATGATCGTAATGCCGGGAGCGAGGTCGCGGAGTCTGTCGGGCATGTCGACGGGAATGAAATCGCCCGAAAAAATGGCCCAGCGCAAGGAACCGAGCGCATTCTGCGTCAAGTTTGCATTTCCCTCGGCGTACTCGACGAGCATGTGCATGAACGTGGGCACGGAATTCCAGAGAGTCACACCGTGCTTTTGTACGAGCTCGGCCCAGTGACCAGGATCCCGAATTTTGTCTCCGTCTGGCAGGACAATCGAGCCGCCCACGATGCCGAGGACGCAGAACATGTCGAAGACGGAAAGGTCATGGTGCAGCGCCGTCAAAGCGATGGCGCGGTCTTCGGGCACGAGGCCGAATCGCTCTTTCACTTCGGTCATCCGGTTGGTCACGCTGCGATGCTCGATCATCGCGCCTTTGGGTTGTCCCGTGGAACCCGATGTGTACAAGACGTATGCCAAGTGGTGTGGCGTTTGAAGCGACGGAAGCCGTTCGATATCGCGATCGAGAGGTTCGTCGCGCACGACGAGAACGTCGACGCCCGTGGCCCATGACGCGCTCGTCTCGTATTTGGCTTGCGTCAAAACAACACGTGCGTCGCTGTCTTGAATCATTTTGCGAAGGCGTTCATCCGAGCCTGCTGCATCGAGTGGGACGTAGGCGCCGCCTGCTTTCAGAACGCCGAAGACGGCGACAATTTGCTCCCAGCCTTTTTCCATCACGATCGGAACCAGTTTGTCTGGGCCGATTCCTCGTGCACGCAGCTCGTGTGCGACATGGTTTGCCCGGCGGTCGAGTTGCGCGTAGGTGAGCGTGGAGCGCGACGTGAGAACAGCGGGTTTATGCGGCGTTTTGTCCACCTGCTGCTCGAAAAGTTCGTGGAGCAAAAACTCGGGAACGGGACCCACGTCGGTGGCGTTGACGGTCTGCAAACGCTTGCGCTGTGCGTCAGGCATGAGGTCGAACCACGTGGCTTTCCACATGGCATCGTCGAGCGCAAGGTTGCGAAGGAGCGTCGTGTAGACCTCGAACATGTCACGCACGAGCCCTTCTGGAAAAACACCGCTGACGATGTCCCAGACGAGAACGGCATCGCCAGCGCGTTCGTGAAGCTGATGGTCGAGCAAGAGCTGCGGGGTTTGGGTGATTCCATGAACCGGTTCGCCTAATGTGGACATTGCGTCCAGACCGTCGACCATTTTGTTTCTTACGCCTGTGAAAACGAACGGGAACAATGCGCCCTGATGATGACCCCAAGCCCGAGCGATTTCACGTTGCAGCTCGACTCCACTTACTTCGCGTTGCTCGAGAGTCACCCAAAGCAATTCTTGGTTGCGACGGGCACGTTCTTCGAATGACAATGGAGCTGCGGTATCGACAGTAAGGAGGAGCATCGACGTAAAATCACCGATGATGTCGTTGACCTGCGGATGGAGGGGCAGCCTATTGAAAAGCGTCACATTGAGAGTAAATCGGCTGTTTTCGCTGAACCGAGCGAGAATTTCCGTAAATGCGGTAATGCAGACGATGAGTGGCGTCAACTTGGCGGCGCCTGCGCGCTTTTGAAGTTTCTCCCAGTCGTGAGCGGCAATCGTATCCTCCAAGTGCTCGAAACGCACTCGTTCAATGGCCGACGGATCGACCGCCATGGGCAATCTCGGGGCAGGTGCAATATCGGCAATTCGACCTCGCCAATATGCTAGCGCGCGAGTATAAGAAGCGGACTTCTTGTGCTCTTCCAGAGCTAGCACGTAATCGCGATAAGTCAGCGGAAGTGGCGGCAGCTCGGCATCCGGCTTCTCATAAAAAAGCATCCATTCTTTATTGAGTATTGCCATACTGCCGGCGTCGATGTTGATCAAGTCGAAACTGGTTATCAAGCGTGTCAATTGCTCATCGATGCGCACCGCAACGAGGTGATGGAGGGGCGCATGCTCGGTGTCATAGATTCGGTGCGACATTGTCTCGCGCATACTGGCGAGTTTGCCGTCCCGTTGCTCAGGCGGAAGGCCACGCAAATCCAGCACGTCGAAATGCTCCTTGACGTTGGGTTCGACAACTTGGAGCATGTCGGGCAACGTGTGGGCTCGAAGCATGCCGTGCCGAGCAACTACTTTACGAAATGCATTGATCAGACGCTCGATGTCGAGGTCGATACAGTCGTATTCTTGATACGAGTGAATGCCTGTCGGTAGCGTAAATGCATTCGTTCGCCCTAGCCAATACGCTCTTTGAATGTCGGTCAGGGGAAACGGGCGATGCCAATCGGAGGGGACAGGGACGAGCGCAGCTCCCGTAACCGTTGCTACTGGTAACTCTTCGCGAAGCCATTGAATGATTTCCCCTTTATGCTTGACGATCTTGTCGCGCAATTCCGGAACCATGGCTCCTTTCGGTGCCTGGACTTCCAATTGATCTCCGCTCAAAGACATCTTGATTCCGCGCCGCTCAAGCTCACTGACAAGTTCTTGAATCATCCTAGTTTCCTTCGACAAGCGATGGGACGGATTTCGTGCGGAAATCCTCGGTCAATGCATCCGCGCCTTCAAAATGTGTACTTTTCCATATCGTCGGCCGCTGCGGTATCCGTCGGTTCTTCCTGTGGCGTGCCATTGTTCATGGTCCCTGTGAGGGATACATGCTCCAGCAGATGGGCGGCAAAAGCAGCAAACTGATCGTAGCGACTCAAGGCGACGATTGACGGCTCGAAACCAAGTCCCGCACCAATACGACTTCGCAATTCGACCCTCATCAAGGAGTCGAGCCCGAGCTCGAACATGGAGGCGTCCGGCTGAATCGTCGACGGTTCCAATTGCAGGATGTGGCCCAGTTCCCGAGCCAAAAACTGCTTTATCAAGGCCAAACGTTCCTCGGGCCTCGCATTGGCAAGCGCGATACGCAGTGCGCTGCCTCCGGCTTGGGCTGCGTCTCGACGTTGCGCGGCATTTTCGAGCAGTTCTGCAAAAAACGCCAATTGCCGCATGCTTGGGTACGACTCCGACCATTGATGAACGTCGAACCGCGCAATGCTCAGTTCCGTTCGGTGGGTTGCGAGAAGTCGACGGAGGGCTTCGAGCCCTTCGGCCGGCTTCAAGCCGACCATACCCCGCGAAGCAATGCGGTTTCCTCGATTTTCTCGAGCAGCAGCCATGCCGACGTCGGAAAATGCCCCCCATTGAATACTCGATGCCGGCAAACCGAGACGAACTCGTTCGTGAGCAAGAGCATCGAGAAATGTATTCGCAGCAGAATAATTGCTCTGCCCCGGCGACCCAATGAGCCCTGCTGCGGATGAATAGAGTACAAAGAAGTCGAGCGCCAATCCTTTGCAATGCTGGTGCAGATTCCACGCTCCGAGCGCCTTGGGAGCGAAAACTCGTTCGAAGCTTTCTTTGGATTGGTCGAGCAGCATACGGTCCTCGAGAACGGCGGCCAAATGCACGACCCCCCCAAGCGGTGGCATTTTTTCTCGAATGGTCATGAACAATTGGTTTGCGTCGGTTTCTAGAGAAATGTCGATCTTCATTGTCCATACGCGCGCGCCAGAGTGTTGCATTGCCTCGATGGCATGCATTGCCTCGCTGGCCGGTCCATTTCGTCCTAGCAGCACAAGATTACGCGCTCCCTGCTCCACGAGCCACGTCGCCAGCGATAGCCCCAGGCCACCAAGGCCGCCCGTGAGCAAATACGTGCGATCAGGCCGAATGTTCACGTTTTTATCCAGCGGCATTTCCCATGTACCACGTACGAGCCGCGCACCATGGCGAGATTGACCGCGCAATGCAATCGGTCCTTCATTTCGCTTGCTGCCCAATTCACGAAGCAAAAGCGCTGCATCGTGTTCACTCGGATATGGTGACAAATCGATGTTTCGACAATCGACCTCGGGATGCTCCATAGCAATGGACTTTCCAAGACCAAGAATGGGCGATTGCGCCACGGACACGGGGTCGTTTGGCAGGACCGATTGAGCTCCCCGCGTAACGAGAAACAGCGGAGGCATATCGCCAAATCCGTGTCGAAGAAGCGCTTGTAGCGCATGTGCGGCACTGACGGTCGCGTGTACCAAATCCGTTACCAAACTTGCCGGCGTCGTTCGGTCGAATGGTGTTGCATCAAGACTCGGTAGGAATACGACGCCAGCGCATCGTCCATCATCTTCGAACACATCCTGCAACAAACGTTGATGGTCTTCGGGTTTGGCCGGGTCGATTTGGAACCGATCGGACGCGAGCTTCTGATAGGATGACCCAGCCGAGACGAGCACACTCGATCGCCCAAGCGGTGACGTTGGTCCGACCAAAGCATCGCCTAACCCGCCACGATCGGTGAAAATGAGCCACTTGCCATCCAACGGTGGATTCGGTTCTTGCAATGCATCGATTTCGCGCCAGACACTTTCGTAGACGCAGCCTTCGAGAGCGTCTTCGGATTGGCGCGACGACTGCAATATTTTGCGACAGTGTAGCCCGCTGATGACCACAAAGGGTCGGCCATGCTCATCCATGACGCGGACCTCGGGAATAATCATGTGTTCCGTGGTCGCTTCCTGTTGCTTCGTCAAAAGAACCCAGCATTCGCGCAGAGGACGCGAATAGAAGTGCAATCGTTCGATCCGACTCGGAATATACGTCGCCGTATCTGAAGACAAGATTCCAAACCCCGTTGATGCTTGGAGACAGGCATCGAGCAACGCTGGGTGGACGACGTATTCGCTAGGGTCAACGCCGTCAGGCAGCCGAATTTGAGCCAAGACCTCGGTCTCGGCCACACGCATTCTGACGATGCCACGGAATGGCAAACCAAGATGCACTTGCCTATTCCAAAGTCGCTCGTAAATGTCGGCACCGTCGACGAGATAGGAAAGTCGCGCGGAGATCTGTTCTGGCGATTCGACGGCTGGTCCGAATTCAGAAACAACTTCGCGCACGATTCCTCGAGCGTGAATGGTCCAAGCCATGTCAGCATTGCTTTGACTTGCGACCTGTACGTTCGAAGATCCATTCTCTTCCAGCATCACGACCTGGAATTCCCGCTCTTCCTGTTGACCAACCGCCATAATGCGCTCGAAGTTGACTTCCTCGAGCAAGAGCGGACGTTGCCCTCCTATCGCCAGCCCAGCCGCGAGCATACACTCGATGTATCCTGTACCAGGAAAAACTATTTCCCCCTGTACCAAATGTGCTGCCAGCCAAGGAACATTAAACGTGCTGATCGAGTGCTGCCAGAATCGAGCCTTCGACGGAATTGACGGCAAAAACGGAGCACCAAGAAGTGGATGATGACCGGTGCGGCGGTTGTACTCCTGGCGCGCACTCTTCAATTTCGCCTGATCAACATTTGGCGCATCGATCCAATACCGCTTACGCTGCCATGGATACGTCGGCAACTCGACGACACGACCGCCTTCCGGGGAAAACTTTTTCCAATCGACCGACCCGCCATGAACATGCAATGCACCAAGCGCCAACAACGCCTGCTTGCGCTCGTCTTTATTGCGTCGTAACGTCGGAATGACTTTGCCATCCACGTTGTTCGCGGAAAGCGTTTGCTCCATCGAAATGGCGAGCACCGGATGCGGTCCAACTTCGACGAATACGTGATCCTGACTGCTTGTAATCGCGTCTGCAAAACGCACCGTTTGCCGAATGTTTCGTGCCCAGTACTTCGTGTCGAGGTTTTCCGCGGCAATATTTTTTCCCGTCACCGTGCTCAGCATCGGAATCGTGCCCGGTTTGGCATTCAGAACGCCCACGCTTTCGATGAATGCGGGCAACAACGCTTCCATCTGCGGACTGTGGAATGCGTAATTCACGCGAAGTGGTCGCGTTTGAACGTTGTTGGCTAACAAGCGTTGCACGATAATATCGACGGATTCGATATCGCCAGAAAGAACGACCGATGAAGGATCATTGACCGCGGCAATACCCACGCGATCCTCGAAACCGGCAATCGCTTTTTGCGCATCTTGCTCGGTCAGCCCAACCGACACCATTTTGCCGTGGCCCGTCGCTTTTTGCATCACGCGTGCGCGCAATGCGACCAAGCGCGACGCCTGTGCGAGGTCGAGCATGCCCGCAACGTGCGCCGCCGCGATTTCCCCAACGCTGTGCCCAACGACGGCCGAAGGCACCACGCCCCATGATTGCAACAGCGCAGCAAGAGCGACTTCAATCGCAAACAACGCCGGCTGCGCGACGATGGTTTCGTTCAAGCGCGACGTTTCTTCCGGTTTGTCCAGTTCTTCAACAACCGAAAACCCTGCCTCTTTGCGAATCGCCTCGTCACACGCCGACAATGCATCCCGGAACGCCGGTTCTTCTTTGGAAAGCTGTCGGCCCATCCCGACCCATTGCGAACCCTGGCCAGGAAAAACGAACATGACCTTCGGCGCCGATTGCGTCGTTTTACTTGTCACGACGCTCGGTGCCATTTCACCCGCGGCAAACGCTCCGAGTGCCGCCGCTATCTCTTCTTTGGTCGACCCGACCACGCCGAGGCGACATTCGAGGTGACTTCGCCGCATACTCGCGGTGTACGCGACATGATGCAAGCTCTCGTCGCCATGGGCAAACCATTCTTGGTACGACTTCGCCAATGCTGTAAGCGCTTCCGGCGTTTTCGCGGAAAGCGGCAACAGGTAACTCGACGCTTCTCGAATTGGTTTTTCTTCGCGAACCGGCACCTCTTCCAGGATCACGTGCGCGTTTGTCCCACTGATCCCAAAGGAGCTCACGCCCGCACGGCGAGGCTTTCCGCTCGATTTCCAAGGAATCGTTTCTGTAGGAATGACGAACGGCGTTCCCTCCAACGAAATGCGCGGATTCAAGGTTTTGAAATGGAGGTTTTTGGGAATGGCTCCGTTTCGCAAACAAAGAACGGCTTTGACCAAACCACTAATGCCTGCGGCTCCCTCCAAGTGACCGATGTTCGACTTGACAGCGCCGAGAATGCATTTTGAACCGTCGGCGCGGGAAACTCCAATGACTTCGCGTAAGGCCTCAAATTCAATGGGATCCCCGAGCGACGTTCCTGTCCCGTGCGTCTCGATATACCCAATATCCTCCGGCTGAAGACAAGCAACTTCGAGCGCCCGGCGCAACATGGCCTTTTGCGACAAAACGTTTGGCGCGGTCATGCCTGTCGAACGACCATCCTGATTGACGACAGATCCGCGAACCACTGCAAGAACTTGGTCGCTGTCCCGAATTGCATCGGAAAGCCGCTTGAGCACAACCATACCGCAACCCTCGCCACGGACAAACCCATTGGCCCGAGAATCGAAGGCTTTACAACGTCCGTCCGGAGAAAGGGCTTGGAGCGCAGCCAGAAAATTCATCGTCGTTGGAGTCAAGATGAGATTGACCCCACCCGCCAATGCCATATCGCTTTCTCCGAGGCGCAAGCTGGTGCACGCCAAATGTACGGCCGTGAGGGACGACGAGCAAGCCGTGTCGATTGTAACGCATGGGCCTTGAAAACCAAATGTATACGAAATACGCCCTGCTGCAGTGCTGAACATATTCCCGAGCGCACCATATGTATCGTACGGTGGTGCCGCGAGCACCAATTGTTGATAATCTGAACTGCACATACCAAGAAAAACGCCGGTTCGAGCACCGACAAGACGATCGGCGATTTGCCCAGCATTTTCCAGAGCTTCCCACGACATCTCTAGAACCAAACGTTGTTGCGGATCGAGATGCGCTGCTTCTCGCGGCGATATCCCAAAAAAACCAGCATCGAACTCGTCTATGGTTTCGAGCAAACCCGCCCAATGAAGCGCAGGCCTTTCGTCATCCATTGCCTTCTCAGACCAGCGACCGGCTGGGAGCCGTCGAATACCGTCAAGTCCTCCCTTCATCGCCTGCCAAAAAGCTTCCGGACTATTTCCACCCGCGGGAAATCGGCAAGCCAAGCCAACGACCGCAATCGGCTCAGTTTCTTTGGATTCATGCTCCTTGAGTTGTGCTTTGAGTTCTTTGATTTTGACCAAAGCATTACGGAGCAATTCCTGAGAATCTTGACTCTTCATGTTAACTAAGCCTTATGCTCGATTCAATCGCCGGAAAGTTCACGTGCCAGCTCGTCGAGTAATCCGTCATCGCTCAAGTCTGCGACTTCACGTTCGATGCTGGATCGAAGTTCCGCCCGAGTATTCTCGATGGGCGACGCTTCGACTGGCACGTTTGTCAAACCAAACAGCACACCAAACAAGTGTTCCGTAAGTGCAGCAACTGAGGAATATGTAAATAGAACCGTTGCCGAAAGCTTCAGTCCAAGACTCCTTTCGATGCGATTACGCAATTCCAAACTCATGAGGGAATCGAGCCCAATGCTTTGCAGTGGCAGCGTTCGTTCGATCTTCGACAGATGAATACGCAACACTACGCTCACTTGTTCGTGCAAATGTTTCTCCAAAAGCGTGGAACGCTCTTCGGGTAGAGCTGCTCGAATACTTTCGACGAAAGCCTTCGCCTGCGAATCTTGTTTCGTTGTTCCCGCATCCTTCTTCAAGAGTTCGGCAAAGAAAGGTGAATCTGCAGTATTCGGATAAAATTCGATCCATTGACGTAGATCGAATCGCATGACTCCAACTTGAGGTCGTGGATTGGCAAGTAATCGGCGAAATGCCTCGATTCCTTCGCCAGGAGTGAAGCTACCACTACCGCGATGAGCAAGGCGTTTGGCCCGAATATCGACCGCTGCGGCGGCGCCGACTTCGGAAAACGCTCCCCATTGAATGCTCATGGCCGGCAATCCGCGACGAACGCGTTCGCGACATAATGCATCGAGAAATGCATTCGCAGCGCAATAATTGGCTTGTCCGGGCGAACCAAGTAAACCCGCAGCCGATGAGTACATTACGAAAAAGTCCAAATACTCGGATTGCGTCTGTTCGTGCAAGTTCCACGCCCCCAGGGCTTTCGGAGCGTACACTTTCTGAAATGCTTCCTCCGATTGCTCGAGTAGCGTGTGATCATCGAGAACCATTGCGGCGTGCACAATTCCAACGAGAGGTGGCAGGTCATTGCGAATCGTCGCAAATACGTTTCTCGTCTCATCCGCCCGCGATACGTCTGCTTGCAAGCAGCGCACCTGCGCGCCCCTATCCGTGAGCGATCGAATCGTGGCCATAGCTTCGGCGCTCGGCCCCTTGCGACTGACGAGCACGAGATTTCGCGCCCCTTGTTCGACGAACCATCGCGCAAGAGTCAACCCGAGACCACCCAAACCACCCGTGATCAAATAGGTGCGATCTACGCGAATTTCAATGGGTCGGACCTTTTTGCGAGGAACGATTCGGGCTTCGGCATCCTTCATTGTCAAAGCAATCTTCCCCGTATGTTTGCTTTGGGCCATGTAATGAAACGCTTCGCCTGCCTGTGAAGCCGGAAAAGTCTGAACTGGAAGCGGTCGCAAAATGCCTCGTTCAAAGAAACTCAGCAGATCCCGAAGCATCTCGCCAATGAGCTTGGGTCGTTGTAAAGTCATTCCGCGAAGGTCGACGAGCGAGAACGACAAGTTTCTCAAGAATGGCCGCAAGCCAATTTGCTTGTTCTCGAAGTAGTCGCGTTTGCCGATTTCAATGAATCGACCGTAATCGCGCAACAAAGACAAGCTGGCTTCAATGAAGTCGCCAGTCAACGAATTCAAAACGACATCGACCCCATCGCCATTCGTAACGCGCTTTATTTGTTCGACGAAACGGAGGCTGCGCGAATCGAAGACATGGGCCACACCGATTGATTTCAGATAGACGCGTTTTTCTTCGCTTCCGGCAGTGGCAAAAATCTCGGCGCCAACATGCAAGGCCCATTGAATTGCTGCCAAACCCACGCCTCCAGCTCCTGCATGAATCAATACGCGTTCGCCCTTTCGCAAACGCCCGATGTATTCGAGGGCATAATACGCCGTCAAAAATACGATAGGCAATGTCGCCGCTTGTTCGGACTCGAGGTGCTGAGGTTGCAGCGCGACAAGATCAGACCGCACGAGCACATGCGTACCAAACGTACGTGCCCCTATCGCAATGACGGATTGTCCGAGCGTGAAATTCGTTACGTCCGCACCGACAACTACAATCCGGCCGGAACATTCGCCACCGAGTGCCGGGCCAAACTCGTTTGCTCCCGTTGCTTCTGGAGGCAACATTCCCAGCGCCGACAATACGTCCAAAAAGTTCAAACCTGCAACCGAGACTTCGATCAAAATCTCGTCGGGTCCAGGAAACGGCATTGCCAATTCTTGCAAAACGAGACGATCGAGCGCTCCCGGATTACGCGCCTCCAGACGATAAGCTCGCCCCGCTGCTAGCTCCAATGCATACGAATGATTCGCGTCGTCGTCACGCTCGAATCGACCTTGCACCAAGCGCGATACGTACCGCGATCCATCGCGCAATGCAATTTCGTCATCGTACCCTTGGTTGTCCAATTCTCGCCACAACGCATCCTCATCATTCGCTGTCGCTTCCGCAGGCAAATCGAGGCGTATGCAGCGTAGTTCGGACAATTCCATGGCCATCGTTTTCCCGAGTCCCAGTGTCGAGGCTTGGGCCACAGATACCTTATCCGTCGAATGCACGGATTGCGCACCTCGCGTCACCAAAAACAAGCGTGGAGCGTCGCGGAATGCTTGCCGCACAATCGCCTGAGACAAATACGTCGCGCTCACCTGCGCATGCCCGAGGTCACGCGACAAACGGTCGGTGGTTGTTTGGTCGAACGGCGTAACATCCAAGCTGGCCAAATGCACTACACCTTCGCAATGTTCGTCCTTGCCAAACGTTTCTTTGAAGAAATGACGGTAATCATCAGGCCGCATAGCATCGATGTGGATGACATTCGGTCCCTTGGTTTCGTAGGCCGAACCCAAAACAAGGCGAATGCAGCGCTGACCTGAATGGGAGAATCGGTCCGCGAGACGATTCCCCAATCCGTCACGATCGACGACAACGACCCATGTACCTTGATTGGTGAATTTCGGGTCGGATAATGACGGCGCAGGACGCCATGCAACTTCATATGCGCAACCTTCGAGCACATCCGCTTCGGAGCGCGATGGACCATCGATTCGATTAAGTCGCAAACCTTCGATGAACATCAGGACTTGTCCGTCGTCATCCGTGACGCGTAAATCGCAGCAATCTTCTTGGGCCGATTTCGTGGCCATGACCCAGGCATTTCGACCAGCATGCCCGTGCCAATGCAGATTTTTGATCCCCACGGGTACGAATGTCTCCGATGCATTGCCATACAATGCACCCGATACCTGGAAGCACGCATCAAGCAGCGCCGGATGCAAAACATACCCATTGAGCTGCACATTCTCGGGCAAACGAATTCGAGCAATTGCATCTTGCTCGCCTACCCGTAGCTCGACAATTCCTTGGAATGGAGGACCATGATACAATTGCCGGGCGCGAAGCTCTTCATAATAACCTTGCACGTCGACGGTTTCCGGCAATCGCGCAATCATGGCGCTTGGAGCATCAAAATGTTGCGAAGTCTTCGCGTCGAGCGGCCGGATGTAGCCCGACGCATTACGAACCCAGGACGAGCTATTCGATTGGCTCGAAATTCGGAACGACTTACGCAGGCTATCGTTTTGCACGACAATCTCTACGTCAAGCACTTGTTCATTGCCAAATACCATCATTTGCTCGAACGCAATATCTTCGAAGCAAACGGGATTTGGCCCGATCGCTTCGAGTAGGCATTCCACGTATCCTGCGCCTGGAAAAACCACCGTGCCTTGCAGCTGATGCTCCGCGAGCCACGGGATGGTGGCGACGCTCATTGATTGCCGCCAGAATGTGGCATCAGGATACAAAGACGAGGTATGAGGCACGCCCGCAAGCGGCAATTCGACCTCGGCCGAATGCGAAGACGCGATTCGTTTGACGGCTCGTAGCGCGGGCACGGAAGTCGATTCGATCCAATAGCGCTCGCGCTGCCATTGATACGTAGGCAAATCGACGACGCGTCCACCGTCAGGAAAAAACGCTTTCCAGTCGACCATGACGCCACGTGTGAACAAGGATCCGAGCGACGAAAGCATGGTTTGTCGCTCATCTTGGGCCCGACGGGCTGATGCCAAGGCCATTCCATCGACGTTTGCAGCTCGGAGGTTTTCCTCAACCGACGGAATTAAAATCGGGTGCGGACTCATTTCGAGGAAAATCGTGTGTCGGTTGGCGATCCATTGCGCAATTACATTAGAAAAGAGCACTGGCTTTCGCAGATTGTCCGCCCAATACATTGGTTTGAGATCAGATCCCAGAATTTGCTCGCCCGTCACCGTTGATAACATTAGGATCGTACCTTCGCGGGGCGTGATTCCCGCGAGCTGCTCGAGCAATTCTTCGCGCAAGGGATCCACTTGAGGACTATGCGACGCGACGTCCACTTTTACCCGACGACAGAAAACGCCTTCTTTTTCGAGTTTACTCAAAACCTCGTCGACGGCTGCTGGATCCCCGGCAATAACGGTCGAACGCGGACCGTTGCTCACCGCCACGCTCAAACGTGACTCATACCCAACGAGCGTTTTTTCCGCATTTGACAGGGGCAATTCGACGAGGGCCATAGCCCCTTGACCACTCACTTTACGCAGCAATCGACTGCGCCGACAAATGATGGCCGCTGCGTCTTGCATGGACAACATACCCGCGAAAAATGCCGCGGCGACTTCGCCCATGCTATGACCAACGACGGCAGACGGTTCGACTCCCCACGCCCGCCAGAGAGTTGCGAACGCGACTTCAATGGCGAACAAGACTGGTTGTATGACATCGATCGCGCCAAGGCGGGACGTTTCTTCAGTCTTGTTCAGTTCTTCGAGAATCGAAAAACCGGCTTCTTTTTGTATTGCTCGGTCACATTCGTCGAGCGCGTCGCGGAACGCCGGTTCTTCTTTGGAAAGCTGTCGGCCCATGCCTATCCATTGCGATCCCTGGCCAGGAAAAACGAATACCACTTTCGGCGCTGTTTGTAACGCCTTTCCCGTCACAACGCCTGCAGCCATGTCCCCTCGGACAAACGCTCCCAGCGCTGCGGCAATCTCTTCCTTGGTCGCTCCGACGACGCTCAAACGATGTTCGTGATGCGTGCGCCGCACGCTCGCCGTGTACACGACGTGATGCAATGGCTCGTCGTGACGGGCAAACCATTCCTGATACGACGTCGCCAATGCCGAAAGCGCTTCCGGAGTCTTCGCAGAAAGCGGTAGCAGGTAACTCGACGCTTCCCGAATTGGTTTTTCCGCGCGAACCGGCGCCTCTTCCAGAATCACGTGCGCGTTTGTCCCACTGATACCGAACGAACTGACACCGGCGAGCCTCGGCCGCAGATCTCTGGGCCATTGGACAGCTTCGGCAACGACGCGTACGGGCAAGTCGGACCACGGAATGTTCGGACTCGGAGCGTCGAAATGCAGATTCTTTGGAATGCGACCATGCTGCATGGCCAGGACGACTTTCATGATACCCGCAGCTCCTGCCGCTGCTTGTGTATGACCGAAATTCGATTTTACCGACCCAATGAGCACCGGACGCTCCGCACGCTCATGCGATAACGCTGCTCCGAGCGCCTGTACTTCGATAGGATCGCCGAGCGTCGTCCCGGTACCGTGGCATTCGACATAATCAATGGCCCCAGGCGCCACGCGTGCTTGTGCGAGCGCCCTGTGAATTACTGCCTGTTGCGACGGGCCGTTTGGCGCTGTCAAACCATTGCTGCGACCGTCCTGATTCAACGCGGATCCTCGAATCAACGCCAAAACCGGATGCCCATTACGTTGCGCATCGCTGAGTTTTTCGAGCACGAGCATCCCGCATCCTTCGCTCCAGGCCACGCCATCGGCCTTAGCGGAAAAACTCTTGCTCCGACCGTCAGGAGCCAGTCCCCGCAAACGGCTAAACTCCACAAATACCTCCGGCGTGATCATCAAAGCAACGCCGCCGGCCAGCGCCATCGAGCATTCACCTTGACGCAATGCTTGACATGCCAAATGCACAGTGACCAGCGACGACGAACACGCTGTATCGACCGTCAAACTTGGTCCCTTCACACCGAGTTGGTACGAAATTCGTCCTGATGCAATACTACCGGCGACCCCCGTCCCCACGTGGCCATTGAGCGCTTTCAAGTCACTACCATGCAACGTGGCATAATCGTGATACATGAGGCCAACGAATACGCCAGTTTCCGTGCCCATGAGCTGCTCAGATGCAATCCCGGCGCGCTCCAGCGCCTCCCACGACGTTTCCAAAAGCAATCGCTGTTGGGGATCCATCGCCACCGCCTCACGTGGGGAAATACCAAAGAATGTCGGATCGAACTGATCGATGTTGGAAAGGAATCCGCCCTGTCGCGTCATCATTTTGCCCAATGCGTCCGGATCGGGATCATAAAGCGCTTCAACGTTCCATCGTTCATGTGGCATTTCTGTGATGCCATCGATACCCCCGTCGAGCAGTCGCCAGAAACCCTCTGGATCCACGATACCGCCAGGATATCGACAACCCATACCGATGATCGCAATGGGTTCGTCCGCGGTTATGGTGGCGACTGGTTTGACGATGGGCGGCTGCTGTTCGATTACAGCAAGAACATCGTCGAGCAAATATTGGCTGAGCGCGTCAATCGTGGGATAATCGAATACCAGTGTCGCTGGCAGTGTCTTTCCAACACGCTTGGAGAGTGCATTACGCAATTCGACAGCCATGAGCGAATCAAAGCCCATTTCTTGCAGCGGTCGACTCAGGGACACCTCTCCCGATGCCCTCAATACGCGACCCGCGTCTGCGGCAATGGCCGACCGCACTTCGTTGCTAC
>JANORL010001101.1:0-2471 GCA_031415295.1 Polyangiaceae bacterium | reverse complement strand
ACCTTGAGACTGGCAACCGGCTCTTTTCTGGTGAATCACGCTACTTGAACCTTCCCACAACTGTTAAGGACCCTGTTGCCGAGGCGCGTATGGGCGATATCGGGCATTGGTTTGTTGCGGGCTATGGGGTCAACCGAATTCTTCACAAACCGGGTGCGAGCGAGCTTCACACCGATCCTTTGATGGGGCGCCTCAACCCGCTTTTCGACAAGGGGGCTCCGTTCGGGACGAGTTTCATGGACGAACTCGAATATCGTGGAGAATATGTCAACACGCTTCGCGAAATTCTCAGCGGGGTGAGTGAAACAGGGGAAACGACGGGGCTGCTGCCCCACGTGTCGGACATCGAACTTCGTGGACGTGGAGGCGTGCGTTCAACGGCTGACTTCATTCAGCGTCACCGGATCGTGTTCAAGTTCAAGCTGCAGGAAATGAAGGTTCCTGCGGTATCGATGTCGCATGGCTATCAGGCGACGATGGCGTGGATTGCGGACCTCGTCGGGCAGATATTCCTCGAAGCCAAGGGCCCGGTGCCTGCACGTGAAATGGAGGGCATCGTTTTGATCGACGAACTCGATTTGCACCTTCATCCGACATGGCAGGTCAAGATCGTGGGAGACCTCAAACGGGTTTTCCCTCGTATCCAGTTCATCGCGACGACGCACTCGCCCATGGTTTTGCCGGGGCTGAAGCAGGACGAAATTGTCCTACTCAAACAAGACGATAAGGGGAGCGTTTATCCCGAGCAAGCGCCCGAGACGCCTGCCTTGATGACGGGCAGTGACATTTACCGGACGTTTTTCGGGATCGATCGGCTGTATCCGGTCGAGTTGGGCGAAGCGCTTCGACGTTATGGGTTTCTTGTAGGGAATCCCCTGCGGACCGATGAGGAAGAGGCCGAGATGCTCGCGTTACGAACGCATCTTGCGGAATATGGAGTGGATCCCGGGTGGGATCCTGTGGCGCGTTTGCAGCGTTTTCATATCATTTCTGGAGGCGGTTCGTGATCCTGATTGATCGTGCTGTCGACGAGCCGCAAAAGCTTGCTGATGTTCGTCGTATCGAACTGTCGCGCGTCCAGAGCGTTGCTGCAACGGGGCGCCCGACCCAAAATGATATCGGCGAGAAATACCAGGTTGTCAAGGACGAGGTTTGGACGGCACAGCATTACAAGTGCGCATTCTGCGAGTGCCAGGAACAACGCAAGCGCAACGATGTCGAGCATTTCCGCCCGAAGACAAGAGCGATCCGAAATCCGGGATCCTCGGACGACCATGGGTATTGGTGGCTCGCCTGGACGTGGGACAATCTGCTTTTCTCATGTCGAAATTGCAACCAGGCGCCATACAAGCTAGACAAATTCCCGCTTGACTACGGGAGCGAAGCTCTTGTTGCAGAGCAATTACCACCGGGCAAGGAGCGCCCACTGCTAATTGACCCGGCCGAGGCAAATGGCATCGACCATATTCAATTTCGTCCCGTCAAGGTAGGCAACCGTGAGGATTGGACCCCGTTTTCGCGTAATGGAAGTGTCCGGGGAGGCAAAACAATCGAGATATGCGGTTTGGACCGTCCCGACCTCATAACGCTCTACAATACGCATGTCACGGTCGACGTTAGGCGCGAAGTTGGGGTAGTCGAAGAAGCCATTCGAGCAGAGGATCCAGATCTTACTGAGATCTGGGAAGCATGGGAATGCACCCAGATTCGTTTGCTAAGTGAAACGCAAAAATTTATCGCTCTTTCTTACGATGCCCTTGACCATTACGTACCGTTGGATGTACGTCGCAAGTGGAACCTAATCTTGAAACGGCCCCCTTTGAAAATTTGAGCACCATGCCGACGATCCTCGACGCCTTCGACCTTCCCACGCGGGACCAAATCACCGCCCTAGGCTTCGTCGTGCGCCTCGAAGCCGAAGGCACCGACGTCGCCCGCCGCAAACTTGTCGAAGAATACGTCCTCACGCCTGCGGTACGCGACGAACTCCCCCGTATCTTCGACGGTATGCGTCGCGTGTTTCAACGCGGCGAGGAACTCGGTCGGTTCATTCACGGCAGCTTCGGCTCCGGCAAGAGCCATTTCATGAGCTTCCTCGGCCTGCTGCTCGAGGACGAAGCGGTCGCTTGGAAAAAAGGCGATCCGCTCATTGCATCACTCGACAAGGATCACCGTGAATGGATCAAGGGCGCCCATTTCCTTGTCGTGCGCTTGCACATGCTGACGACCAGCCATACCGATACCGGTTTTGACCGCGCAGTGTACGAGGCCTGCAATGTTGCGCTCCGCCATCACGGCAAACCGGCCTTCGAATTCCTCGACGTGCAGGGTGTCCTCGATGAAGCTTTGCGCGAAGCAGAACAATATGGCGACGTCTTCTGGAGTCAACTCGAACGCGCCGGCATTGTAGCGTCGAAAAATGACTTCCAAGCGATGGCCCAGGGCAATCTCGAAGACCGCGAGGACCTCGC
>JANORL010001100.1:0-2174 GCA_031415295.1 Polyangiaceae bacterium | reverse complement strand
AGCGGCGGTGCTCTTCGCACCTTTCTTCACTCTACTCGCGTACCGCCGCTTCGAGCAACGTCAGCGTTTGACTCGCCGTATCCAGCCTTGCCCGCACGCCAATCGGCAGCGTGAACTGATGCGCGATATGGCCAAACGAATAACCTGCGACTGCCGGAATTGGCATCTTGCTGAAGTGGTCATCGAACACTTCATTGAGCGTCAATGAGGCGTCACCATCGGGCGCATGGCTACGGCTGAAGACGCCGAGCATGATGCCTGCGGCGCGCTTCAAACCATCGCCTTCTCCGCGATTGCCCACGCTTTGCTGGAGCTGCGTGAGCATGCGATCAATGCGATACGGCGGTTCGCGCACGTCTTCGAGAAAGACCAGATGGTTGTCAATTTCGGCGGCATAGGGCGTGCCGATCAATGCGCTGAGCACGCTCAGATTGCCGCCAATCAGGCGGCCTTCGGCGATGCCATGCCGGAACGTGCGTAGCGCAAATTCCGATTGCGTGGCGACTTTGCGTTCGTTCTCGACTGACATATTTATTTCTGTTTGCGGACGTGGATGCATCAGCACGGCTTGCATCTGAGTGACGGCGTAATCGGTCGGTGTCGATGGCGCGACGGGTCCGTGAAATGTCACTAGCCCAGTACGGCGATAAATCGCCAAATGCAGCGCGGTGATGTCGGAATAGCCGACAAGAATTTTCGGATGTCGGCGGATCAGGTCGTAGCGAATGCCCGGTAGGAGCGCCGTACAACCCGAACCCCCACGCGCCGCCCAAATCCCTTTGACATCTTTGTCGAGAAACATGGCGTGCAGATCAGCTAAGCGTTGTGCGACTGAACCCGCGTAGCCACCGCGTGCGGCACGAATGTTGTCGCCGATTTTCACCCTGAACCCATACGACTCGAGGTTCTTGACACCTCGTTGAAGCACGGCGTCGTCAAGCACGCCGCTCGGGGCGATGAGTCCGACCAGATCACCTTGTTTTAGCGCTGCCGGTTTGACCAGACTGGGGGCCGACCAACTGACAGACGAATTCTTCGCCATTGATGCCGTTGCGACCACGCCAGCAACCACTGCCAGCCGTTTGGCGAAATTCCGTCTATTCATCATTCTGTTGCCCCTCGGATATTGTTGCATTTCGCAAAAAAAATGCGGGATGCCCAAAGCATCCCGCATCGTTTTTCGCTTGCCCCCAATCCGGGGGCACTGACGCTTAGAAGCGGTAGGTAACGCGCGCCGTAAACGCACGCCCACGCGGATCCGCTACCCGTGGATCCCAACCTGCACCGCCCGCGAAGTCGACGTTGTGTGCGGTGAACGGCGGATCAGTGTTGAGGATGTTCTTAATGCCACCGGTGATTGTCAAATTCTTGAAACCGGTATACGTGACCGAGGCGTTGTAGACGATGTATGCATCGACCTCAGGGTTAAATCCGGGAGGAACGACACCGAGCGGAACTTCGTCCTTGTATCCGGCGGTGTAGCTCTGTGCGAACCTGCCACTCCATGGTCCCTCGGTGTAGGTCGCGCTGAGTTGATGCTTCCAGCGAACGAACAAATCGCGGGAGTTCCATTGCCCGACGGTTTCCGTAAACGCCTGATTCGCGAATACACGCGACCGGAAACTATCAATGTACGTGCCGTCCAGAGCGACACTCCATTTACCCGACCAGATTTTGCCGTTTGCGCGCAAGCCAAGCTCAACGCCACGGGTGATATCGCCCTCAGCATTGACGAAACCGGCGCGAATGAATCCGCCCAGGCCATCAAGGCGACCGTTGGCACCACGCACCAGGTTGTCTGGGAAGGTCGTAAAGTTGGCGACCACCTGCTGCGGCGTCAATTCATAAATGCGATCCGTGCGCTTGATCTCCCAAAGATCGAGCGTCGCCGTCATCCAGTCGGTAGGCGCAAAAGCGACGCCGACTGTCCATTGCTTCGATTTTTCTGGCGTCAGGCTTGCGTTGCCGCCGAAACGTGCATTGGGTCGGATCGTACAGACCGACAGATCAGAACCAGCCACCGGACCGAGTGGGCACAAGACAGGGTCAGCGATATTGCCCGGGACGGGAGACTCGGAGGTGGCACCGTAGAGCTGGAAGAAACTCGGTGCGCGGAACCCGGTGTTGTACGAGCCTCGGAACAGCAATTCTTTTGTTGGCGTGAACTTCACGGA
>JANORL010001099.1:0-10432 GCA_031415295.1 Polyangiaceae bacterium | reverse complement strand
GGCGTAGCCCCCCATCGTAAACTGGCTAGAGGGCAAGAGTCGGGTCGCGAAGCGAGCCCGACGAATGCACTGACTAGGGCCGTTCGAGCGTAAGCGAGAACGTGCCCGGCTTTCATAACAGGGGGAAAAGAGAGCCTCGTCGGGACTCTCCATGTAGCGGCGCAGCCGCGGATATACAAGGAGGCCGGGGGTGAGGTGCGAATTGCGGGCCAATGGCGATCTTTTCGATCGCCATTTATCCTCCCACCGAGTACAGTCGCGCCCATAATGACCCGTCCTCTCGAGGAATTGTCGCTCGCCGACATGGTTGCCGACACGCTTGCTCAACAAGGCGTACGCGCGGTCGTCATGGAAAAAGACAACGGCCTCGAGATGGCAGCTCGGGATGCTCGACCCGTTTGGATCGACGCGGCTGGGGATCTCCAGCAGTGGTCCATGCTTCCGGTGAACATTCGTCAGCGCAAAGCGAATTTGTTGGCAATGCGTTTTCTGCACATTCACCGTGGAGGTGACGGCAACGATTCGCCGAAATCGTCCGCTCCTTCGGTAGCGGCTCAGCCATGGGCTGCTCCGATCCTTGGAAAGGCCAAAGCATTGGCCGCTTCTCCGCGCGTGAAAATCGGTGCCGCGGTGGTTCTTGCTGGCGGAGTGATTGCGGCGATTGTCGTGCTCAGCCACAAAGAACCCCCTCCTCCTCCACAACCCGATGTGGCGGGCGAAACGGATGCGCAACGTACCTCGCGTCTCGGACGCGCATGTGACGCCACGCGAGCCATGATGTGGCGCGGTGGAGCGTGGGCTTCCATGCCGCTCGAAGGGTGGACCGTCGAATTGTGGTTGTCCCGGCAAGATGGCGAGCCCATTGCCGACCATGCGGCGCTCAAGACGCTCGTCAATGGTGGCAAACTGCATTGGGGCGAAAAGTCCGTATTTACCACGATTACGGACGGGAGCGCCCACATCGTTGCCGGTGCGGCGATTGCTCCGCGTAGTGACGTGACGCTCGTATTTGGTGACGGTTATGCCCGACCGTTTTTCGATATCGATCGTCGCTACGAATTCATTGCGATCAGTGAACAAATCGTCAAAGACACGAATGCTGATTGGGGGGCGTTGTATGCCCATTGTGCGCACCTCACCGCGCGAGATGTGGGCGCTTGGTTTTATGGGCGCGATCCTGCAAAAGCCGCCACTGCGTTGCTGTTTACCATGGGCAAACTCGTGGGCAGCAAAGGCACCGAATTCGTACCCTACAAACGCGATTTCCCGGGCATCGTCACCGCCACGTCGACGCTGGACGAACCCAAATTATTCGGCAATGTTTATCAAGATGGCGCGCGCACGAGCAACCGAGACGGCATTTCCCTCACGTTTCCGTTCGCGAATCCAACCAATGCTCCTCAAGCGAGCAAACGTATGGCGGGCGAGATGGGGTTATGATTGATCCGACGGCGGAGTTGATGACGATTGGCGCGCATGAATTTCGATGAATTGCGCAACAACAAACGCGGCTAGGTAAGTTCGACCGCCGGACGCGCTTCTTCTTTTTCTTCGTCCGCAGGTTTGTCCGCCTCGTGCTTGTCCGTATACGCCCCAGCCCCAGCGCGCCGTTCGTCCTTCTCGATCTTGCCGTCCATCACCGTCACCATACGCGGCATCGATGCAGCAAACGTCGGGTTGTGCGTCACGACAACCACCGTCGTCCCGTGCTTTTGATTGACCGCGAAAAACAAATCGTGCATCGCGATCGATGTCGACGAATCCAAGTTACCCGTCGGTTCGTCCGCCAATAACAATTTCGGGGACAAGACGAGCGCCCGCGCGAGCGCAACGCGTTGCTGCTCGCCGCCCGACAATTCACCGGGCCGATGCGTTATGCGGTGTTTGAGCCCCACTTCTTCCAAAAGCCGCGTCGCCGGAGCTTCCATTTCCCGGCGCGTCTTGCCTTGGATGAGCCCCGGCATCATGACGTTTTCCAGCGCGTTGAATTCCGGCAGCAAATGATGGAATTGAAAGACAAACCCAATCATGCGATTGCGGATCTGCGCCAGCCGTGAGCTCGGCAGCCCCACGAGTTCTTCTTGACCGAGCCGCAAGTTGCCGCTCGTGGGCAAATCCAGCGTGCCGATGCAATGAAGAAGCGTGCTTTTGCCAGCACCTGAAGGTCCGACGATCGCGACGATTTCGCCTTGGTTGATCACCAAATCGATTCCGCGAAGTACATCGAGCCTGCGGCCCATGTGCACGAACGATTTCTGCAATTTTTCGATGACGACGAGCGGCTCGGCCATGACGTTTTACTCGTAACGGAGCCCGTCGACAGGCGACAACTTGGACGCCGCACGAGCAGGGTAGATGGTGGCAATGGTGCAAATGATGAACGCCGCAATCGCGACGGTCGCGTAATCGGATCCGTTTACGTTCACGGGTAGCCGATCGATGTAATACACGTCGGGATCGAGGCGGACGCCGAACCAGGCCAGGCCGGTACATGCGGCGAGCGCCGTACCCACGCCGAACACGGTGCCAATGCCGCCAATGATCACGCCTTCGAGCATGAAGATGCGCATGATGGCGCGATCCGACGCCCCGAGCGCTTTTAGAATGGCAATCTCTTTGCCTTTCTCCGTCACCATGAGCAAGAGCGTGCACACGATGCAAAAACTCGCGACCGCAATCGCAATCGATAGAATGATGAACGTGGCGATCTTTTCGAGTTTCAACGCGCTGAACAAATTCTTGTTCATCTCGACCCAATCACGCGCACGCAAGGGTTGTCCCTTCGCTGTCGTGAAGGATTCGGCCGTCGCTCGGACAATAGGCGTTATGTCGCCAACTCGTTCCGGCTCCGGCACCCGTACGTCGATTTGGCTGATGTTTTGCCCCAAGCTGAAAAACGCCTGCGCCACATCGAGCTTCACGTACGCAAACGCTGCATCGTATTCGTACATGCCGCTGTAAAAAATCGCGGCCACGCGGAATCGCTTCGTCCGCGGCATGACCCCCATTGGACCAAGTTCGCCCATGGGAGAAAGAAGTGTGATTTCGTCACCAATCAGCACGTGCAGGCTTTTGGCCAATTCTTTGCCAATGATGACGCCGGGATACACTTTCATGTCGTCCCGTCGTAATGCAGCCCTGAGGGCCGGATCCAAATCCGGTGCAAGACGCGGATCGGGCCCTTTCAAATACGGTTCGCCTTTTGGACCGCGGCCAATGACCGTCTCTGGCGGTAAATCCGCCAGCGTATCCGGATCGTCCAAATACTCGAATTTACCAACTTCGATGTTTTGCTTGAGGTCGATGACCGTCGCAATCGTATTCGTGTCAATGCCCCGCACGAGCACGCCCGCGGTATTCGATGAAGACGACCCCATGGCATCACCACTCACGACAGGCGTTGCCGCCCCGCCTTGCGATGCAATGGTCAATCGTACTTTGTCGAGTTTGGCTTCCCAATCGTCGAACCCGTTGGGGTTACCCGCATCCACGACGATATGGGCATTGTTGCCCAAAATCTTACGCTTGAGGTCCGCGCCAAACCCGCCCATGATGCTGGTCACGGAACATAGCGCACACGAACTAAGCCCAACGCCCGCCATGCTGAGCACGCTGATGACGGTCAAAAATCCGCTTTTGGTCGCGCGAACGTGACGTGCCCCGACGAACGAGGTAAAGCTTCGTCGTTCCAGTCGATCGAGGAGCACCGGCAAAAGTGTGCTGAGTACACCCAGCAAAAACAGAACACTTACGACAAGCGCCGCATATCCAATGATTTCATTGGTGAGCTTGAACGGTTGGGTTCGATCGCGGGTGATCCGTGACGCGAAGAATGCCAGGACGCCGGTACCGAGGCCGAGAACAATCGTGATGATTCCCCAGACGGTGCCTCGTACACGATCCGCTTGAATGTGCGCAACCGTTCGAAAAACAACGAAGGTGGTTGCGAAGAAGACGAAAATTTCGAACGCCAAGATGGGGGTTGTCTTGTCGCTCAATGCTCGCTCGCCTCGGGTCGGAGAAGGGGAAACAGAATCACGTCGCGAATCGAGGACGAACCTGTGAGAAGCATGGCCAGCCGATCCACGCCCATCCCAAAACCCGCGGTCGGCGGCATACCGAACTCGAGCGCCCGAACGTAATCAGCGTCGTACTCCATCGTTTCTTCTGCCCCGCGAGCTTTCTTGTCCACTTGCGCCCGAAAGCGCGCATCTTGGTCTTCCGGATCGTTCAATTCGCTGAACGCGTTACACAACTCGCGCCCGTCCACGAACAATTCGAACCGATCCACCAACGTTCCATCGGCGTCTTTCTTCCGCGCCAATGGAGAAACTTCGTACGGATAATCCACGATGAAAACAGCTACACTCTTTGTCCCGTCTTCACTGCGGTAGTCCGCCGTCAAGAAAGGCTCGGCCAAATATTCGTACGCGCAAAACACGCGTTCACCAGCGGAATCGCACTTCTTCATGCCCGAACGAAAATTCGCCCAGTCGATCTCGCGCTTCTTTTCTTTGGCCACCTTCGCCCACACCTTGATCGGAGCGTCATCCGCATCGACCATCGTCGCGACTTCGGCAGGAAGCTCCGATTTTTCGAGCGCATGCGCGATCGCTTGGTGCATGGACACGCGGACAAACCGCTCGAATGTCCACGAACGCCCCGCAGACCATATCTTGTGTTCGTCAGGCATCGCTGCGGCAAGGGACGCATCCGCGGCCCGAAGCATCGCTTCCGTTTGATCCATCAAGGTTTCGTACGTCGCATAAGCCTGGTAATACTCGAGCATCGAGAATTCCGGGTTGTGCCGCGTTGATAAGCCTTCGTTGCGGTAACAACGCGCGATCTCGTAGACGCGTTCGAATCCGCCCACGACGAGCCGCTTCAAGTAAAGCTCGGGCGCGATTCGCATGAACAGATTCATGTCGAGCGCGTTGTGGTGCGTCGAGAAAGGTTTGGCGGCAGCTCCACCAAGGATCGAATGCATCGTCGGGGTTTCCACTTCGACAAACCCGCGATCATCGAAGAAACGTCGCAACGAAGAAATGACCAGCGATCGAGCTCGAAAGACGTTCGTCACGTCGCGGTTCGCGACGAGATCCACGTAACGCATGCGGTACCGAGACTCGACGTCTTTGAAACTGGTTTTCGTCGGCAACGGCCGATACGCCTTGGTCAGCAAGCGAAAACTCTTTGTAAATACCGAAAGTTCGCCCTTTTGCGTGGACATCATCGTGCCGTGCGCTTCGACGAAATCACCAAGGTCGATCTCGTCGGCGAGGCGTGCGTAGTCGGCACCGAGTTGTGCTTCGTCGCAATACAGTTGTAGTTCGCCCGTGCGATCGCGCAGGCGCACGAACGTGACGCCGCCCATTTGCCGCATGAAAAGCACGCGACCCGCGACGCGGACACCGTCGGCTTTCACCTTGTCCGCGTCGTGCCTGCCGGCTGCATTCTTCGCGTGATCTTGCCCGGCGCGAGCATCGGCGAGCGACACGAGCGTTTCACCCGACGTGACGTCGTTGGCGAATGGATTTTGCCCTCGAGCGCGGACCTTGGTTGCTTTCTCTTTGCGTACCGCGATCAGCACGTCTTCGGGATGCTGTCCTGCCGCGCTGCCTGCCGGTTTGTCTTTGCTCACGCGTCGTCCTCCGCCACCACTTGGCCGCCCTTGCGGAGCGTGCCGCCCGCCGCTGCGAGCAAGTAGGATTCGATGAATGAATCGAGATCCCCATCGAGAACCGCGTCGATGTTGCTCATTTCTGTCGACGTGCGTACGTCCTTGACCAACCTGTACGGCGCCATCACGTAGTTGCGAATTTGGCTGCCAAAGTTGATCGCGCTCTTGCCCGCGTTATACAAGGCGTTCTCCGCATCGCGCCGAGCTAGTTCACGTTCGTACAATTTCGCTTTCAACATCTTCATCGCCATCGCGCGATTTTGATGCTGGCTTCGTTCGGCACGACAAACGATGTTGATGGTCGGATCGGGGATGTAACGCAAACGTACGGCCGTTTCGACCTTGTTCACGTTCTGTCCCCCTTTGCCACCGGCACGCATCGTCGTGATGTCGATGTCTTTCTCGTTCACTTGGATGTCGATGTCATCGCCGACGTCGGGCGTGACTTCCACGGCCGCGAACGCGGTTTGTCGCGTATGATCAGCGTTAAAAGGACTCATACGCACGAGCCGATGCACGCCTGCTTCGCTGCGCAGATATCCATAAGCCGCAGGTCCTGTGACAGTGAACGAAACAGCATCGATCCCGGCTTCGTCGCCATCTTGGTAGTCGAGCATTTCGGTCTTGTAGCCGCGACGTTCCGCCCAACGCAGGTACATGCGGAGCAGCATCGCGGCCCAATCTTTCGCGTCCGTACCACCGGCACCCGGATGAATGCTGACGATCGCGGCGGATTGATCAGCAGGGCCTGCAAGCATCCGATCGACTTCGACGCGGCGAAGTCGCGCAGAGATTTCGGCAGCCTGTTTGTCGCAGTCAGCTAGCGCCGCGTCGTCGTTTTCCGCGGCGGCCATTTCCAAGTACTCTTTGAGGTCCGCGATTTCTCGCGTGAGCCTCTGCGCCAGTTCGAGCTTTTGTTCGACTTCGGCGCGTTTACGGAGCGTCGCTTGGGCTTTGGTTTGTTCGTTCCAAAAGCCTGTTTCGAGGGTCTTGTGGGTCAGTTCCGTGAGTAGACGGTCGAGTTTAGGGACGTCAAAGATGCCCCCTTAGCGCCTCAAAGCGCCTTTCGAGGTCCAGGACTGTTTCGCGCGTTTCGCTGAGCATGGTGGCGGCTATCTATTCGATTTCCGCCAAAGGTGCCAGCAGGGTTTTGGGGGAGCTGTCGTGTTTGGGTGATCGAGCGATCGAGCGATCGTGATGGGGATGGGATGTGGACGGGATGGGGTGGGGGTTGGACGAAGTTAAGATGGAATGGTCACGACATCTTGATGGGCGCGACACGAGATCGTGATGTGGTGATCCGTGCATCCATGTTTTGGGTGGGAAGAAGTCGTGATGGGAGTGGGAAGACGTGGTGTTTTGGGTGGGAAGACGTGCTGATGGTGTGGACAGGGTGGTGTGCGAACGCCAGGTCATTGACGAACGCAGTTCATCAAAGTATAGCCGAATCATGAGCGACCAAGGTCAAACGGCCGTATCTAATTCATCCGCCAAGAAAACCGCGTCATCGTTCGCGACGGTTGCCCTTCAGAACCTGCATCTCGACCCAAACAATTATCGCTTCATTGATGACGAAAATTACAAGGATATTTCGACTGACAAGTATTTAAGTGAGCAGGTGCAGCAGCGCACGATGAAATTTATCCTCGGCGACAATGCTGAAGGTGTGAAGGATCTTATCGATAGCTTCCTGAACAGCGGTTGGCTCCCGGTCGATCAGATTCAGGCCAAGCACATTAAAAATGACCACTATTTGGTCGTTGAAGGCAATCGGCGCGTTGCGGCATTAAAATTATTGGAACAAAGATATCGCGAGAAGCATATTGATCTCGAGGGCCTCGATCCAGCCATTTTCGAGGCAGTTCCAGTAGTGATTTATCCAGAAGCCGATGAAATGCATAATCTCATCGTCATGGGTTTGAGCCATATCAGTGGCAAAAAGAAGTGGCCGACGATCAACCAGGCCCAGCTCATGAAAACGCTTCGCGAAAAGCATCAGATGCGGCCCGAAGCCATTTGCAAAGCTTTGTCCATCAGCCGACGTGAATACAATTTGAGCCAAAAAACGCTCATCATTGTCGACTTGTACAAACAAAGCGAATATGGCGACAAATTCAGATCTGACCAATATAATATTTTTCGAGAAATTGTTAATACGCCGCGTCTACGGGACTGGATTGGTTGGGACGAGACCAAATGGGTCGTAAAGGAAGTGGGCAAGCTACATCGGATTTTCGCGCTGGTTTCCGACGCTGAGTCCGATGACGACGACGACGGTCACGGAGTTCCTTACGAGCCGGCAATCACGACAGGCGCGCAAATGCGCGAATTGGGAAAAATTATCGATGACGATGATGCGTTCGCTGTCCTCGAAAGTACCCGTAGCCTTTCTCAAGCTATTATGGGGGCAGGTACACTGACGAAAAATCAAATCGAGCGGGCGATCGAGATGTCCGACACTGGCGCAAATACACTTTTTGGCCACATCAAGTACGTCACGGACGGGGATATTGAAAAGGCGGCCGAAGTGGGCAAAAAAATGCTCAGCCTTGCGACGCTCAAAAACAAGAAGATGACGATTTCTGTTGGTAATGAAGTCGTCGAACGCGAGTCCATTCATCTTACGCATCGCGACGATTTTCAATCGTTTACGCAGCTCGAATTGACCAATTACAAAGCGCACAAAGATCTCGTCTTGACCGGCCTTGGCCGTGTGAACATTTTTGCTGGTCCCAACAATGCAGGAAAAACCTCGGTGCTCGAAGCCATTTACCTGCTCACGCAACAAAGCGAAGTGCAGGGCCTTTTGGATATGGTTTCGCGTCGTGGAAAATTGAGACAAGATCCGGTGCCGCGGCTTCTTTACGAATTGATCCCCCAAACAATCAAGATATCGGGAACGTTCGACCGCGTGCTCGCGAGTATCGAATCAGACCTCGATAAGGATAGCGATGCCGTTGGTGACAAGAATGGGTACATCGGGTCTGTCTTGATGAAGTCTAGTTACGGCGAGTACGCGCAATCATCTGAGACGCATTTCTTCGCCAAACGTGAATTGCAGCGCGTCTATTCAAAAAACCCTCGCATCTTGTGTCGCTCGATTTTGTCGAGCCCCTTTTCCATGCACGATCCTTCGGTGCTGGCGCGCGTGTACGAGCGTGCAGTGGAAAAAGGTTGTAAAGACAAGGTGCTGGATTTTCTTCGCAAATGGGTCGATACCGACCTGAAAAACATCGAACTTGCCAACGAGTTTCAACGGTTTTGGGTCTCGCATCAGGACCCGTCGCGCAACCTCGATCTCACGCATTTTGGTGAAGGTATGCAGCGCGTGTTCATGATCGCGCTCGTGTTCGCGGACGCTGAAAATGGTGTCGTTCTTATCGACGAGCTGGAAAACGCGCTTCATACGTCGCTCCTGCTGGATTTTTCGCGTTTCTTGCACGAATTGGCCATTGCTTTTCGTGTGCAGGTGTTTGTCACGTCGCACAGTAAAGAATGCATTGATGCTTTCGTGACGAACGACTTCCGCCTCGACGAAGTGTCGACCTTTACTCTCGTGCAGCGTAATGGCCAGACGGTCAGCATTCGTCGTTCCGGGCCGGAGCTTGCGGACTTGCTCGAGATTGGCGATGTGGACATGCGGAGAGCCCGATGAAAGCCGTCTTCGTATTTTGCGAAGGGGAAACCGACATCGCCTTTTTGAGTCGCGTGCTTTTGGCTTCCGGCGATTTCATTCGTGACAAGTCTGCCGTCAAAGACTTCCCCGAACCGATCAACGGTATCCTTGTCAATCGTTTCAAGAAGCAACGCGTTGAAGACGTGAATGCGCGGCAATATTTCAAAATAACTCCGCCGGTGTTATGGGACGCGTTGCGAGCTGTTCATGATGGCAACGACATTCGTCTCTGGTTTTTCAACGCTGGCACCCAATACGCACATCAGGCTGTTGGCCAATTTATTCGTGAAGTCAGGGCGTTGGTGAAAGACGCGCAAGAACGCGACTCGTCATGCCCCGTCAGCTCATTGGCGTTTGCATTTCTTTATGATGCTGACGACGAAGGCGACGACGTCAAGGTTGCGCAATGGCGAGTGAATTACAACGAAACGTTTATGGACGAGAAGCCCGCTGCGGTAGCGGGTTGGCAGCCGATCGACGCAAGTGCGAAAATCCAGATGGGACTTCATATCCTATGCGGTCACGGTCAAACCACGGGTGACCTCGAGGATATCGTTTTGCCGCTTATGAAAGCGCAAGATGGTCTACTGTACGATGAGGCGTCGGCGTTTGTCGACACGCATTGGAGTTCGGACAAAACCAAAAACAAACGCAAAGCATCGATTACTGCGGCCGGTCAAGTCCACTGCCCCGCATCGTCGATGGCCGTCATTCTGCGCGATACGCCGCACTTGGATCCGGCGTCGCTCAATCAAGATCCCGCTTGTCAGAAGATCGTCACGTTTTTTCGAAACGTTTGTCGGGATGGCTGAAAGTGCAGGAAGTACATGCGGGCATTCGGCGAGGCATGGCGTAAATTCGACACAATTGGCCAACCAATTGCCACGCCAATAGAACCCGCATTTTTTCGCTCCCATCGTGCGAGCGTAAGCGTTGCAGTGCTCGTGGAGTGGATGTCTGTTTGGTTGGACGACTACGAGCCATCAACTACGGAGGCTTGAGCGTGATTCTCCCCTCAAAGCTTTCGCGTAGACCGAGACCGACATGTACAGCATGTCGACATCAAGGCAAACGGG
>JANORL010001098.1:0-15248 GCA_031415295.1 Polyangiaceae bacterium | reverse complement strand
GCGTGAATCGATCGCAACGCGCCGGAACTCAGGTCGGGCAGACGTGCCCCATGCGCGCTCATGAAGTCGGCATGCGGCGATATGGTTTCCCGCGATGTATTGTCGAATTGCAGAATTTGCGCCGTGAGTTTCATCCCCGCGACGAGCAATTCATTCGGCTTGGCGCTCGCATCATGAGCCGTATCGAGAATCGAAACCTCGACAGCATCCAATTCTGCGAGCGTCGCATTCGATGCATCCTTCGCCAGCGTTGTATACGTGGTCGTTTCTGTCGCTTCCGTCGCGCGATACGCCGCGAATGCTTCGACGAACGTCTTGTATAACGACGCAAACGGCGCCGCATCGACCTTCGCTTGTTCCACAATGATCAACACGTCACTGATGGATTGTTTGTCGGCAACAACCTCGGCCTTTAATGGGTCCGTTTCCTGTGCCGCTTTGTCGAGCAGTAGCTGTTTGACGCGGACTTTGGGGTTCACCGCGCTTGCATCAAGGTGATTCTCTTGAAAGGAACGCACGTCGTGAATTTGTTGTCTGAGCTTTCCCGACAAACTTGCATGGTACGATTCGGCATTACCTTTCGTCATGCGCAGGTAATCAAGCACCGTTTGGACATTATCGAGCCACGGATTCATCAATTGTGAATTGACCACCAATTGCGTGACGCCGACATCTTCCGGCCACTCGGCCCACATTTGAATCGGCTCGGTACCCGCAGCTTTGGCCTTTTCCCACGCTGCCGAAGGCCCGGAACTCGCTGCCACGCAATGGTCGCCCCCTTCGACCGGCGATGCACAGAAACGCCCCTCATTTTCGTCATCATTGCCAAACCACAAACATCCCGGAACGCCCAACACCAGCGCACCAATAAACACGACCGACCAACGAAACTGTTTGGTTCTCATGAGCATTCGCCTCCCTGACGACACGAAACCTCGACGTACCGCGGCGTGATCGCGAGCACCAGCGAAAGTATTAGCGGTAGGACATTGATTGGCCGACGTGGGGTGCATGTTTCCGATGATGATGATGATGGGAGTGGTCCAGATCGAGGACGCCGGTACCTTGTCGAACAATGCGTCCTTTAAGTTGCGCGGCGTTCACGTTTTGGGTGGGACCGTCTACGCCTTGTTTCGCTCAACACGCGCGACATAGCGCCGAAACGTACACGTCGTCTTGAGTTCCTCGAGTTCGGCCTCGGCTGTAGCAATCGTGGCGTTCATCGAGTTGACCAGCATCGTAGATTTTTGAGCGAGCGTAGCTCATGACCGAGGTTGGTTGCCTGCGCGCGAAGCTCTCGAATGAAGGTCCGGCACATATTCCATGCCCACGGCGAGCATGCACAACGTGTAACGAGCTATCCATTTGACGTGCGTACAGCCATCCTTTACGACGCGCGAACGTTACCTGGCGGCGGGGAGCATTGCGTGCATGACGCGCGAGCGTTACCTGGCGGCGGGGAGCATTGCGTGCGTGACGCGCGAACGTTACCTGGTGGCGGGGAGCACTGCGTGCGTGATGCGGAGCGGTCAAACGAGCGAGGGGTCAACCGTTTTCGTCGCCTGCGTCGTCGTCACGGGCAGCTCGGCGGCGAGGCTTTGTGGGTTCGAGGAAAGCAGCGACACGTTTTGGTTGCCCTGGGAACCGCTTGAGCAAGTCGCCTTCGAGAATATCGATTTCGCGATTGACGTCATCAATGAACAATTCTTCGGCGGTGTCTTGCAGCGCGACGGCTTGCATTGCGCTGCGGCGGTTTTTCGAGCCTATCTCGAGTTCATCCGTGGCGGTCTCGAGTCTTGGGGTCCATTTGGTTGCGAGTGGTTCATTGGGCTCGCGGGCCAATTCGGCGATCCAATCGCGGCCTTGGTTCACTTCGCGATCTATGCCGAAGTCTTGGACCTCTGACGGCGTTGCTTTGTTGAAGAATCGAGTATACGGGGGTTGGTCGCGTTTGCCGCCGCTTTGATCGAAAAGGTCGCGTCCGAAAGCGCCTACTTCGGGATCCCACCGGGCATCGAGCACGGCGAGTTTGGCCCGCATTCGTCCGAGCGTTCGTTCGACGGTGCGTCTTGTGAGGACGAGGGCATCGCCTTTTGCCGTGAGGGCATCCCATAGTGGAGCATTGGGTTTGGCTTCAGCGTCGCTATCCAGGCCTGCGGCGATTGCGGCACAAATGTCAGCGATAGTATGTATGGCGGTTCTGGGTCGGAGATGGGTAGCCATGGCGCGGACGGTAACAAATCTTGGGCGCAAAAAGCAAAAGGAAAGTGTCGAGATTTTGAGAGGATGTAGAACAGGCGCCGAGCGACCTTCATGCATGTGAAGGTGTCGGAGGGAGGGAGTCGCCGAGCCATTGGCAAATCTGCTGAAGACCCTCACTCCGATTCCTTGCGTTCCGGTCCCATGGGACAGAATTCGTGGTCCTCCGATCGGAGGTCTACGACCTCTGGCATGAGAACGGTCGGTGTCATTATCAGTCACAGAGAGTGCAAGCGATTCGACCAAACGCGTTCGGTGCACACTTTTCGCATAACAAGTGCAACGTGCCATCACATGCAGCCGGTGCTTTTGCAGTATCATTGCATATCTCGCACCGAATAAAATCGACAGCATTCGCCCCCGCCGGTACACGAAGCAGAATCGTTCGCGACGCCTTGCGCCTCCGCAACGTGGCGAGGACGAGGGCTACGGGAACCTCGACCCAAGAAAACACCATACGCGTGCACGAGACACCCACACGGAAGCGCTGGGCAAGCTCCGAAATGGCATCATTTCGTGTTGTCGTCAAGCGCTGTATTTCGCTAGGATCCACATCTGCTGCCGACGGTGCCAATGCCGCAGCCAACGCAGCAAAATGCAAAATCAACTTGTTTTGCTCCGCCGCATACCGCGCAAATCCGTTCCGTACATGCGCATTCGAGGCGCGTTCGAGTACAGGCCGTAAACGCGCAGCAATCCATCGGGCCATGTCTGCGGGCAATCCCAATCGAGGTTCACCATGGGGAATGCCCTCCGATACGTACGCAGCCGCGAGTGATTCATCGGGCGCTCCCCCGTCATTACCCACGATGAAAAACGATTCTCCTTCATGAACCGCGTCCGCTTTTACGGAAAACAATGTTTGAATCACGAGATATTCGGCCGCCGTCATGGATACTTGTCCCAGCTCGATGATCCCATTACGTAGCGCGAACTTTTCCGCGCACGTGCGCGCATGCGCGGGGCGCAGAGGAATCGACGTTATCCGCATTCGCGGAATGACCGTGCGTTCATGTGATTTCAACAGTTCTTCCTCGACAGTCTGCGGAAAATCCACGGTATTCGGCGGAAATGGCGGCGGAGCCGGCAATTCAGGCAGTTTGACCGGTGCGACACGTGCAGCTTTGGCTTTCGGCGCCGGACGAGACGGTTTCGTTTGAAATGGTCCGTCTGGCTTTTTCGACGGCTCTGCTGAGGAATGAGCGGGCGTGGCCGAGTGCTCGCCATCGAGTTCGTCGACACCAGGCTTGACAGCATCTGATTGCGCGACGTTTAAAACCTTGAGATCAAGCTGAAGCCGGTTGGCAACCTGCTTCAGCATGTCGTGAACTTCGATAATCCTTCGAATGAAGATTGTCTCGCCGTCGTCCGTCAACGCGAAGAGAGGTGTCCCGCGAATGACATCGCGCACCCAATCGACGAATCGTGAATAAGGCATGTCGCGTCCGAAATTATGCTCGAAACACGTGCTTATGAATTCATCGATCTTCAGCGGGGTCGTCGCGGCCAAGAAACCTCGCATGGTCAACACAGCCACAAGAATGCAAATCTCCACATCTGAAACCAGCGTGCGTACGTCGGCAGCGGCCAACAGGATCGTCCACGTCTCGAGCGGAATAGTAACCAACAGCTCGCCTTCTGGGACGCAAAAACGCGCTGGGCTGCCCCAATAACGACGCACTTCCGCCGAATGCCAATGCGATTCCATCGACTCCAAGATCTCATTCACGGATGGCTTACCCATCATCGCCTCGACGTTCGCTCGAATTGCATCACGTTCGAGAATCCGAGCCGTGAGACCGTCCGGCGCAAGGGAGAATCGAGGGTCCGTGCCAGCGGATGCGAGGACATCGTAGGGGTTCACCACACGAGCCATGCGGCACCGCACGACGAGCCAATAACGAAGTTCTTGAAGTGTGATGGATGCTGGATCAGCGCAAGCCCCGTCACCTACCGCTTGGGCCATCGATGCGCCGGCCGAAGTTTTCAAGAAAAGGGCCACCGCAAGCAGGTCACCAAGCGAGATTCCTGCCCCGGGTACATGCGCAATTTGCACTGCACTATGCAGCTCTCGAGCATCCCAAACTCTCGCACCAGGAATTGATCTCGATCGAACTTTTCGCGGCGCGATTGACCCACGTCGCCTATCCAGCGCCTCAACATAAAGCTCCTCGACGACAGCCGAGTGAAGAACTCGTTGAAGCGTGGCCATGGTTTTTCCCTCTTGCCGCAGGCCAAACCACGCACCATCATCGGAAAGGCAGAACCTCGGGTAAAGGCGCGCAGCACGCAGAAGTCGCCCCGTGAGATCCGAAATCGATGACTCGGGCGCGAAGCCACTGCCCTGCAGTTCATCGGCGGCCGCTGCAAAGTAAAAACTCGTCGGCCGATGCCCCGCGGCCGAAGCGGCTAAGTTCAATAAAAGTGTCCCCAGGGAAAGCAAATCGTGGTCGCCGAGTCGTGTCTCGGCATGAGGCGCGGAGAGCGCAGTTTGGATATACACGGCGACCTTGCGAACCATTTCGGCGGCCGGATAACCACTGATCGCCGACGTCATGAGTTGCTGGGATTTCCATGTGTTACGCTTGTCAATGGGTACCAGCATGAATTCCTGAATCGACGGACGAATGACGATATCGCCCATGAGTCGCAGGAGGTTGTTGGTGTCAAGGATCCGAATTCGTCGACCCACGACAGCAAATGCGCTTTCTGCATGCGCTGTTGCCATGATCTCTCGTTCAATCTCGTCGCGTGGCATATTCGCCCAGAAACCAGGGCGTATGAGTGCGCGGATGACATTATCGACGTGCAGTTCGACAACACGATCCGATAGCGATGAACCTGTGAGTGGCATTCGTCGCGTTGCCATCATGAATGCTACGATCATTCGATCGAGCATGCTCAGGACAACTTTGCTCTTCGGTAATGACAACAGAGTGTCGATCTGGCGCAAATCGACCGATGTTGTGTACTCCTGACGATTGACCTTTCGTGTGAGCATCAACGGGTCGACGCGCATCAGTTCATCGGCACTGACGTCGAATGGCACGACATCGGGTGCGCTCGACGACGCAGGCTCGATATCGAAGGCAGCATTTTGCACGAGAAGCCTGGCCTCGCGGCTATTGAGCGCCACACCGCGTAGCGTGAAATCAAGGCGAATGCTCATTTCGGTAGCGAGCATGCTCGACGTGACCCACGGTTGTTCGGCCGCGGATGAGTGGGCAGCGATGGCATAATTGATCAAGTGCGACGTGCTGAAAATGGCCACCGTGTCAGCTTCGTCGTCAAACGCGAAACAAGCATCATCGTGCGCGATTTTGCGAAGAGTGTCGGCGAGCATTGTCGCGTTTTTCGCACCGGGATAAGCCCAATGATGCAGCGCCGCGACGACTTCGGAAATCGTCATCGTCCGACGACTCGCGAGCATGGGCGTCAAAAGCAGCAGAATGGCCAATGCATTCGTTACACCGATGGGCTCCTGAAGTAGCGCTGCAAGCGTTCGAACTGTGATGTTTGGACTTCCGAGCATCATGACTCCCCTGAACCTATCACGAATTCTTGTCGTGCAAAGATCAATGTTGGACCACGCGGTACCTGCGTCCACCGCATGCATCTTCCGCTTCGTCGAATGCCCATCTGTGCAAACCGGAGTCCGATGGCGTTTTTTGGTATGTGCGAGCGTGCAAACTGCCTTCAGGCGGCGCTACGTCGATCCAATTGTTCCTTCAGCTGGCTTTAGACTCGGCTTTCGTTCCGCGATTGACCTGCCAACGGGCAATTGCCGTCAAAATGACCGAGGTAAAGAAACCCAAAATGACCGGACCCAACGTCGCTTGAATCGCGTACCCAGCCAAATTGAAATACGCCTCGGCATGTTCGGACTTCGCATAATAACCCGTCTTGACCAAATATTCGATCATCGCCGCAAAGAAATTCGGATTCACGAATTTAATGAATATCCATATCATTGGACCTCCAAGCGCTCCCGCAACGACCGAAATAATCATTCCGGACATCAAACCTTGCCACCAAAGAATTTGACCACCTTCGAGTACGTCGCGACGATGTTTCAACGCCCGCCACATAAGGTAAATCGGAATCACGGCAAAAAAATTCGTCACGATCCCATGATACGAAATGTATTTTGTATGTAATCCCACGGCGAACTCGAGCGATATCCACACGAGCGTTGCCAAACCGAGCACGAGACCATAACCAACTTCAGGAAGGAATGACTTCATGGATCCTCGTCGAGCGCATGTTCATCGGGCGAGACGCACCCTGCCTCATCGGGCCCAAAGGGGGCAAGAAAAATCCGCTCCCCTCTGAACATCTTTTGACACGACATTCGTGATGACCAGCCTTTACATCCGTTCCGGCACGGTGTCTGATATGCAGCCTTGGAGAACAGGAGCAAGTAGCCTATGCGAAGAGTTTTTCTTTCCGGCTTGTGGCTCGTTCCGATGTTGGTCTGGGCGTGTGGCGGAGATGGCCCCGCGTCGCCTGGACTTTTCGGATACGGCGGAAGTGGTCCCACGGGCCTTCCTTGTGACGTGCTCGACGTCGTCAAAGCAAAGTGTCAAAACTGCCACGGAGCGCAACCTTTATACGGTTCGCCCATGCCCCTCGTGACCGCCGCTGATTTTGCGGCTCCCGCGAAGAGCAACCCAAACAAAACGGTGGCGCAGCTCGTGAGCGAACGCATTCATGATGCAGCCAAACCCATGCCGCCGCCTCCCACCGAGATGGGGGCCGCGGAGCTCGCAACCATGGATGCATGGCTTGGTGCAGGCGCGCCCCAAAGCAAAGAATCGTGTTCGACGAGCAGCAGCTCGAGCAGCAGCAGTACCGGCGGGCCGATTACGTGTGTTCCCGACATCAAACTTCGTGCAAAATCGGCGTGGATCATGCCGAAAACCACGGGTGACGAATACGTGTGCATCGGTGCGGATGTCGTCGTCTCCGAGAAACGACATATCACGGCCATTGTGCCGGCTATCGAGAACACAACCATCGTCCATCACGTTCTCCTCTACGAAACGGCCACTTCCCACAGTTCAACTCCGACGCCGTGCGGTGCGGGAGGACCTGCCAATGGACGGCTCGTCAGCGTATGGGCTCCGGGAGGAAAAGTCGTGGAAATCCCTGAGGAAGCGGGCATGCCGCTCACCGGCACCACGCATTACATGATGCAAATGCACTACTCGAACCTGATGCAACTGGATGGCCAAACCGACCTCAGCGGCTTCGATTTGTGTACCACGTCAAACCTTCGGCCCAACGACGCCGATATTCTGGCGTTTGGCACGATCAAACTCGACATTCCCGCACACGGCAAAGCGGACCGTACGTGCGATCTCACCGTTCCGGCCGTCATTCCGAAGATCAACGTGTTTAACGTCATGCCGCACATGCACACCCTCGGAACGATCATTTCGGCGCAAGTGAAGCATGCCGCCGGAGATACCCTCGAATTGACGTCCCGGAATCCATGGAGTTTCGACGACCAATATTGGGAACAGGCGGTAACGACAATCGGCCCAGGCGACACCGTCAGTGTTCGTTGCGCATGGAACAACCCCACTGCACAAGACGTCAAATTCGGTGAAAGGACCGAAGATGAAATGTGTTATGTGTTTGCCGCGTATTGGCCACGCATCACGCTTCCCGCGTGGAGCTGGCAAGCCGCCGCCGCCGGTTCGCAATGCAGCGATACGCCGTAAATGAATGACCGGGCGTCCTGCGGGACGTCCCGGCACCGTTCATTTCGATTCGTACACTTGTCCCGACGGCAATTCCACACACGACAAGAAGCCACCTTTTCCACACCGCGTATCGATTCCGATGACGCAAGGGCCTACCCACACGTCCTCTTTGTCGTCCGGCGTGTAATCCGATAATTCTTCGGGCAAATATTTGGTTCCCGTGTGGCCGAAAATCACGAGCTTGCCGCGATAATCACGCACAAAGTCCTTGTCCCGGCACCAAAGCAGCGCCAGCTTTTTGGTCGTATCGCGTGGATGCTCGTATCCATCTGGGCCTTTGTTCAACCCTGCATGTACGTAAATAGCGTGCTCGTCTTCGTAATACTCGAGCAGATCGCGCATCCATTCCACGACATCCGCCGGGAAAAACGTCCCTTTGAGCAGTGGTTCGAATTCTTCCGCCGAGAACCCTTCGTCATCCTTCGGCTGTGGTTTTCCTTGAAAGGATCGCAACGTTGCCAAACATCCATTGCCTGGCGGCAAGATAAATTCCGGCCAACCTCGTTCCACGACGCGCAACCACCCGTCCTCGTGATTTCCCCGAAGCAATACCACCTTGGCAGGAGTTTGGCCGGGCAATGCACGTAAATAGGCCACCACTTCGGCGGATTGCGGGCCGCGATCAATGTAGTCGCCCACGAAAACCAGCGTGTCGCCATTGTCGAGAGGGGGTAAACTGCCAAGCAATTTCTCGAGCGGTTCGAGATCCCCGTGAATGTCACCGATTGCAAACGTTCTTCCAGCCATGTTCGTTACACCTAGGGAAGTTTGGGCTCTTGGCCGATCATATGAAACCCGAAAGCAAGCATGTCGACCCAACGCTCGACGTCGCTCTTGATCATGTCCGCCCCACCGTGCCCCGAGTTTTTCTCGACGCGCATCAAAATGGGTTTGTCCGTCGTCTGAGCCGCTTGTAGTGCCGCGGTCATCTTCCACGCGTGCATCGGATGAACCCGATCATCAGCATCGGCCGACAACATCAACATCGACGGATAACCTGTCGCCTGTTTCTTCACGTTGTGGTAAGGTGAATACGCCAAAAGCGCTCGAAAAAACGTCTCGTCTTGGGGCGACCCATATTCAGCCACCCACGTCTTGCCGTCGCCGTACAAGGGATAACGCAACATGTCGATTACGGGAACGCTACAAAGAATCGCGCGGAACAATTCTGGACGTTGAACGGCCACGGCCGCGACCAGCAATCCTCCATTCGATCCACCGTATGCCGCGAGTTTTTCCGACTTCGTATATCCGCGTCGGATGAGCCATTCTGCGCCGGAAATAAAATCGTCAAACACGTTCTGTTTGTTCGTCAGCATTCCTCCCCGATGCCAGTTTTCACCGTATTCGGCTCCACCCCGCAGATTAGGAAGAGCAAAGGATCCGCCTGCTTCCAACCACGTATACAGCATTGGTGAGAAACCAGGCAATTTGCTAATGTTGAACCCGCCATAACCCGTCATGAGCATCGGCGTCGACCCATCCAGGGGAGCGTCCTTGCGCCGAACGACAAACATCGATACCGGAGTTCCGTCTTTCGACTCGTACACGATCTGCTCGACCGAATACAGCGCGGGATTCACAGGCGCTTTCGACGCATACCATAACTTGCTTTCGCCGGTCTTCATTTTGATCTCGAAGATCGACATCGGATAAGTGTACGACGTAAACGTATAATACGCCGTGTCTTCGTCCGCTTGGCCACGAATGCCGCCCGAAGACCCAATTCCCGGTAAAACCACGTCGTGGATTTTTTTCCCATCGAGTGCATGGATTTGAATGGCGCTCGATGCTTTGCGTAAATATGAAAGCGCCAACTGACCACCGACGACTCGCGCATCTTGAAGCACAGCATCCGGCAATTCGGGTACGATATCCTTCCAGTTGGCTTTATCGGGTTTGGCAGGGTCGATCAAAACGAGACGCCCTCGAGGTGCTCCTTCCGTCGTTCGCAAATAGATGCGATTCTCATGAGCAAACGCGCTCATCGAACCTTCGTACCCCTTCACGATGTCGACCCAGCCCGCTTTTTTGTTGCGCAAATCCCAAAATTTGATCCCATTCACGTCCCCACCGTGAATCACCATGACGACGAGGAACCGGCCATCACCGGACGTGACAAGGTCCAATTCCGTCTCTGGATCGTTGTTTTTCTCCAAAATCACTTCGTCGGTCGATGCTGGTTTTCCCAATGAGTGAAATTTGATTTCGGAATGCCCAGGAAGTTCGGACGCTTTGATGTTCGGATCCGTGGGCAAACCAATGTAGTAAAACCCATCATTTTTCGGCGTCCAGCGAGGTAGCGCGTATTTGGCGCCGTCGATCACGTCCGCAGTCGTGTCTTTCCCCGTCGCTACATCACGCACACGAACCGTTCCCGCATCGGCATTGTTCGGATGCACGACGTACGCGACAAACTTTCCATCAGGCGACGGTACCCACGCGCCAAGAGATGTCGATCCCGTCGTGCTGAGCGTCGCCGCATCGATGAGCACCGTTTCGGCACCTTTGGCCCCCGCGCGGACATACACCGTGGGTTTTTCCTGATTCGCTTCCTTGCGCGTGTAAAAAGATCTCCCACCACGTTGCACAGGCGGCGTCACGACCTCGAGGTACGAAAGGTCGTGCAATCTTGCGGCGAGTTTTTCTCGGCCCGCGAGTTTCCCAAGTTCCGCACGCGCCAAATCATCTTGCGTCTTGACCCACGCCGATACCTCGGGCGAACTGCCATCTTCGAGCCATCGATAAGGATCCGCAACACGCACACTAAAAAACATGTCCGCCACGTCTTCGCGACGCGTCGCTGGATACGCTGGCCCTTTCGGCGCAACCGGCGCCGTCACGACGGGTGGTTTCGTTTGAGGAGGCGGAGGCGCGGCGGCGGTACACGAAAGAACAGCAAGAGACGGAAGGACAAACCAGGACACGCGCGAAGATTTCATCGGGCGCGCATCATGCCCGCATGCTTGCATGGGCGCAACAGACTCAGTGTCGACGTTTCAGCGTCGCACAATCTAACCTCGTGGTTCGACCGCGCAGCGGACGAACCAAACCAGGGTCAAGGGACATTGTCCCTTGCGGGGTCGAGGGCGAGGAGCCCTCGTTCTCGTTGGACTCGTTGGACTCGTTGGAGGGGTCCGTGGTGAAACCTCACATAACACTTGCGTACCCCTTTCCGTTCACACGCCAAGAAAGACCTCTTGACGGCCGACTTTTTCGCGACTGTACTCCGGGCATATGAAGGGTACGTCGCTCGTTTACAGTTCACACAATCGTTGCCGTCTCATCCATGATCACTTCATCGTCGAGCGTGCGCTCCGCGGTGAAGACAACAAGCGCATCGTCTTTTTGCCGATGTCCGAAACGCCGCAAAACGGCAACGAGATGGAGCGACAAGATTTCTCGTGGGGCAACTTTCGGTGGTACTTGAGTCAGTTCGAACGGTTTGGCCTCGAGAGCATGCCGTTTTACTGGACAAGCGGCATGCGGGCCGAAGATGTCGAAGCGCTTTGGCATCAGATGCACACGGCCGAAGTACTCATTCTGGGCGGTGGACACAGCGTCACGGGCTTACATCGTTACAAAGCCTTCGGCGCGCGTTTCTCGGGCGAACCTGGAAAATTCGGTCGCATTTTGCACGAACGCAAGGCGCGTGGACTTCTCACGGTGGGTTTTTCCGCGGGCGCGGATCAACTTTGCGAACACATTTTTCGTCGCACGACCGATGACTACACGGATACCCAAGGGTTTGGCCTCGTCCGTAACACGATGATCACGTTGCATCATGACCCGAGCCGCAACAGTGACATTCGTAATTGCGCACTACGTTTTGGCAGTCAACGAGTGTTTGGCCTGCCGAACGATTCGGGACTCAACGTCGATTGGGGCGTGCTTCCATCGGGCAGCATTTGGCAAGTCTACGAATTCGTCCTTGATCGTACGTATGACATTCCGAGCGAACAATTCCACATTCGTACGCGTCATGGCGGTCTCATCGACCATTTCGATCCTGAAGGACGCCATTGGGGTTTCGATGCGGGCGATCATCTCGTGCGTATTCAATCACCCGATGGTCGTTACGACGAAGGCTGGATCGTCTCGCATGGCTCGGTGCTGAATTACTGGACACGGCAATCGAGTCGTTACGATAGCGTTGCGGAGATTTTGGCCGCGCATTGAGTGAAGATGGTGAAGTTCGGTGGGCGCCGACTTTCACATACGACATCGCGAGCGTGCTTGAACCTGTGGACAAACCTGGGTTTGGCACGCTTGCTCTTTTTCAGGGGTTGCGGTAAGGGTTCTGCACGATGTACCTCGACAAAGTTCGTCTCCAGAATGTCAAGTGTTTTGCCGACGTGACGTTGCAACTGACGCACGCGCCCGAGCTCGACTCCGAGCATCTAGATCGGCAAAAAAACTGGAACGTCATCTTGGGGGAGAATGGGGAAGGCAAGTCGACGCTGCTTCGGGCGATTGCCGCGTGTCTGATGGATGCGCGTACGGCAGACCGGGTGGTTCGTCCGCTGGGATGGATACGCACGGGACAAACGGAAGCTACGCTTTGTGCGGAGCTCGTGCGCCACAAGGAGCAGGACAACGTGAACGCCAAGTTGCCGCGCAATGATCCGCATTATCAGAACGAATATTTTGTTGTTCAGGGGCAGACAGATGGATACGGAGCATATGCTAACGACACATTGATCGATCATGAAGAAGTCCCTCCTCGCGCAAACGTGGCAGATTCCGCGACGAAACGACGATTGGCAGATACGAAGTTCTTGAAAAAAACTGCCTTCGCTCGCGATGAACATCGGGGATGGCTTGCTTGCGGATATGGTGCATTTCGCCGTCTTCCCATGCCGGGACGAACCTATGACGATCCCGTCAATCATCTGGAGGCGAGGTTTGTCACATTATTCGACGATAATGCAGCACTTGTCCGTTGTGAAGAATGGTTAAAAGACTTGGATCGAGCGGCGGCAAAGGCGGGCGACGGGTCTGGCGAATGCCTGCGCCTGAAGCAGGTCAAGGCTCGCATTTGCAACCTGTTACCCAACGTTACGAATATTGAGATCGAGCAAGACGTCATCTTCCACTTCCGCGATGAAAATAGGTTTTACTTATCGCAACTGTCCGACGGTTACCGGAGTATGTTCGCGCTCATCGTCGACATATTGCGGTGGCTCGAGCGAGCGCATCCGGGGACGAACGTTCAAGTTGATAAACTTTCGGGCGTCGTGCTCATCGACGAAATCGACGTGCACCTGCATCCGCGGTGGCAACGCGAAGTCGGATTCAAATTGACGGGGCAATTTCCCAATTTGCAATTCATTGTGACAACCCACAGCCCGTTTGTCGCCATGGCGGCTGGCGAGGGGAGTTTGTCCGTCTTGCGCCAGGACGGCGATGCGACACGGGTTGATCAAGACGTACCCAATCCGCGAGGGTGGTTGGTCGGTCGCGTACTTGACGAACTATTTCACCTCGACAGTTTGCGCGATCCGGAAACGGAGAAGGACCTTGAGCGTTATCAAAAATTGCGTCTCGATCGCGTAGCGCAACGATTGTCTGCGCAAGATGCGGAAGAGCTGAAGCAGCTTGAAATGAAGCTGGCCAAAATCGAGCCTCGAGCTAGCGTTCTCGGCAGTTTCGCACTGGATCTGGATCTCGACGTCATTTCTAACAAGCTCAAAGCAAAGCGGCTCGGAAAATGATTCGCCTCAGACGACTGGAACTTTCCGACAACGCACCGGCACAAGTCAAAGGCAAGCGCGGGCCCAAGCCAAAGAGCTTGAAGGACGATCTAAAAGAGCGCCAAGAAAGCCTCAATGTTGCGCTTGACGAATGGCGCAAGAGATATGCCCGAGTCCAGAAAGAGGGGAACGAAGCGGAGCAAGAAAAGAAGCTAAAGGAGGAGCGTAGGTCAATCATTGAAAAGCATTGGAAGCACTTTCGCGATGCCGACAGACCGCGCGAGGAATCCGCTGCCAAAATTCTCAAAGCTATGTGCAATAAAAAATGTGCATATTGCGAGTACGGCGAAGCGAATGAAATCGACCATTATTGGCCGAAAAGTCTGCATCCCGAAAAAACGTTTGATTGGACAAACATGCTTCCGTCGTGCGGCAGTTGCAACACGCAAGAGCACAAGGGCCACAAGCTCGAGTTGATTGATGAGTCGGGACAACAACGATCGAAGTGGCTCGATCCAAGCGCTCCGAGCGATGACCCTTTTCGACTTCTCGTTTTCACAATTGATACCATGATCGTCAGTCGCACTAATTCTGATGAGTTCAATCCTGTAGGTTGGGTCGATCCTCGGGAGGCGTTGTCAGATACTCAAATGTCACGGGTCGATTACACAATATCGGAGTTGAAACTCAATACAAGGAGCGCCATTCGTCACCAAAGAGCAATAATTATCGGTTCATTCCTCCGGTTGCTTCAAGATCTTGCCGAACGCGGGCCCAATGCCATCCGTGGTGGCCGAACGGTGTGCGAGCAACTGGCCGAAATTCTTTCCTCAAAAACACCTTGCCTCGGTTCCATTCGGCAAGTATTGCGCGAAAAGCCAGAGATCCGCGAAGCCGTCGTCGCTTGTTTAAATGAGAAACAGCAACAAGAACTCGCCGCATGGGACCTCGAGCCGCCCCCGCCTGCCAATGGTTCGTCTGTGCACACGTAGCCAACGTCCGTCGCAAAATATGTCTTGACTCCGGCAAACGTTTGTCGTTCCATGTTGCCCATGGTTCAAGCAATCCCCGAAGGTTTTCACTCCGTCAACGCCTACCTCTGCCTCGCCGATGCGCCCAAAGCCATCGCGTTTTACGAAGCCGCACTCGGCGCCAAAGAGATCTATCGCCTCCCATTGCCGGATGGCAACATCGCCCACGCGGAAATCCAAATCGGCAACTCGCGTATCATGTTGTCCAGCGAAGTTCCCGGTTGGGGCAACAGCAGCGTCAAAACGCTCGGTGGTTCGCCCATTGGTTTGTGCATCTACACCGACAACGTCGATGCACTCACGGAACGGTTTGTCGCCGCAGGAGGCAAAATCGTTCGCCCCTTGAGCAATCAATTTTATGGGGATCGTACGGCCCAGGTCGAAGACCCGGAGGGGTACAAGTGGACCCTGGCGCAACACATCGAAGAAGTTTCGCCGGAAGAAATGATGGCCCGGATGGCCAAAATGGGTATGACCCTCGAAATCGAACTCGGCGT
>JANORL010001097.1:0-8808 GCA_031415295.1 Polyangiaceae bacterium | reverse complement strand
CATCATTGTCTGCTGCGTCGACGGCTTCTGGTGCAAGGGCTTGGTGGATGTCATATGTCGCCGACATCGGTTGACGACGGTTCCCGACCTTTCCGCGATGATCGAAGCTATCAAGGCTGCCATCGCTGTCGAGTGACCCGCACCTTCGTCCCCGCCAATCACCTTGTTTTACGTTCAAGCCGTTTTCAGGAACGGTTCCCATTCCTTGAACGGTTCGGGACGGCCGAGAAGAAGCAAAATCGATCCGTTCCAGCGCGGAGTTGCGGGAGTCCGAAACAAACGCATTCCAGCTTCATCGGGCGTACGACGTCCCTTGCGCAAATTGCAGGGTCGACAGGCGGTCACAAGGTTTTCCCACGAGTCCGGTCCACCACGAGATCGTGGAAGCACGTGATCGATGTTGAGATCACGTACAGGAAGGTGCTTGTTGCAGTATTGACACTGGTGCGCATCCCGCAACATCACGTTCTTCCGAGACAACCGCACGGTCGGACGACGAACTCGTTCATAACGGCGCAAGTGAAGAACCCGCGGCACGCGCAACGTTCCTCCGACGATCGGCAATGCATCGTCGGTATCGCGTACGGGCAAACGCCGCCACGAGCTGAAATCATGGAGTTCGCCGGAATCGTCGATCGCTTGTGCTGCGTCACCAAAAAGCAGGAGAAATGCGCGCCGCGACGTCGTGATGTGAATCGGATGAAAATGCTTGTTGAGCGCCAAGACTGGCAACGTCAACGGATCGCCACGACTGGCCGCGTGGAACTCAGTTACTTTGTCGTCGATCTCGAACGACTCGTCGAGACTCCCAAAGGAATCTTCATCGACAACATTGCCCGCTGTTTCTAACGGCTCGGATACCGCTCCCCTTGGCACGCTTCCGAATGTAGCAACAAATGATCCCGTCCGACTGGTTCAGACCCAAAAAAAATTCCGTAGGAGACGAGCGCGACGGGCTTTGTCTCCCCACGCCCTTGGCCTACACGAGTCGGCATGTTCAAAGAAAAAACCTTGGAAGGGCGAACCGCCATTGTGACTGGCGGAGGAACTGGTCTTGGCTTATCGATGGCAAAAAAATTCGCCGATCTTGGAGCAAACCTCGTGCTCACCAGCCGAGATCCAACGCACACCGAACCTGCGTGCGAAGAAATCCGGGCCCGAGGATCGCGCGCCATCGCGGTCCGTTGCGATGTGCGCAATTTTCCCGAGGTCGAAGCGATGGTCGCCCAAGCCGAAGAAACCTTTGGATCCGTGGATATTCTGGTGAACAACGCCGCGGGCAATTTCTTGTGTCCGACCGAAGATTTGACCCCAAACGGATTTAATGCGGTCATTTCCACGGTACTCAACGGCACGTTCCACGCGACCCTCGCCGCAGGTCGTAAAATGATCGCTGCCGGTAAAGGCGGCGCCATCTTGAACATTCTCGCCACCTACGCGTGGACAGGAAGTGGGTTTGTCATTCCAAGCGCTTCGGCCAAAGCCGGCGTGATGGCGATGACGCGTTCGGTTGCTGTCGAGTGGGCGAAGTATCGCATCCGCGTCAACGGCGTTGCTCCAGGTCCCTTCCCCACCGACGGCGCATGGAAAGCGCTGGTTCCCGAGGGCATGCATGAACTAGGCAAGGGGCGTATTCCGCTCGGTCGTTATGGCGAACATGAAGAACTCGCGAATCTCGCCGCATTTCTCGTCAGCGACTATGCTGCCTACATCACGGGCGATGTGATCACCATCGATGGCGGCGCTTGGCTCGCAGAAGGTGGCACGTTCAACCAAATGGCCATGATGGACCCCGAGCAAATCAAGCCAGTCATCGCCGCCATGCGTCCACCACGAAAAAGCAAAGAACCCGGGACGAACGACTGATGGGAAAAACCGAGGTCGAAGAGCCGCCGCGCGGAACTCCTTGGGACAATGCTTTGCGTGATGCGCCACTCGTGTTTCTCGATCTCGAGATGACCGGGCTGCGTCCAGCGGTAGATCGCGTCATCGAAGTGTGTGCGCAGCGAGTTCGCGGAGACAAACTCGAAGCGTCGCTCACGACTCTCGTACGGCCTGACGATGGCGCTTATGGCAATGCGCACGTGCATGGGATCGAGCGGGAGGCGCTGACGTCTGCACCGACGTTTGCCGAGATCGCGAAGGATCTTTTGGACGTGATCGGTGAGGGGATTCTTGTTGCACATGCTGCCGAATGGGACGTGACGTTTCTCGAAGCGGAACTTACACGAACGGGGAAACCTCAACGCTTTCCGTTTTTCCTGGACACACTCGTGATGTCGCGGCGCGCGTTTGTCTTGCCAAGCCATGGACTCGAAGCGTTGTCGGCGTCGCTCGGCATCGAGCGGAAAAGGGCGCATCGAGCAGCGGATGACGTGTTGGCGATGCGCGAAGTGTTTCGGCGCGTCGTTACGGCACTCACCCCGGACACGCCGCGAGATCTTTGGCACGTCCGGATAGGTCAGCGTCATGCCCGACCTGCGGTTGTCGCAGCAGCACAAGCTGCCGTGAATTTGGGAAAACCGGTGAAGTTGCGTTACCGTCCGGCGCATCGAGGTCCAGAAGACCTTTTTTTCTACATCACGAGCGTACGAACGGACCTCGACCCACCGCGAGTTCTCGGCTATCTGCATCCCTCGCGTAGCCGGCGGGAGTTGCGGGCTGATCGAATTTTGCAGATCGAGCCCATCGTTCCCAGCGGCGACGAACCACGAAAGTAGAAGCTAAACGACCGTGCGAAACCGCATGCCTCTCCGTCAAACAATCGTTCAAGACCAACCTGCTCGGCGCTTGCTCCTGGGGTTTGGGGCGCAGGGCGCCGCAGGCGACCCGAAGCCCCAAATGCTCAAACTGGTCTTTGCGATGACTGCGGGTTTGGTGCTCACGGGTTGTCCCACTGTTGGGTCGGTTCAAACGGCGCGACCTCCGACGGCGGAAAAGTGGTATCAACGCGCGAAGGAAGACTATCGGAGTGCGGACGTCGACGATGCGCGAGACTCGATCAAGCGCGCGCTGGCGATCGTGCCCAACGATCCTGATGTACGGACGTTAGCGGCGCGAATTGCCCTGGCGGAACTCGATTATGCCGAAACGCTGCGCCTCTTGAAGGGGATCAAAGGGTCGACGGCGTCGGGATTACGCGGACGAGCGTATTGGTACAACGGGGATCTCGATGCCGCGGCGGACGAGCTGGACAAGCTGCTCGAGGATCCGGACATCGTGGATGACTGGGCGAAGAGCATTACGAAGTTGGCGCGACAAGGTACGGGACGAACTCCGTTTGCGTTGTCGGGAGCGCTTTTGGCGTCGACCGAACTTCCGCATGTGAATCCTTACGCGCCTTTTTTTATCGTTCCGGTGGAAATCGATGGGGAATCGGCGCTGGCGATGGTGGCGACCGATAGTGCTGAAGTCGCGCTCGACAGCAAGACGCGTTCGGAGCCGAGTTGGATTTCGATACGTTTTGGCGGAAAGCTGGAAGTGCGTGACGTGCCGGCATTGACGCAAGATTTGTCGGGGATTTCCAAGCAATTGGGAGCGCCTATCAAAGCGTTGCTCGGCGTGAATTTGCTTCGCCATTTGCACGCGACGCTCGATTATGACGGGCATCAATTCGTGGCGCGGACATTTTCTCCACCGCAACCGCCGGATGCGACGCGGGTGAATCTTTCCTACATTCGAGGTGGGGGAATGATTTTGCGCGGTAAATTCGGCGGGGAAAAAGGCGAACCGGTGAGTTTGCTGCTCAATACGTCCATGAATTTTCCATTGGCGCTCGACGAAGGCGGATGGAAAAAAGCAGGTATTGCCATCAAGGACTTGCGTCTGGTGCCGGAAGATCCGGATCAGAAATTGCGGGTGGGTGTCGTTTCGTCCGTACGCATTGGGGCATTCGACATACCCCGCGTCGAAGGCGTATTGGGGATGCAGATCGACCAAGTGGAAAAACAGATATCGCTCGACATTGATGGCATTATGGGTACGGGGCTACTTGCGCCATTTCGCATTACGTTTGGCGATCAAGGTCGCATGATGTGGATGGAGGATCCCGCCGTGCCACTTGCCCGCATGCTGGCGGCAATGCAAAATCGACCGATTGGTCCGGACGAGGAACCTCCCATGGGACTTCCGGGGATGCCAGGTCCGATGGGTCCGTTGGGTCCAGCGATGCCCGGTCTGGATCCAACCATTCGTCCTCCGTCGCCACCGATAGGTCCGGGTCCTGGAGTAGGCACGGCCCCGGTACCGCCGCCTGGGGGCTCGAAACCGCAACGAAATGCGCCGGAGCATTGAGCCATGGGTGGACCAATTGCGGTATACGCAGGTAGTTTTGATCCGCCTACCCGCGGCCATCTCGATTTGATAGAGCGAGCGGCTAAATTGTTCGATAAAGTCGTGATTGCCATTGGTCGCCATCCGACACGGAATCCTCTCTTCACGTTCGACGAGCGATTGGCGCTCTTGAGCAACGTCACGCAAGGGATTCCGAATTTGTCGATCGATTCGTTCGAGGGGCTTCTATTTCAATACTGCCAGCGTATCGGGGCGCAAGTCATCGTGCGCGGACTACGAGCAGCCACGGACTTCGAATACGAACTTCAGATTGCGCACGCCAATGCCGACATGGCCCCACAGATTGACACGGTGTTTTTGCCGACGCGGACGAATTATGGCTTCGTTTCGGCTTCGCTCGTGCGGGAAATTGCCAGTCATGGCGGCGACGTGAGCCATTACGCCACACCGACCGTCTGTGAAGCGTTGAAGAAAAAATTCGCTCGGCACTGAGCGCTGTACGAACTCTTCTCGATACTACGCATTTGGCCCTCGACAAACCAGTCACACTTCGGCGATGATTGGTTTTCTTGGGAGGTGCGTCATGAGTGGTTCGTTGGCATTACGCTTTTTGGGTGCGGTTATTTGCTCGTTGTTCGTAGGTTCGTCGCTGACTGCTTGCGGCAGTGAACCGCAACCGGCGTCGACGGAGGGCACGGGGGGCACTGGAGGTGGGGACAGTGGTGGCAATGGCGGCGGTGGCAATGGCGGAGCAAACGCCGTAAGCAATGGTGAGCGATATGCTGCAGCCATATGTGATCGTGTTTTCGATTGTTGCAATACGGCCGACCTCGCCGAGCAATTCGGCAAGACGCCCGTCGTCGATTACGCGGGGTGTCGCATCTTGTATCGTTCGCTTTGGGAAGCGGCCATAGAACCAGTCGTTGCCGACGGAGAGAAAGCCGGGCGCGTTTCATTCAATCAAGCAAATTTCGACACTTGCATGCAGACGCTGGGTGGACTTTCGTGTGCGGATTTTTCTTCAGCGTCGACCTTTTGCAAAGACATCTTCACGGCAAAGGTCGCAGTTGGTCAGGCTTGTTTTTCGGACTTCGAATGCATGGATGGAACGTGTGACATTCCGAATGGGGCGTCCGCGGGATCGTGCAAAGCAAATCCCATCCCGATGGGTCTAGGCGGGGCATGCACGACCACCAAGGGCTGCCAATCGGGATTGTATTGTGATGGCACCAAATGTGCGACGCAGAAAGCCGATGGACAATCGTGCGGCAATGACGACGAATGTACGGCGGGTGAGTGCGTCGGTGCGCAAGGAATCTGCGCGAAAATATGTGAAGGGGGCGGACCCGGAAGCGGACCTGTCGACAAGGCCATCGAAACCATGGGTGGACCTATGGCCATTGCTGAATGCACGAAGGTGTTCGATTGTTGCGCACAGAACGAAGTCGATACGGTCCTTTTTCCTGGGATAAACACGAAGGCGCAATGTTTGGGGCTTTATGGGGCGCTGACGGGGTCGGCACTCGTCGGTTTACATAATGGGTCGGTCGAAGGCAAGATTGCCATTGATGGCGCGGCGTTCGAAATGTGTATCGCCGAATATGCAGCGGGAACTTGCACGGCGTATTCAAAAGCCGACGGGGCGCAATGTGCGAATGCGATCAAAGGACTTCTTCCCGATGGCACAGCCTGCAGCGGCAACGCGCAATGCATGAATAATTATTGCAACGAAGCAGTGCCTGGCCAAGGCATGTGCGCCACACCTCCCGGAGCTGGTGCTCCGTGCACGAATCGCTGCACCGATGGTGTTTATTGCAATAGCGGAACCTGCGCGCCGCAAAAAGCCACCGGGGCTGCTTGTACATCCAAAAGTGAATGCCTCGAAGGTCGTTGTTTTGGCGCCAGCGGCATGAAAACCTGCGCGCTGATTTGCGACGGTATCTGAACCCATCACGCGCTTACTCGGACGGTTCCCACGCTTGCGTGCGCCTCGACAAACGTAATACCGATTCGAATACCTCCACCACACTTTCTGGATCGAGTCCTTCGGAAATGGCCCAAGAGCGCCGTTTTTCCAATAGCTCCGCTTCGCGTACACTGTCGACGATTCCCAATCCAAGCCGCGCCTTCGCGCGCCGCGCCCGCCGAGCTAGCACCATACGTCGCGCCAAAAGCACGAGAATTTCCCGATCGAGGTCGTCGATCAATTCACGCGTTTCGCGTAAATCGGGCGCAAGCGTAGGAATGGTCGTAATGGCCAGATCACGCACTTCCGCACTGTTTTCCAGTTCGGCGCGAGATTTTACAATCAAACCCGCATCGACAGCCACGAGCGCGTCGATGAATTTTTTACGAGCCTCGGCGGCATAAGGATTTTCGCGCTGAATGGCAGCGAATAAATGCCCCGCATCGGCACGCACGACATCCACGGTACGAGCGATCGCTTGAAAGGAAGGCGGAGCGTTCGGGACATCGAGTCCCAAATTCGCTTCGAGAATACCTTTGGCTACGAAAAACGCGAGCGCATGCGTCTCGGCCATACGACGATCATGCGTGTCGGCGTTTTCTTCCAGAACTTCGCAACCGATGGCTTCGTAAAGCGCCTTCACTCGACGTGCCGCTTCCGGATGTATTGCGTTCGGACAAACTACGACGCGTAATGGTTTTTCCGCGAGCGCTAAACTCGTGGGTCCAAAGAGTGGGTGTGAACCGACCCAAGGAATGCGCCTTCCCAGAACTTCGTCCATGACCTGCACCGGGCCCATCTTGACACTACCGACATCCACGACAATTTGGGACGAATTGAGAAATGGGGCGATTTCCTGGAGCGCAGAACGCATCGCCGTGATCGGTACGGCAAGGACGATGTGACTGGCTCCGCGCACGAGCGATTCGACACTTGACGTCGCGAGCGTTACGGGAATGCTCACCTTGGAATCGTAGGACCGAACGACAGCCCCGGCATCGGCGAATAGACTGGCCAATGCGCAACCAAATCGGCCGTATCCCAGGATAGCGACCGTCGCCTGTTTTACCGTCGGGTGACAACGATGCGAATCATCAACGCCAGGACGTTCCATGCCAACGGTGCGTAGCAAGATTCATGGACGAGCCAGCCGCGTCATGAACAACGTGCACAACGTACTTCTATGACAAACTCGGTCCAGATTCGTTGAAAACGTTTTTATTGTGTAGATGGCCATTCAAGTCGTCTGTCACGCACCAACGGTGACTGCGGACATCGAACGGAGTGTCGTGGGCGGAGGCGCGTATCGTGCGGCCAGTTGCTCGAGCGGAGCGCGTAATGCTTCCGCCCGTTCGCGATCTGCGCCGGCGCTTCCAAATTCAGCAATCCAGGCCAACCAATACGCCGCGGAAGCAAACGTGGCCGCACATGTTCCTCGCGCCGATACCTTACGCTCCTGCGGCGTCTTCGTGCATGTGCCATACCCAATCGCCATAGCCAGCGCTTCTGTCGTCGCAGCAATTTCCAACATCAATGGGACCAGCCCGAGCGATGCGACATCGGCCGCCCCTTGACCTTGCGATACATGAACCACTTGGTTGCGACCAAAGTCGACTTCTTCTTGATAAGGTAAATTCGTTTGCGCCGCACTGGAACGAAGCAACAACGTCGCTTGCAAACGCTGCGCTGCTGCGCGCTTGAGGGCATCCGTCGATACCGCTCGAGCACTGAGAATCGACCCGAGTTGTTTTTGCGGGGTGTCCCAATTACGATCACATTCTTTGGCATCGCCTGCCACGTCGATCGCTTGCAACAATGCGGCGATGGCCCATTTCAATCGTAACTTGACAATCGGCAACGTCGGCCCTTCGTCCAAAGCTTTTGCCGCTCTTCGTGGCCCTCCTTCATACCGGGCACTATCCACGCATGCCCAATCCCCGGTTGCCAGTTCCACATCGAATGCCGCAAATCCAGCGGCCGGAACATGGGTAAATACGAGCTGCTTCATGGACGCCTCGCCTTCGCCGCACCTGCTCACCCGCAGGTCCGACGACTGTGTCCGTTGCAACCGCAGCAAAAATTTTCAAAAAAAATCGAGGGCAGTCACTAAAACGGAGGCACCGAGCACGATTGCGACGAAATCAGCCGGAGTTGTCCGGTGCCAAGATCACGAGCAATGCGTCCCACATGTCGCCAACCGAAGCGAAACGTTCTTTGGGGGATATGGCGAGGGCCCGGGCGACCCAGGGATCGATGGTTTTGGGGAGGTTCTGCCGTTCCGCATACAGGCTTGGACGGGGAGCTCGCGTGACAAGACGCACAGTCTCGAGCAACGCATCACCTCGAAATGGCACGTGTCCCGCAAGAATGCGATAGATGAGAGTACCCATTGAATACACGTCAGCCGCGTGGGTAATGATTGTAGAATTCCCACGCCAGCTCTCCGGCGCGATATAGGACGGCGAACCCAAGACAAATCCTTCTTTGGTGAGTGGTGTGACGGCCGCTAGGTCTTTGGCCATTCCGAAATCAAGCAAACGCACGCGCCC
>JANORL010001096.1:0-11100 GCA_031415295.1 Polyangiaceae bacterium | reverse complement strand
CAACGTCCGGGCCACTCGACCATTGCCATCCTTGAATGGATGAATCTGTGTGAATGCATGGTGCAACCATGCCGCACGGACTTCGGGCAAGCCCTCGGGAATCTGATGGTACAAGACCACGAGCCGGTCCATTTCCGTACCGACTTGTTCGGGAGGGCAATATTCGTGTCTCTCTCCGCTCGGTAGGATGACCGAATTGGGACGCTGCTTGAACGCGCCTCGGGGGAGCGGAATGCGTACGCGCTGTCCAAACTGATCCACCCCGTCCGCAGTATCTTGATGGCGACAAATGAGCGCATGCAATTCTTTGATCCACCCTACCGTCAGCACACGCGTACCGCTGACGACATCGAGCACCATTTCGAGCGCTTCGCGATGATCCCCCAAAATCTCGATGACTTCTTCGGCAGGCCGATTCGATTCTCCGTGTGGAATCAGCGACGCGAGAAACCCTTGCGTCACGAGCGTTCGCGTGACGCCCAGGGACACGTCGAAGATTCCTTCAATGACGCCCGTTTCGATGGACCACCACCGCGCCATCCGTTCCCAGAAAATTTGCCATGACCCAACTCGCTCCAGGTCCGCACGGCAACCTATCCACAGTTTTTCGAGCGCGCGTAATTCCGATCGGGCCAAACCGTCCACGTCGGCAGGTAATTCGATGGGTTTCCACGTGTGCGATGGTTTTACTAGGCCGGACATGGCGCATCTCCTACCAGGCGGACGGCTGGGCGTCAAGCGGCAGCGAACGGACTGCAACCGCTCAAAACAACGCCCCTTGTTTCCCGCCGCTTTTCTTCCCCTTCGCCGCCTTTTTCTCCGTCGTTATCACGGGCGCCTCGTCCTTTTCATCGCTTTCGTCGTTTGTCGCTTTGGGACGCTTTTTCCCGCCAAGCCCGAGGCGCGCTTCTTCCCGCGCCCTTTCCGCATTGAGCACATAAAGCCGATCGATCACCTCGTCCTCGAAAACTTGCACCGCTTCTTTGTCGGTTTCCGATAACGGGCAATACGGCGGCACATCGATTTCGTTCCAGCCATACGCGGCGAGGACGGCGCGGTCCATGTTTTCGTGTTGAGTACGTAAAGCGAGAATGCGCGGATCGTCGCACGTCGGATCTTTTAACGCATTGTACGTTTTCGTTAATCCCTGGTTCGTGTCGACCATGTATTGGGCGCGCGTGGTGTACAGCGTTTCGCCGATGGTTTCCAATTGGGGAATCACCGTGCGCGGATCCGGCTGAGGGAAAGGGAAGGTTTCGAAACACTCGGAGGCGGAGTAATTGAGGTCCATCTTCATTGTCGACGAAAGCAACCACGTCCAAGGACCATGAATACGCGATTGTAGAACGGCGAAAGCGGCGTAATGGTCTAGGGGGAAGGCGTAGAGTTTGTGAGAGAAGATCCGGTTGGTCGGTTGAAACGAAAACATCAAATGTTTGCTCACGCAAGCCGTGACCAAGCATCGCTGGAGGGGCGCGAGAGCGGCGTAGAGAGCGGTTGTCGTCTCACCAAAACGCCACCAGTATTTACGTCGGACCTCGCGATTGTTCCTGTCTCGCTCTGGTTTTACTTTTTCGCGCACAATGGTAATAAGATCCGGCCATTGTTCGGCTTCCGTGAGTGCCATTTGCCCGAAGCTGATCACATACCGCTCAAAGGCTTGGGTCGGACTCGTATTGACCTCTTCGCCACCAAGATAGGGGAAAATGCGTTCGGCATTCTTGGGGTTTTTCTGGACGAGCGTATTGCGTTCATCGGGCGTCAGTGTGAAGCCCATGCCAAGGACATACGTTCCGACGTAGGCGGCACTTGCATTTTTCGTGAGTGGTAGCGGGTCAGGGCGTTCCGGTTTTGGTCCCAGTCCAGAGTTGATGGTTGCAACGGGTTTCCCATCGAGCACTGGTCGAACGTAGTCCGTTGTGCGCCCGTGCGCGCAATGAACAATCGAAACGGTAACATTGGCTCCGCCGGGCCACGGCATCGAAACGGTGGCATCGTAAATCATCCAGCCATTCGCCACCAGTGCGGCGAGTCCCGTCGTGCGTGTATCGCCTTGGGCAATCGTATTCGTAGCAATGAGCCCGAACGTTCCGTGCGTACCCAGAATACTTGCTGCACGTCGGAAAAAATGGGCCGAAAGATCGCTGTTCCCGTGTGCACCTGGCGAAACAACTTTAAGCCAGTCCAAATATCCGTCCGGGTTTCCGTCAATGGTATTGTTCTTTCCGCCAAACGGTGGATTGCCCACCACCGCCTCCATCAATGCCGCGCCCGTTATCGCGCCGCCTTGTAATGGATCCGGACGCTCCTGGAAAAACACCTCGGGAAACTCGATCCACCAATGAAACGGCGACAACTTCGCCCGCACGTCCGCCGCGAGCGTTTCCAATTCTTGCCCCGCCTCGATATCCTCGCGCCCAAGCCAGCGCTCCACCAACGCCAAGCGCCGATTACGCTCTTTCTCCCGCGCGGTGTCTTTCTGTTCCGCGAAAAACGCCCCCACGCACACGTCCGCCACCACCCGCACCCGCTCGATGGCCTGTTGCGAAAAATCAAAAAGCCGCCGCTTTTCCCCCTGCGACCCCGCATCGTCGTGATCCGCCAACGCCAACAACTGCTGACGCAATTCCACCGCTTGATCGAGCGCGTCGCGTAAATGCAACTCGACGAACTCGCTCTGCTGTTCCGGCGCCCAATGAAACGCTCCGATTTGCTTAAAATCCAAGCCGACCAGGCTATCCCCGTGCCGCAAGGCATGGTCCACGAACGTAAACGGAAGCGTGCGGCTCAACGTCACCAGCCATAACGAAAGTTTTGCTAATTCCACCGCCGCCGCGTTCTTGTCGACGCCATACAAACATTGTTGCGCCACCAGCCTTCGCGCATGCAAATGAGCATCGCCGTAGATTTCAATGACCTGCGCCAGTTTGCCCGCGCGCGTCCATGCCGAAACGATTTCGCTCGCCAGCGCTCGACACGCCGCCACCAAAAACGCGCCCGAACCCATCGCCGGATCGCATATCTTGAGCTGCAACAATTGCTCGACTGAACGTTCCGGACCCAAACACGCCAGCAGCGGTTCGAGCGTCCGCCGCACGACTTTTTCCGTGAGCGACGGGGGCGTGTAATGCGTTCCCGTGCGCCGACGTTCCTCGCCCGGCTGAAGCACGAGTTTCCCCGTGTCCGCCCGATGCTTTGTTATTTGTCCTTTACGCCCTGATGCGTGCGTGGCCAAAACTTCGGCAAACGCTTGCGTATCCGCGCCAAACTCTTTCACGGCTTTTTCGATCGCCGTCACCGGCCCAGGATTCAAGCCACACGTTTCTTTCAAAAAACGCGCGCGATCGGTCGCGCTCATCGCGCGCAGCGCCCCCGTTTCGACCCACACGCCATGTTTTCCCATTCGCACGGCGGGGCTTTCCATGCGTAACACGTGATAACCCATGAGCGATTCGTACACGCTGCCAATCTGGACGACATCGAGCGTCCGGTAACTCAGCCGTTGCCCAGCGAATACGACGAGCCCATGCAATACGCGATAAATCGTGCCGTCATCGATGCTCGGTGGCGTCGCGGCGGCTCGAGCTGCGGGATCCGTGACGGCTGCGGTCCATCCGGGAAGGCCGCCTTCGAGAAACGGATAGGTATTCGGATCGAAAAGTTTTCCACGTCGCGCGGGAAGTTCCAGCGTACCATGACGAACGCCAAAAAAAACAGCTCGAAACAGCGCCAAAAGCCGCCCGTACGCGCCAAACCGATGGTGCATACTTTCGGGGTGAGCACCGACGTCGTGCACCAGACGCGAATAAAGCGAACCAATACCCAAATGCTGGGCATAGATGGAATGCTCGACGGGGAGCAACGATTGATCCTCGGCGTAGAGCAAAAACACCAAACGCAGAACGATGGACAAAACGCCCTGATAAAAATGATCGTTTTCGGCTTCAAGAGCTCGCCGGAGCCAATCATGTCGATCGCCGGTACAATCACGCGCGGCGGCGGATTCGAATCCGGCGAGTAATACTTCGACGGCTTCGAAGACTTGTTTGGCCAATTCTTCGGTGACGTCGGCTTGGCGTCGTCGACTTTCGGCGAGTAATCCTTCGAGGGTATGTTCGGGCGCGGCTGTATACGCGCGTCGTGCGTGGAGGAGCAATTCGAGCGCGGTGAGCAGCGGTCGGCCTTCGGGGCCTCGGATATGCTCGACGCGAAACGTGAGGTGTGCGGCGGATTCGCCATTGGGTGCATACACCAAACGTAGCTCTTTGCCATTAAATAGAAAACCGATGGGAATGCCCACGTGGCGCAAAAGCCGTTCGAACTTGGCGGTGGGCGGATAACGCCACGGGCCGGTGATAGCTTCGGGTTCGTCGAGGTCGATATCGGTGCCGGATTCGGTGAGATCCCAGAGCAGAGCGAACCAGTCGACAAAATCGGGGGGTATGGGGGGCGGAGCCGTCGGCTCAGTCTCTTTGGCGGAGCCAAAGAGATTGTGAGAGCCGCCGGCGAGCCCCCCATCGTGACTGGACTCGCGAAGCGCGTGTCCCACACGCGCGAAGCGAGGGTCCAAATCCTGGCCCGTATTCGATTGGAACTCCGCAAATGGATCCTCTTCGACAAACGGTCCACGCCCCAGCGCGTAACTGGGGCGAATCTCTTGTTGCCCTTCCGCGGCGTAGAACCGCAGGTCGTCCGGTAATTCGGCACGGCCAACGAGTTGGCCTTTTTCGGAATATCCGAGGAAGTCCCGGAAAAACGCCACCAAGCTACGAATACGCGTGGCGTCGGCATCCAAGAACGCTGCGAATGCAGCCGACAAGTCCGCTCGTTCTTCAGGGGCAATTTGCGCGTCGGCCAAAACCGGAACGCTAAAGACGAGCCCTTCCACGGGTTGCGCCAAACCCAGCCATTTCTGGTGAAATAGGACGTCGCGGTCTTTCATGTCATCGCCTCCGGCCACGAAATCACGAGTCCCACCGGCGTCAGGCGAGACATCTGTACATCGTAAAGCGCTTCAATCGCTGCGGGTTCGGTTTCCAATTCTTTCGCCAACGCGGCCCGTCGATGATCAAGATGCCTCAAATCCAAGTCAACTTGACGCTTCTGTTCTTTGTCGTCCGTTTTCAGAAAATCAGTTTGTCGAAGTGCCGTCTCGGCTTTGCCAATCGCTACGCGTTGCTTCAAAAGAAGCTCGCGTAATTCCGTTCCTTCACGTCGCGCTCGTTCGGCGAGTCCATTACGAGCTTCCACGGCCAATGCATCCGCTTCCGCTTCGAGATGCGGCCAGAGCGCAAAAAACAACGCTTCGGCATTCTCCAAGATACGCTTGTTAATCGTTTGGTTTGGCGCGGCTGCTCCACTTGCGAGAAGTTTTTCCGTCGATGTCACGGCATTCACCGCGGTTGCTCGGTCCTTGTACGGTTTGACCGAGCTTGGATCGCCCGACCACGCAGCGGCAAGAGGAACGAGCTGGTCATGCAAACGCGCGGCGCCCGATCCAAAAAGCGTCAAACGCGCATACGCGACCACGCGAATCACGCTCTCGCCAGGCGCGACGAGCGCGGAAACTCGAGATAGATCATGCGCGCCAAACCCTTGGGCGAGGAACCGATCCAGAATACGCTGCACGAACGGATGCGCCAAATGAAGCTGTTCGGCATGTTCGGACATGGTCGCGAGCGGATGAAACGTGACAGGTTTCGGTGGTTTTTGCCGCCATTCCCAGAATTCTTCGTATCGACTGCGCGCGGGCCGCAGGGTATCGAGCGTGACGTCCCACGAGCGATCGAGCGAGGGCAATCGAAAAGTGGGTCGTCCGTCGCTGGTTTTCCCAGAGCTTTCGAGCGCGGTTGCTCCGGCCAAACGTAATCCCATGTCGATCACGCTGCGCAACGTATCCGGATCGACATCGAAGGCGCGTTTGGAACTTTCGAGACGCCGACCGGCTTTTTCGACTTCCGCGCGTACGGCCGCAAGATCAGTGCGTTGGGCTTCGAGTTCGTTATCGACGGTCGATGTTTTCGCATCAGCGCCGACTTTTTCGACCACGGGACGCACTTTAGCCACGAGGCCATTTTCCATGGCCGTTTCGATTTGTCCGAGCAATACGGCGCCGAGCGATCCGAGTTGCCGTTGAATGGTGGCAATTTTGCGGACGGCTGTTTCCAGGATTTGATCTTCGATACGTTCCGGATACACGAAATAATGGCAATACACTTCGGCCGCGGGTTGAAGTGTACGGTCGATGCGACCATTACGTTGCTCCATACGCGCGGGGTTCCACGGGATATCGATGTGAAACAAATCCGCGCAATGGGCTTGCAAGTTTACGCCTTCACGAGCGGCGTCGGTGCAGACCAGAATACGGACCGGATGTTCGGCGGGCGAAGTATTAAAAGCGCGTTGCACTTCGTCACGGGCTTCGTCGCCCATACCGCCATGGAATTGCAGAATGCGGTTCTCGGCGTCGTCGGTGTGCAAAACGGCAGCGTTGAGCAATTCGACGAGATATCGTTTGGTATCCGCGTATTCGGTAAACAGAATGACGCGTTGGTTTGTCCACGCGCGACTCGTTTTCGTCGTTTCGCCCAAACCAAGCGCGGGGCATAGATGTTCACGCATCCAAGCAAAGAGGGCGAGGGTTTTCGCATCGGGTTCTCGGCGAGCTTTCTCAGCGAGCGCGCGCATTTCCGAAAGCAGCGTGCGGGCTTCGTCGGTGGGACTGGGCAAAGTGGCACTGGTGCGACGAACGGCGGCGATGTTTTCTTCGGCCAGGGCTTCGTCCGATACGCCGTACGTTTCCGGATCGGCGTCGAATTCGACCGCCGTGTTTTTCCGGGCCGTACGCTTATCGTCGAGAAACTTTTGTTGTTGTGGGGCAGCGACAAGACCACCCTTTTTCTCGATACCTTGCACGTGCGCGTCGAGCGTCCGGGCAAACGCTTCGGGACTGGACAAAAGCCGCTGTTGCAAGTTGATAAACGGAAGCCGTGCTTGTCCTGCGGCCGGTGCGCAAAGCGACGTATATTGTTGGAGTTTTTCCGCGAGAACCAATTCGGTTGGTTGTCCCGGTCCTAGCTCGGATGTAAAAGGTTTTTCTTCTTCGCCTGTTTCCGCGTCGTATTTGGTTTGTCCGACGTGCCACACGCCATTCTTGTTCGTCAGGGCGATTTGAACGAGTAAACGTCGCGGAAACCGTTCGACACCAAGTTGGCGCAGATCGCGTTTGAGGCGGCGCACCATGATAGGATCCAGATCTTTTTTGCCTTGCACCGGAACACTGCGGGTAAAACGAATAGGATCGAGGATCTCGAGTAACGCACTAAAACTGTTGGAATGGCCATTGTGGGGCGTGGCGCTGAGAAAAAGGCGATTGTCGAAACGAGGCGCAAGGTCGCGAATGGTGCGGGTGATGTCCGTATCGGTGGCGTATTTGCTGGCTGATGCAGGAGCTGCGACGTGTGCTTCATCCAAAATGAGCAAACCTTTACGCGCGCGTTCGCCCAGGTGATGCAAAAGCGGATCGCGGTATTCTGGACGGCGGAGCAATGCGTGGGAAACGATAAATCGATTGTGGGTGCTCCAAGGGTTTGTACCGAAACCATGTTCTTGGCGGCGATAGGCGACGAATTGGCGGGTCATCGCTTCGAAACGAAGGCCGAAACGACGTTGCATTTCGCTTTGCCATTGGAGACAAACCGACGCGGGGCAAACGATGAGCACGAAATTCGCTTGTTGGCGCAGGATGAGTTCTTGGAGAACGAGGCCCGCTTCAATGGTTTTCCCGAGGCCCACGTCATCGGCGATGAACAAATTTGCGCGGGGCAATTCGAGGGCTTTCATCAGCGGCGTGAGCTGATGGGCCATGAGTTTGATACCGGCTCGAAAAGGCGCTTGAAAACGAGTCGCATCGGCGGCGCTGACGGCGCTCCAGCGCAACGCATGCAAATACGCACCAAATGGCGCGGGTGGATCGAGACGCGTTATTTTTCCAAGACCAAACGTTTCAGGCGTGACGATACGCGCGCCTAATTCGAGGTCCCACAATACATCGATTTGCCGACCGGGGTCATCATCGTCGAGACAAACCAATTTGACAAGCGGGGAATCGTTGGAAATGCCCACTTCGACGTTTTCGACGAGCCATTGGCGGTGACGGGCGTGAACGATTTGTCCTTTGGCGGGCAAACCATCGGGACTTGCGGCGGGTGGGCGTACCGTGGAAACTTTGGGATCGAGTCCTGCGGCTTGCAGCACGAGGGCTTGCAAATCGCTACGAGCGCGGGCGGAGCTATCGAGGCCATGGCGGCGACATATTGCGCGTAATTCATCGCGACCAAGTTCGCGAATGACGGCGGGAAGGCGCGTCGCGAGCAGGTCGGCGAGCTTTGCGACGAGCCGGTCTTTGCCCCCGGAAGCGTCACGGACGTCGCATCCGAACTGGCGGCATAAATCGAACACGCGGCCGGTGGCGAGGACGCTGAGGACCGAGGCGGCGGTGGGCACGGAGACTTCGAAGGGCAGCACGGAGGTTTGCAAGGGCGCGACGATGTCTTGTGTTTTCAGCGGTTTTCTGGCGGCCATTCGGTTCTCCGGCTCGTACGGGCGCGCACTGTATCAGGAAGGGGGGCGGGTGAACATTGTTTCTGTGGGCGGTACATGATGGGCACGTTCGAGAGGCGTTTTGCTGGCTATCTGTTCTTCGGCGTGCAGCTTTGATTGCGAACAGCCTGCAAGAGGTGGCTCGGTGGCTCATTGCTTGTTGGCTATGTTTGGTGCTGGGTCAGGTAGAAGATTTCTTCTTGAACACCCTATTAGAATGTCCCGACGCACCCGATACCAGCGCCATTACCATCTGCTCCGGCACCACAACGCAATTGTAAAGGTGCAGCTTTCCCGACTTGCGGACAATCCAATTCAGGGGTGTTGCCTCGCATGATCGCATAGCCGATGATACCAGTGACAAGGGCACCGCCGAGTAAAACTCCTGTAGCTTTCAACATGGAGATGTTCGCGTTGGTGTCGAGCGACTTGCATATCGGCTTCGCGTCCGCTTTGCCGCAATGGTTGAGATCGAATTGTTCAACCTTTCCCGAATAGATAACTCCGGCAGCCAATGCGCCTCCAAGCACTACCACGCCTCCACCGATCACCACAAGGGGCAAAATGGGAGGAGAAGGTGGCGCAGGCGGAACAGGCGGCGTTAATACGCCCACAGCCGCCGACGCGGCAAAGTTCGCGCTTGCTCGTGTTACGGACCCAATGGCCACGCGAGAACGCAATGTGAAGTCGGGTTTGCCCGCGGCGCGCACAACCACGGAAACATCCCCGGGCGCAAGGAAAATAGGAGTCGCCAATGGCAACTTCGCCAAGACTTGTCCTCGAATGATTAATTCTGCCTCGGGCGCGTCCGTAGCAATCACGAGACCCCCGAGCTGCTTTTCGAGTTCATTGAGTTTCGCGTCAATTTTCGCGCGTACTGGCTCATATGCCGCGCTCGCTTCGGCTCGGAAGCGATAAAGCGCCAGCCAACTTTCATCGAAGCGACCGACCGCATCGAGGGCGAATCCGAGATCGCCGAACAACGTTATGTCGCGCGAAAGCGAGAATGCTCGCTCGAGGTCCGGCACGGCTTCGCGCAGGCGGCCCGCGTCCACATTGGCTTGCGCCCGCGCTCGCAAATCCGCCGCTTCTCGTAGCTCGGCGTCTGTCGGTGGCGCTTTCGCTCGTGCCGTGGTGGTTGCGTTTGTTCCGGCGTTTATTCCGGCGTTTGTCTCTGCGCTGGCTCGCCATTTTGCAGAAACATTACCCGTTGTGTTTGTCCCGGCATTGGGTGACACGACAGGAGGACAAATTTTCTGGGTCGACCCACATCCCGATGAGCCCAGGGCCAGGCCTGCGAAGCAAATGGCTACATACCGAGAGGTTTTCGACATTCTCGACGAAGTACCATGGAACGCAAAAGTCGCAAAGCAAATAGTTACATACCGAGAGGTTTTCGACACTCTCAACGAAGTACCATGGACTGCCAAACTTACAGACGCAGGAGCAGGACTCCGATGAAAAATGCATGCAGTGCGCATGGGGCATTGCTTGGACCGGAAAGCATTTGCGACTAAAAACGCCTGCCCTTGCGGGCCAATCGTTGATCAATGGTCGTCATGGGTCCTCCTGTGGTCGCTTGACCGTAAGCCGATTGTAGTCGTTGTGTCACGGATGTAAATGAAGACCATCGCCCAGCGATGCATGCTCCATCGATTGGACGTGAGTTTCGTTTTTCAGCAGGCAGGGCATACCCGGACGCCCTGGGAATGCTTGATTTATTGGCACTCTCGGGACCCTGAACTCGCCCGCCAAAGCGCGGGCTCAGACAACGGGGCCCCGCCGCTGCGCCGAGAAATCATGCCTTCCACAGGGCTAACGTCGTTTCGCTCGTAACGGGTTTGTATTTGGTTGGGGCGCGGGAAAAAGCGTTGACGTGCGCTTCGACAGGGCGCTACTGTCGTTTTGGGAGGCTTCTCATGCACGCCAAGCATTCCACTACGTGGCAAGCAATCTTTTTGTTGGTGACGTTCTTCGCATTGGCATTCTTCCCCGGATGCACATGTAGCGAAACATCTCCGCCATTAAAAGAACGCAAATTCCGCGCTTGCCGTACACAAGGTCGATCACTGCCGATCGAAAAGACCCACCCACTCGAAACCTTTGCCGCTGGAACCATGAATGTGGCATTCAGCGTCGGCGATGATGGGCAAGGAAGGATATCCGTTCAACTTGCCACAATCCCGGCACGAGGCGTCGCACCCGAGGTAATGATATCCGGCGGTAATGATGGCGTCGACGGGATTCTTGGCGGTAGTTTTTCGCTATCTGCGGCGAGTGTTATCAGCAGGTGCCCTCGCAGCTTGCCAATCGATGGGAAAATCGAAAGCGTTAAATACGATGATTCCCCATTTGATGTCACTTTGCTTAGAGGGTGTTAATCAGGATTTGTCCGCAATTCGCGCCTCACCCCCGGCCCCTCTCCCCGCCGCTTCGCGGCGCGGAGAGGGGAGCTTCCATATTGGAAGAAGTTTCTTTTCCCCCTCTCCGCGGCGTTTT
>JANORL010001095.1:0-4556 GCA_031415295.1 Polyangiaceae bacterium | reverse complement strand
CGCTGCGGCATCACCTTCCCCGGCGATCTCCAAACGCGTCGCCACGGCGACTCGTGCCAGACCGCTGGCTTCATGAAGCAAAACCAGTTCGAGCAGCGCTCGTCGATCAGTCCACGTCGGCAATTCGCACGACCGTTTCGCGTCGACGTACATCGCATCTGCGGCGCCACGATCGAGACGCTCACGCCAGATGCCCCTTCGCAATGGCAGTGGCAACAGCGAAGTTGGTGAGCATTTGCGGCCACGCAACGTTGGCAAAGCAGGTGGCAAATCGAGAATGCGCGACACATCGATCGTGACGTTGAGACCGCTGGCGGGAAAAACCATTCCGCGCACCACGACTTCGACGCATCGCGCCAGCGCTGCGTCGTCGGCACCAGCAATGCCTTGCACCTTCACGCCATCGGATCGTCCTTCGCCATCGATCTTGAAACGTACGTCGAGTTTGCCCGCGAGCTCGGGACGAAGGGCAGCTCGTGAATCTCGACATGCGCGCACGGCCGGTCGTGCATCGTCGAGCGCTCGCGCTGCTGCATCGGAAACGGCTAATTTAAATCCGTTTTCATCGTCCGGTACGTCGTCGGCTTCCGTTTCTTGTGGCACGTTCGTCAGCGTTCCGGCGGACGTACGAGGTGTTGCGAATGCCGCGGAAAAACCCGATTCGGGCCCCGCAGACAAGTCGAGAATGCGTGTCTGCAAAAGCGTTGGCGTGTAGACGCCGACACTGCTCACGGTAAAACCCGTCCAAGGTGTCAAGAGGCCCGCGCGTAATGCGACATCCGTTGCTGCTTCGCGACCTTTGCCTTCGAGGGCAATGTGTTCGACACGCGCCGCAGCCCATCGTCGACCGACATCCGATTCATTGCGTGCACGTTCGACGACGACAGCGCGCTTCTCTTCGTGTTGTCCTTTGGCGTCACGATAACGAAGCGTGATCTCGCGCGGAGGTTCACCCTTCACTCGAGCAACGGCAAACACGGTTTCACCCGATGCAACCGCACGTGGAGCACGAGGATAAATTCGTTCGACCTCGGGACCAAACGTGATTTCGACGTTCGCGACTGCGGGCTGCAACGCTTGCGCAATCAGTTCGGTTGCTGCGCGACTTGCATCCAGCGTGTCCGCGATTTCCAACAGCGGCCCGGAACCTCGGACGAGGCTCGCGAGCGCAAAACGATTCACCAGCGGCCCGACACCGACGGCGCCAAGACGCGGTACGCCACCTTTGCGTCGAGCGAGGCGAGCGTGAATCAGATCAACCGTTGGATCACCAACGGTTGGCCATCCATCACCAACATAGATGACCATGCCAGCTGGAGCATCAGCGGGAATCGCGTCGGCACCTGCTTCGAGGGCACGACCAAGATCCGTTCCACCACCAGGCGACAGCTTCGACAACGCTTCACTCGTGGCTTTGCGTCGTGCGGCATCGACGGGCCCAAGAGCGGGTCCTACAGGACGAACCGTTTGATCAGCCGCGAGTACGATCACGCGATCACGCGTACCGAGGCCTTGCAACACAGCATCGACAAGCGCGCGTTCGGCATCGAAAAGCGCAGGCTCGACACTCGAAGATGTATCGAGCACCAGCGCCAACGTCACACCGTCGTTCTGTGCAACTTCGGGAACCTCAGTGCGCACGAGAATGGTGGACGCAGGATCCTCCGTGTCACCTTCGAATGGCGGCGAGACAAACAGTCGCGCAGGACTTGGAGCCTTGTCGATCTCGACATCGACGACGAGATCCGCGGTGGGTCGATAGTCCGGCCGACGTACTTCCACCGTACTTCCCGTGACGCGTGCGCCAAGGCCTGCGCCGATTGAACGCGGTCCTGATGACGTTGCATCAATGCGTGCTGAAAACTCGCCGATGAGTGGTGGCGTCGAATCCGACACCATCGGATAGCGATATTGCACGACCCATGTGCCGTCCGCTTTTGCCCGTGGTGAAAGCCATTCGACGTACCGCACCACCACGCCTACCGACGCGCCTGGAGCAATGCCCGGAATGCGTGCGCGAAGCCAACCTTCACCGGCCCACTCGAGCAATTCCGTGGTTTGTCCGGAACTATCTCCACGGCCGCGCGTTGCGAGCGCGATCCGTCCTTCTCGTGTCGATCCGCCCCGTATCGAAGCGAAGCGCGAAACGATTGCGCCAGGTGGAATCGCCAATCGGTAGTCACCAGTGACCGTATCGCTACCGGCGTTGAAGAACGTCGTGCGTACTTCGGTTTCCGCAACTTCGCGGGCCACGATCGCATCGACGTCGTGCGCGCGAATCGTCAGCGGTGAACCGGCTTCACCGGGTTTGTCCGGACGCCCCCATAGTTCGCCCACGGCACGACGCGGTGCACCTTGCGCGCCCCACGGCGTTGCCATGCCTCCGGTCCAATCGTCGTAACCGCGTTCAGGAGCCACCGTCACGGTTTGTCCGTCGACGGATGCCGTTTCGCCCGTGTGGACCGTCTTCTCCGCACCGTTCGCGCGTACCGTGATCTCTTCGGTTGCCGCATAAAGCTTTGCACTCGAAGGTTTTGCTTTCGGTCGTTCGATACCGGTATTCGCGCCGCTTACGATCGCGATGGCACCGCCAACGTTGATCTCGGTGCGCGCACCCAAAGCGCCTTGCACGAAGATGCGCCCATAATCGAGTTCGATTCCTGTCGCCGTCAGCTTCAGGTTCGTGTCGCGATCAACGACGAGTGACGTGCCGTCATCAAGGCGTAGTCGAGCGCGTCCGTCGTTGTCCGTACTGACCACATCACCGACGGACAAACGGCGCGTCTTGTGCACCGTCGAGCCCGAAGTTTTCACCGACGAATGCACTGCTTGCACGTCGGCCGTCGTCGCGATGAGCGGCTGCGTCGGAGTGCGCTCGCCGCGTCCACGCAACAGACCCACCGTCGCGGCGATGACGAGCAACGATCCCACGATGGCAAAAGCTGCCGGAGGCATGGTGACGCCTTCCGGCGGCAACGGCGCATTGTTCGAGCGATGGTATTGCGCGATCGCGCGAGGATCGCTCAGCGGTAACCATTCAACGGTGTCCAGTTTGTCCGTGCGACTTACGACGACGATGCGTCGTTCCTTCGGTTTCGGACCCGCGGCAGGTGGCGGTGGTGGAGCAGCCGCAATGTCGTCGTCATCGTCGTCTTCGAGGTCCGAAGGATCGACCGTATGTATCGTTGCTGCACCAACCAATTCTTCGATGGGTGCGACAAGGGGCTCGGTGTCCGGTGCTTCATCGTTACGAGGCATCGAGGGCACGGCGATGTCCGATGGTGGAGCCGCAGATGTCGGATCCTGCGTGTCTTTTTGTTCGTCGCTCACAGCTCGACCTCCCGAACGTCACCCTGCGAAATCGCGAACACCCGCGCGGGTTTGCCGCCTCGCGTGAACCTGACGGGCAGCTTCACGATCGTTTCCTTCTCTTCGCCTTCGTCGAACACCACCGTCAGCGTTGCTTCCGCTCCAAGGCGTGCCGCATGCGCGACATCTTCGGGTTCCAGACGCACCCAGAGTTTGGCGTCGGGACGTAGCGGCATCAGCGTTTGCGCAATACCGAGCGTCACGTCGCCTTCAGGCGCAGGCATTTCAGCGCCCAGTGCGTTTGTCCAAAGCGACGGATGGAATTCCGGATGCGACCACGTCAGCGAGACACGCGCTCCCGCTGGCGCCTTGTTCGTTGTGCGCTCAGTCGAAATCACCCGCAGCAAGCGAGCTCGAAGTGTTTGCTCTTCTTCCTTCTTGCCAGCCTTTTTCGCTTCGAGACGTCCCCACGCCAGGTACGTCGCGGCAAACGCTCGAGCTGTCACCGCGGGACCTTGTGAAACGTCTGGTGCGCCCGCTGCGCCACCTTTCTCCGTCCACTTGATCGCTTCTTCCAACTTGCCGAGGCCTTCGGCAGAAGCAGCAAGCAACAGCGCGACCGTCGTATCGTCTGGTGCAAGTTTCGCCAGCGTTTGGTATTGCCGCGCGGCTTCCGCGTAAAATCCGTGGGTCCTCAAAAGATCCCCAAGCCTTCGTCGAGCGACCGGATCATCCGGAGCAAACTCGACGATTTCTCCGAACGCTCGTTGCGCTTCCGCTTGGTGATACGCCTTTTGCGCCGGGTCTTTCTCGCGAGCAGCGAGACGCAGGTGCAGTTCACCGATAGCAGTACGCACGTGCGCATCGACGTCGGGTCGTGCGCGCAGGGTTCGTCCTAGTTCGCGTGCACCGGCGAAATCTTCAGCGTCTTCAAGTTCGTCCAGCAGACGCAACGCGAGCGCAAAATCCGTCGGCCATCGCGATACGAGCTCACGAAGCTTCTTCGCTCGCTCGGTGGGTGTCTTCGCGTCCTTGAGCAGTTTTTCCAGAACACCCTGATCGATCGTTTGAAGACCAAGAGCTGCATGCAGTTCCCGAACTTCAGAGGCTGTACGTACGCGCGCGAGCATGCCGCGGTAGAGCGCATCAGCGACACCGAGATCCGTGAACATCACGCGCCACAACGACACCTTGCCCGAGATGCTGGGCATCGCGTCGAGCATGAGTGACACGAGTTTCGATCGTTC
>JANORL010001094.1:0-4084 GCA_031415295.1 Polyangiaceae bacterium | reverse complement strand
GGAAAACATTTGGCGATGGTGCAAGCGTTTTTGCCTGCCGTAACTCAAGGCGACAAACGCATCTTGCTCTTGGATGGTGAGCCGCTGGGAGCGATCTTGCGCGTGCCACGAGCCGATGAAATCCGCTCGAACATTCACGTGGGAGGGAGCGTGGTTCCGACAGAACTCACAACGCGCGAGCTGGAGTTGGTCCGGGCCATTGCACCAAAGTTACGTGCGGATGGGCTGTTCTTCGTGGGGCTCGATGTGATCGGTGAACATCTGACCGAAGTGAACGTGACGAGTCCGACGGGCATTCAGGAGTTGAGTCGGTTTACGGGGATAGACCAATCGGCAAAGGTGATCGAGTGGGCGGAGAAGAACAAGCGTGGAGAAGTCTTAGCCGATGAGATCCCTGCCTAAGGATATCGTCCACGTAGCGACTCTTCGTGGCGAATGCTAACCGTGATGCCGCGGTTCATCCCGAACAACTCCACGGTTGCTCGACCCCTTGGTGTTTGTCCGACAATCAGAAGCCCCTCAGTTAATTCGAAGTGGTTTGTCCAGGCGTCAAGGCGAGGATTGAACAAGGTCACCATTTCTTGCGTGACGGGATCCAGTGCGGTGATTCGGGCACCTTTACGAAGTGAACACGTTACGCAAGCAAGGGCGAGATTCCCCCAAGTGGTTTCACCGCCCTTGTTTTGAGGAACGACGTGATCCAGGTGAAACGTCGCCTCCTGCCCCACTTGCGCAAGCCGACAATACTCGCACCGTTCGGCGGCACGTTCACGCACGCGTCGCCTAAGCGTCACCGGAACGTAGATTCCCGTCATCGTTCAGGTGTAGGTCGCGACAAACGTAACCGAAGCAGAGTAAGCACCTCGGCAAGTTCAACGAGCCCCTCGGCCTCAGCCCGCTCGTCGGCCGTGAGGCCCTCGCCACTATCTTGTTTGTCGAGGAGTGCATGGAGTCGCCGATCGACCCCCTCGGGCAAGCGGAGTCGAGCAAGCTCCGACGAAGCATCGAGCTCGACATCCACATGCACCGTCGCTGCCGCTCCCATGATCATTGCTCCTTGTCCGATGCTAGCACGCCCGCTCGTTTCTCTACCGCCCGCGCCGCAAGCCGATCACGCACAGCGCTTCACTCTTCCAGTTGAGCCGCGACGTCATTACTTCGCCTATGCGTCGCCCGATTTCGATCCACCTTCACGATCCACGCGTTTGTACCGTTCATTTTTTCGTCGTCGAGGTTCATCGGTAGCAAGAGCGTAACACACCATGGACTATTGACTCCCCCAACACCTCACAAGAAAGTTCACGCGTGAACCATCCACAACGCGTCGTTTTGGGACTTGGGGCAAACCTTGGGGAACGCAGACAAACCATCGAACGAGCGATCACCAGCATCAGCAACTGGCCCGATGTTACGCTCGTCGCTCGATCGCCATTGTACGTGACGCCTCCCGCTGGAGGTCCTGCGCAGCCCGACTATTGGAACGGGGCCGTACTTGTTTTGACGTCCAACGATGTTCCTACGCTGCTCGGTTGGGCCCTCGACCTGGAACGATCGCTCGGCAGAATCAGGCCCGATCCCGTTCGATGGGGGCCACGAACGATCGACATCGATGTCTTGTGGGCGGACAACCAAATCATCGATGAACCGGGCTTGACCGTTCCGCATCCACGTCTCGGGGAACGCGTCTTCGCTTTGCATCCGCTGCTCGATGTTTGTCCCGACGCAACGGATCCTCGTACAGGCCAGCAATATGCAGAGATGCCGGTGGCAAGGTTGCCGATTGTCCGGGTCGACTAGTACCCAGACACAATGAACCTGATTGATCAAAACTCGAGGACCGAAATGTAGGGGCGCGATTCATCGCACACCGACATTTGCGCATTCGAATTCATCGCGAACTGCGGTCGACGGTCGACGGTGCAGCCACCAGTATCATTTGGATGGTACGGGTACTTTTTCGCCCGTTTCGGGATTCACGTCGGGCACCATGCGGCGACTTTTCAAATATTGACCAATGGCTTCGTTCTGCCTCAAAATGGGTCCGATGAGCACCGCGCGACCGCTGAGGTCCGCTGCATTGTCCGAAGGGTACTTGGCCAAAGCCATTGCAATTGCTTGCAACAAGAGGGTTTGGTCAATGGTGGCAAGGTGACCAACTCCCAAAGGTGCTGCCCTTTTCCCTGGCCGTGCTCGGTCGAGGATGACGCCTTTGCTCCGAAAAAAAGTGGTTGGCACCTTTTCCAGCTGCACCTTTTCCAGCTAGGTTAATCAAATGCCGAAAAGTGGTTGGCATCGTTTTGTGGCAAGTAGATGCCTATTGGTACTCAATGCCTCTACTACGTCGCTTGACGTATATGTATAGCCCCGCTTGCGCGATACCGACCCAGAATGCAATGTTGAGCGGCACGGCGGGCAAACCAAGCATCGCGTGAATGCCACCGCATGGCATTCTGACAGACGTATTGCAATGTATGATGTTCCCGAGGGGCGCAGGTATTCCCAGAAAATTCACCTCATTAAATGATCCATTGGCCAGTGGTGGTAGGGAGTGCCTAATGGGCCAAGAAACCCACGACATGACAATACCTGTGCATATGCCAAGAACGACGAACGGGCGACGATATCTTTGCGCCTGCGGATACGTTTTGAGCTTTCGTTGACAAACCACGAGGGCCACAATGCCCGCGCAAGTGAGAGCGATGGCGGCAATGAAATTTAGCATGATTGGCGAAAGGAGATTGGCCATTGCTCAAACGCAGCACGCCGACGTTGGATCGCAGGCGACCAAGCACCGATTGATGACGGCCATTACAAAACTACTGCAATCATTGAAACCCGGTAGCCATGGTCCAAGGGGCCTCCCAATGTCAAGCAAGTTGTCGACACACGCTTCGTCGACTGAAAAAAAAGTAGTTGGCACCTTTTCAGCACCTTTGGTTGGTACCTTTTCAGCACCTTTGCACCTTTTCAGAAAAAAGTGGTTGGCACCTTTTCAGCAGCTACCTCATGGCACCTTTTCCAGGGCGGTTATTTGCAAACACGCCATCCGAACTCGTCATTAAAGTCGGTGAAACAGTCACTGCACACCCATCGGTAGCCGTCTTCGGTTGAGTAACCACACCTTAGATCGGATTCGCTCAATGAGAATTTGGTCCCGCAGAATTCGCAGTGATCGTGTTCCCATTGCGGCCGATATGGCTTATATTCCCGCGCAAACAAGCTCACGCCCGTCAAATAGCGTTCTTGTCCTTGCCGACGCCAGTCGTCCGCAGCGGGTCTTTGTGTGTTTTTTTTCACTTCAACACCTGTGTGTCATCAGAAAAAATTCGCCACCAATTCCCGGACGAATCGCGATAATCCCAATGCGGTCCGATAGGTGGTGGATGATCGAGATCCGGACGAAGGAATTCACCGGTCGTCGGATTAAAATAGTTTCCGTCTTTTGCTCCTGGAACTGAGCCCGGCCTCCCACGCCAAGCGAAGCCCTTGGGTGCGTTCGCAGCATTATTTCCAGGAAACTTCATGCCACAGACGACAGGCAAGATCTCGAGCACGTACGGCGTCATCTGCGCGAACGCGCCCGCGACGCCTACGGCGGCGGCGGCCACTGGCCTATCATCCGCCCATAACTCCGCTGCCCCTGCATAGGCAGTTTCTGCCTGCGCCTGAAACCATGCCCATAACGGATTTGGACCCATTCTGACGGCTAAACCTTGGGGATCCCTCAAATTCACCGGGTCATTGCCAACATACGCATACAAATTCCCTTGCCCACCGGCCCAGAGAATCGGATCCTTTGCCGTCCACCGCCCCGTAAACGCATCGTAATCCCTTGCGCCAAACCGCACCAGCTCCGTATCCGTATCGTACATGCCCCCGGCAAACCCGAACGGCTGAAATCCTGGCGCGCTGTCGCTGAGCACCCGACCGTATTCATCGTAGATCATCGTTTGCGCTATCGCGCCCGTCGCCGTATTCACGACAAACCGCGGACTGCCCAGGTGATCCGTCACAATGCGGTACGTCGTCCCATTCTTGATCATGACGTCCGGCACATTCACATGCCGACCGTAAATGAATCGTG
>JANORL010001093.1:0-2476 GCA_031415295.1 Polyangiaceae bacterium | reverse complement strand
TGACGCGTCCGCCTGAGATCTCCCGCCGCGGATCGATGAAGTCGTTCTACAAGATCGAGGACGTTGATCTGCAGAATGGCGATGCCGAGATCAACAAGGAACTCGCGGGCATCATCATCACGCAACCGGCCAAAGACTACTCCGAGAAGGAACTGCGTCGCATCGATCAGTTCATGATGGAGGGGAACAAGGCGCTCGTGGTGTTTGCCGGCGCGGTGAATCTCAAGGCTTCCGATGCAACGATGAAGGCCGAGCTGAACACGCATGGCCTGGAAAAACTTCTCGACGGTTACGGCGTCGAGATGAAGAAGGAAGCGATTCTCGACTGGGGTGCCACGATGCGGGTACCCACCCAAACGCAAGGTGGCGGCGTCATTTGGGTTCGTTTTCATGGTGTTGTTCAGCTTCAACACAACACGAGCGTAGAAGAGAAGGAGCAGTTTCTCGACTCGTCCTTTGCGGGCTTCTTCCGCATTGACGAACTCTCGTTCCCCTTCCCGTCGACGCTCGTTCCGCATCCCGAGAAGCAACCGGGAGCGCAACTGAAGGTCATTGCGCGATCAACGGCAGCGTCCACGGTCGATTCGTCCGACACGATCGACATGAAGTTCAGCAATGACAAGCTGGTACCCAAGGGTGAACGTGGGCAACGCGCGATGGCGATCGCGGTCGAGGGCAAACTCAAGAGCGCGTTCACCGGGGACAACCAAGGGATTGAAGCTGCGGCCGAGTCGAAGGACAAGAGCCGGGTCCTCGTGGTGAGTGCTTCGCAGTTCCTGGCCAATCCGTTTGCCCGCGCAGGCAACCCGCCTCCAATGCCACCGCAAATGGCAATGATGGGCGGCATGGGCGGCGACGAAGACCTGCTCATGATCAGCATGCCGTACGCACAGAAGTACCTGACGGCGACGATCCTCTCGTTCAAGAACACGCTCGACTGGATGGGCGGCGACAGCGACCTCATTGCTGCCAGCGCCAAACTCCTCCAAGAGCCCAACCTGACCTATTCGGACATCCACAAGCCCAAGCAAGAGGCCACGGACGACGAAGCGTCAGTTTCCAAGAAGACCGAAGAATATCGTCTCGAACGTGAACGTGTGCAGACACGCGTGAAGTGGACTCTCACGCTTTTCGCGCCGCTACTCTTCGCAGCGTTCGGCCTGTTGCGATGGCGTCGGCGTGAAAGCGCTCGCGAAGCCATCCGGCTCGATTGAGGACGAAGACAACCATGAAGACCGAACACAAGATCTACGTGGCGATCGCCATCCTCCTCGCCCTCGGCGGCGGCTGGTACGCCACGAATCAAAAGAAGCAAAAGGACGTCGCTGCCCACTCAGCGCCGTCTTCCACGACAGATCTTCCGACCATCGCGGTGAGCAAAGACGACGTCGAAGCCATCACGAAGATCGAGGTCAAGAACGCGGACAAGTCCAGCATCACCCTTGAAAAAAAGGGCGATGCCTGGGAAGTCACCGCACCGGTCAAAGCCAAAGCCAATGCGGCAAACGTCCGGTCGCTGCTCGACAACTTGAAGGACATCAAGGTCAAAGAGAGCATCGATCGCGGCACGGGAACGTACAAGCAATACGAACTCGATGACGAGAAGGGCGTGCACGTCACTGCATTCAAGGGCGACGGCAAAGTCTTCGACGGCTACTTCGGCAAGAGCGGTTCGCGCGGACAACTGGCGCGTATTGGTGGAAAAGACGGCGTGTGGGTCGTGAACGGGTACTCGCCGTTTCTGTACACGCGCGAAGTCAAGAACTGGCGTGAGACGTCGATCCTGAAGTTCGAGGATGCCAACGTCATTCAAGCGTCCGTGACAAACCCGAATGGTTTGTTCAGCTTCTCGCAGAACGATGGGAAGTGGTCGAGTTCGTACACGAAACGCGACAAAGACGGCAAACTCGAGGACAAACCCCAGAAGAAGTGGGAGAAGTTCGACGAGGGCAAGGTCAAGGAAATGCTTCGAGCATTCAAGGCCTTGACTGCGGAAGACTTTGGCGACGAGAAGTCCGACGCGGGTTTCGATGCGGCCGAGACAAACGGTGGGGTCGTTCAGATCAAACTGAAGGACAACGCTGGAGACATCACGCTCAAGATCGGCAAGACGTCGAAAGGCACGAGCCGGTTTGTCCTAAAAGACGGGGGCGATGGCACTCCGTACGTGATTTCTTCGTGGTCGGCGGATTGGGCAACAGCGAAGCCCGAGAAGTTCGAGAAGTCCGACAAGAAGGAAGAGAAGAAGGGCGACGACGATCCCCATGGTGGCGACATCCCTTGGATGCCACCGGGGATGATGCCGGACATGCAGTGAGGGTGTTCCACAGACTGCTGCGCGTTGCGCCTAACCCCCTGCGATGAAAGCCGGGCACGTTCTCGCTTACGCTCGAACGGCCCTAGTCAGTGCATTCGTCGGGCTCGCTTCGCGACCCGACTCTTGCACTCTACCCAGTTCACGATGGGGGGCTACGCC